>CAIOHJ010000028.1 GCA_903858085.1 uncultured Chloroflexota bacterium
TCCAGCCAGTCCACCGCCGCAGCCGCTGGCTGCCCCGCCGGCGTGCGATCCTCCCAGCTGACCCCGCCGTCGGCGGTCAGCCAGAGCCTCTCCCCCGCCCACGCCCAGGCCAACCAGGCACTGCGCGCCCCGTAGCTGTGCAGCGTGCCCGGGAGCTGCGCCATCCCTTCCCCAAAGGCCCGGCTCCCAGCCGGGGCCAGCCAGGATGCCCCCCACACACAAAAAAAACCGAGAATCCAAAGACCCCGCGCCATCTCCCCTCCCTTTGTCCAGACCCGCCAGCCCCCCTGTGAGTTTGGCAGGATTGTAGGATTTTCCACAATAAATCATTTAACATCAAAGTATTATGGCTCTGTACGGACTTGTCAAACCAGACATTTACAAAAAAGAAGGTATCCTGATGGCATTCCAAATCGACAATTCACATTCTGAAATTCAGTTCTCCGTGCGCCACATGATGGTCGCCAAGACTCGCGGGGTCTTCGAGAAGTGGAGTGGCACGGTCCTCTTGGATCCGGCCAACCCGTCTGCCACAAGCGTCGACATTTCTATCGAAAGCGCCAGCATCAACACCAAGGATGCGCAGCGCGATGGGCATCTGCGCTCCCCTGAGTTTCTGGCGTCCGAGCAGTTCCCCGCCATCACCTTCAAGAGCACCCAGACAGAGGTCACCGGCGACAACAAAGCACGGCTGCACGGCGACCTGACGATCCGGGAGGTGAGCAAACCGGTCGTGTTGGAGGTCGAGTATCAGGGCAACGCCAAGAGCCCCTGGGGCACGGTCAGCTACGGCTTCAATGCCAGCACCAAGATCAACCGCGAAGAGTGGGGGCTGACATGGAACGCGGCTCTGGAGACCGGCGGCTGGCTGGTCGGCAAAGAGGTGCAGATCGACATCGAGCTGGAACTGGTCCAGACTGCCTGAGTGGGGTGGGGTCAAGGGGGGGAAGGCCGCAGGCCTCTCCTTCCTGGACTCCTCATGTTGGCTCGCCGGTCAGCCCCGGCACACGCAGACGGCGCTCCAGCTGACGCAGCACCCCGTAGGTGATCCCAACCAGCACAATGTAAAAAACTGCCACGATCAGATAGATTGGGATCGGCGCAAAGTAGCGGCTGGCCAAAATTTTGGCCTGCCCCATCAGGTCAGGCACTGCTATCAAAAAGACGACCGCCGTATATTTGAGCATGGCCACAACCTCGTTGGACCAGGCGGGCAGCACCAGACGCAGCGCCTGGGGCAGCACGATGGAGCGGACCGCCTGCCCCTGGCTCATGCCGAGGGCGCGAGCGGCGGTCATCTGGCCGACAGGGACGGCCTGCAAAGCCCCTCGCAGATATTCTGCCTGATAGGCGCCGCTGTTGAGTCCCAGGGTCAGAAAGGCAGCTTCCAGCCGCCCCAGGGTCAGCCCCAGATCGGGCAGGCCGTAGTAGACCAGAAAGAGCTGAATCAGCAGCGGAGTCCCCTGCACCAGCACGACATAGGTGCCGGTCGCCTGCTGCAGCCAGCGTGGGCCATAGACACGGGCAATGCCCGCTGGCAGGCCGATCGCCATCCCCAGCAGCAGCGAAAGCGCAGCGATCTGCAGGGTGACCCCTGTGCCTTGCCACAGCAGCGGGGCGACAGCGCCGAACAACTCCACCACTCTCTCCATTTTTTCGTCCATCCTGCCGTCGCTCAGCGGCTGCGTTCGTCCAGGTCGGCAATTTTGCGCAAAAAAACCCGTGTGCGTTCTTGGGCAGGTCGTTCAAACATCTGGGCAGGAGGCCCCTGCTCGACCACGACCCCACCCTCCAGAAAGACAACGCGGCTAGCCACCTGGCGGGCAAAGCCCATCTCGTGCGAGACGACGATCATGGTCATTCCTTCGCTTGCCAGCTGCTGCATCACTTCGAGCACCTCACCGGTCAGCTCAGGATCCAGGGCAGAGGTCGGCTCGTCGAACAACATCAGATGGGGGTCCATCCCCAACGCACGGGCAATGGCCACCCGCTGCTTTTGCCCGCCAGAAAGCTGGGCAGGGTAGTGGCCGGCCCGGTCGACCAATCCAACCCTTTCCAGCTCAAAGAGGGCCAGTTCGTGGGCTTCCTTTTTGTGCATTTTGCGCACCTTGGTCAGCCCGACCATGACATTGCCCAACGCCGTCAGATGGGTGAAGAGGTTGAAGTCTTGAAAAACCATGCCGATCCGCTGGCGAATCCGGTCAGGGTTGACGCCAGCCGCGGTGATCTCTTCCTGTTCCAGCCAGATCCGCCCGGCATTCGGCGGGTCCAACAGGTTGATACAGCGCAGCAGCGTGCTTTTTCCCGACCCGCTGGGCCCGACCAGCACCGCCACTTCCTGTGGCTGGATCGACAGCGAAAAGCCTTTGAGGACAGCGGTCTGCCCAAACGATTTGTACAGTTCTTCCACGCGCAAGATGGGTGTGGGATTCATCAACTCCTCCGGCGTCCCGCCTGCAAGGCGCAGGGCTGTTTAGATCTGTAGTCGGTAACGCCGCTCGACCCACTGCAACAGCTGCGTCATCCACAGCGTCAGCGCCAGATAGAGCAGCAGGGCAATTCCAAAGGCGACAAAGGGCTCCAGGGTGCGGGCGCTGACCTGCTGGGCCCTGCGCAAGATCTCGGGGACGCCGACCACAAAGACCAGGGTCGAATCTTTGAGAACAAGTGTTGCCTCGTTGCCCCAGCCCGGCAGCGCCAGCCGCAGCGCCTGGGGCAGGAGGATGCTTTGAATCGCCTGGCGACGGCTCATCCCGATCGCACGCGCAGCCACCATCTGCCCTGGCAAAACCGCCTGAAAAGCGCCTCGAAAGATCTCGCTTTGATAGGCGCCGGAGGCAACCCCCAGGGCAAGCGATCCAGCCAGAAAGGGAGACAGGTTGACAAAACCGGCAATCACAAAGAAAAGGACAAAGACAATCACGATCACAGGCACGGCGCGGACGAGCACGCTGTAAAGAGCTGCCACAGTGCGCCAGAAGGGGTTGCCGTAGACCCGCAGCACCGCCATCGAGATCCCCAACAGCAGGCCGACCGCCAGCGCCACTGCGGTCACCCCCAAGGTCACCCACAGCCCCTGCACGATGAAGTTGAAGGTTGTCACCAGCTTTTGTACAAACTCCATGGCTCTTCCAGTCGGCGTTGGACCCGCCCTCCCCCCACACAGCGCTGCGCTGTGCGAAGCAGCTCGCACAGCGCAGCATCAATCCGCTCAGGGCAGCCCGTTGGCTTCCTGGATGCGCTGAACTGTCCCGTCGTCGATCAATTCCTGGATGATCCGGTCGATTTCAGCTTTGAGGTCGCTGGCCCCCTCCGGCATGGCGATGCTTTTGCCCCCTTCGGCAGTCAGTTCTGTGATCAGAACCAGCTCCAGACCGCTCTCCTGCGCCAGCGCCAGCGCCGGCTCGGCGTCCATCAGCAGCAGTTCGATGCGGCCATTGGCCACGTCGAGCGCAGCCTGGTCGGCACGCTCGTAGCTGAACACCTGGTCGGCAGGGGTAAGCCCGGCCTCCACCAGATTCTTTTGAATCCAGCCTTCCTGCACGGTGCCGGTCTGGGCGCCAATGCTTTTGCCGGCAGCATCTTCCGGGGCTTGCATGGTCAGCGCTGTCCCGGCAACGGCGGCAAAGGCGTCCTTGGTCATCCGATAAGGGATTGAGAAGTCGACCTGCTCGTCCCGTTCGGCCGTTGCCTGCATCGCAGCGATCACAACGTCGATCTTGCCTTCCTGCACCGAGGCGATCAACGAATCGAACGGCATGTCCACGATCTCGACCTCCACCCCCAGTTTTTCACCGACGGCGCGGATCAGATCCATGTCGAAGCCGACAAAGTTGCCGTTTTCGTCGATCGACTCGTAGGGTGGGTAGTCCGCTGAAGTGCCCGCCACCAATTTGCCAGCAGCCTGGATCTGGGCCAGTTTGCCGCTTTCTGCCCCCCCCGCTGCTGTCGGCTGCACGGCCGTACATGCGCTCAACAGCAGGGCAACTGCCCAGAACAAAACAACCACGATCTGTTTTTTCATGCGAATCCTCCGAATTGGGTAAAAAAATGGTAAACTGCTCAGGCTGCTGCCAAGGCACGATCA
>CAIOHJ010000029.1 GCA_903858085.1 uncultured Chloroflexota bacterium
AGCCTGCGTCGAGCCGGGGTGCTGGCTGAAGTGGCCAGCACCCTGTTGTCGGCAGGGATCAGCGACAGCCTGGCTGGCTTGCAGCCACTCTATCTGCGCGAGCCCTGACCGATGACAGCCCTTGCCCAGATGGCCTTGTTTGAGCCGATGACGCTCCAGGACATCCCTTGGGTGATCGAGGTGGAAGTCCGCTCTTTTCCAGCGCCCTGGTCTGCGGAGATGTACCGCCACGAGCTGCTTGGCAACCCTCTGGCTGCCTACTGGGTGTTGCGTCCTGGGGGAGAGGTGCTGCCGCCGATCCTTGCCTACGGCGGGTACTGGCTGTTGGGGGAAGAGGTGCACATCCTCACGATTGCCGTGCATCCTGACCATCGGCGTCAGGGGGCAGGGCAGCGGCTGTTGGGGGCGATGATGGCGCAGGCCCGTGCGGCGGGTGCGGTCGAGATCACCCTGGAGGTACGTTCTGGCAACCTGCCGGCGCAGGCGTTGTATCGCCGGATGGGCTTTGTGGTGGTGGGTCTGCGCAAGCGTTATTATGCCGACAACGGCGAAGATGCCCTGTTGATGACCTGGTATGAGCGTGTGGGCCAACAGCGCAGCTGAAGGATTGGCGCTGCTGGCCCACACGGCAGGGTCAGGCGAGGTCGAAGCGGTCCAGGTTCATGACCTTGTCCCAGGCCGCCACAAAATCGCGCACAAACTTTGCCTGTGAATCGGCAGATGCGTAGACTTCTGAGAGTGCACGCAGCTGTGAGTTCGAACCGAAGAGCAGATCGACACGGCTCCCAATCCACCTGAGCTCGCCCGTGGCGCGGTCTCGCCCGTCAAAGAGCGTAGCCTCTGCCGAGGTGGCTTCCCACACGGTATTCATGTCGAGCAGGTTGACAAAGAAGTCATTGGTCAGTGTTCCTGGCCGGTCGGTGAAGCAGCCATGTTGTGACTGGGCATAATTGGCGTTCAGAACGCGCAAGCCCCCGATGAGCACCGTCATCTCAGGGGCCGTCAACGTCAGCAACTGTGCCCGATCGACCAGCAGCTCCTCTGGCGAGACGCTGTACTGGGTCTGGAGATAGTTGCGGAACCCATCGGCGACAGGTTCGAGGACGGCAAAGGAGCTCACGTCGGTCTGTGCCTGTGTTGCATCGGTGCGTCCTGGTCGGAAGGGCACGGTCACATTGTGCCCAGCCTGTTTGGCTGCCTCTTCGACAGCTGCGCAGCCGCCCAGGACGATGAGGTCTGCCAGCGAGACCTGTTTTCCGGAGGTGTGTTGTGCGCTGTTGAAGGTCTGCTGGATGCGTTCCAGGACAGCCAGGAGAGCGGCCAGCTGAGCGGGCTGGTTGATTTCCCACTCTTTTTGTGGTGCCAGGCGGATGCGTGCCCCGTTGGCGCCGCCGCGTTTGTCTGAACCGCGGAAAGTGGACGCTGAGGCCCAGGCGGTCGAAACCAACTGGGCGATCGACAGGCCAGACTCGAGCAGCATGCGTTTGAGTGCAGCGACATCTTCTGCGTCGATCAGGGGGTGGTCGACCGTGGGGAGGGGGTCCTGCCAGAGCAGCTCTTCTGTGGGGACCAGCGGGCCCAGGTACCGGACGCGTGGGCCCATGTCGCGATGGGTCAGTTTGAACCAGGCCCGGGCGAAAGCGTCTGCGAAGAGCGCTGGATTGGCATGAAAGTGTCGGGAGATCGCCTCGTAGAGGGGGTCTGCCCGCAATGCGAGGTCTGTGGTTGCCATCATCGGCGCGTGTCGTCTGGACGGATCGTGGGCATCTGGCACGGCATCTGCGGCTGCCCCGTTGGCCGGGATCCACTGATGGGCTCCGGCTGGGCTTTTGACCAGTGTCCATTCATGGCCAAACAGCGTATCGAAATAGCTGTTGTCCCATTCGATCGGGGTAGGTGTCCATGCGCCTTCCAGCCCGCTGGTGATGGTGTGAACTCCTTTGCCGGTGCCGAAGCGATTTTTCCAGCCGAGTCCTTGTTCTTCGAGGCTGGCGCCTTCGGGGGCGGGGCCGACGAGGGTTGCGCTGCCGGCACCGTGTGTTTTTCCAAAGGTGTGTCCGCCGGCGATGAGGGCGACGGTCTCCTCGTCGTTCATGGCCATCCGTGCAAAGGTCTCGCGAATATCCCGGGCGGCGGCGAGCGGGTCGGGCTTGCCGTTGGGCCCTTCCGGGTTGACATAGATCAGGCCCATCTGCACTGCTGCGAGTGGGTTTTCAAGTTCTCGGTCGCCTGTGTAGCGCTTATCGCCCAGCCAGGTCTCTTCGGGGCCCCAGTAGATATCCTCTTCGGGTTCCCAGATATCTGCTCGTCCGCCACCAAAGCCGAAGGTTTGAAATCCCATCGACTCCAACGCACAGTTTCCAGCCAGGATCATCAGGTCGGCCCAGGAGATTTTTCGTCCATATTTTTGTTTGATCGGCCAGAGCAGGCGGCGTGCCTTGTCGAGATTGGCATTGTCGGGCCAGCTGTTGAGAGGGGCGAAGCGTTGTGTGCCAGAGGAGGCTCCCCCGCGCCCATCTCCGGTGCGGTAGGTCCCTGCGCTGTGCCAGGCCATTCGAATAAACAACGGCCCATAATGGCCGTAGTCGGCGGGCCACCATTCTTGCGAATCGGTCATCAACGCGTAGAGATCTTGGCGTACTGCTTCCAGGTCGAGGCTTTTGAACTCTTCTGCGTAGTTGAAGTCTTTCTCCATCGGGTCAGACAGGGCAGAATTTTGATGAAGAATTTTCAGATTCAACTGATTGGGCCACCAGTCTCGATTGGATCGCGCGCCAACGATCGCGTTTGATCTGCCCGTCACTGGGCATTTGCCTTCACCGCTCATTGGTTCCTCCATTTTTTTGTACAAGAGAGTGGGCTGGTCGGAACCTACGGGTTGCCGAACCAGCGGTTGAACAATTGGTCGTAGGTGCCATTCTCGCGCACTGTGCTGAGTGCTCTGTTCAGCAGGGCAAGCACATCCGACTTCTTTTGGTTTACTGCAATGGCATAACTTTCGTCTGTAACAGGGCCCCCTGTGATTCGAAGTCCGGCGTCTGGGTGGGTTCGGATATAGCTGATGATCACGGGGATGTCGACGATCACGGCGTCAAGTTCGCCGGCGGCCAGCGCGTTCAGCGCGGGTTCTGGTTCAGGGAAGGGGACGACCTCAGCGGCGAGGGTGGTGCTGGCAAATTGAAAGCCGGTCGTGCCACTTTGGACACCGACACGCAGACCGCTGACCAGGCTTTCCACGCCTGTGATTGCAGGGGTATCGGTGCGGATGGCAATCCCCTGGCCCGGGTTGTAAAAGGAGACCGCTGCCTGGCCTGCTGTGAAGTAGGGGTCTGTGAAGTCGACGATGGCGTTGCGTTCGTCTGTGACGGTGATGGCTCCGATTGCGGCGTCGTACTTGCCGTTTTGCAGTCCGGCAAAGAGTTCGTCGAACGAGGAGATCACATAAGCCACCTCAAAATTGGCGGCAGCTGCCATGCTGTTGAGCAGATCGATATCGAAGCCGGCGAGTTTGCCCTCCTTGACAAAAATAAAGGGTTCGAAGCCGGGCGCGATCCCCACGGTGATGGCTCCTGGCACTGCAGCCGGTTCTGCAGCCGGTTCTGCAGCCGGTGCGGTGGCGGTCGGTGATGGAGCCGGCACGGCTGTGGCTGGCCGGGTCGGTGTGGCAGGGGGCGCGGCAGGGGGCGCGGCAGGGGGCGCAGGTTCCGGGCCACAGCCGGCAAGGAGCAGCAGCAGAACCCAAGCAGACAACAATGTACGCAGCCTTTTCTTCATGCGGATCTTCTCCCCAATTGCGTTGACAGCCTTTATGTTTCCGGTGTGATCGAACCATCTGGATTATACCGCAGCTGCTGCATTTGGGGGAGCCGCCTGTGTGCGCGTCGAAGGCTGGCGGGACACGAGTACGGGGGGGAGATCAGCAAACAGTCTGGCCGAAGCCGCACAATCGGTGCCTGAGCAGTTACAAAATAGGCGGATGGCTGAACCACCGGGGTGTTTTGCTGCGGGCGCCCAGGATCGCTGCGCTGTCCCCTTCCAGAAGCCCAGAAAGCAGGGTTCCGGAATCACTGCGAGCGGGCACACCGGAAGCCGCCGTAGTAGCCGCTCCAGCGGCTGGGGCTGTAGTAGCTTCGGTAGGTGGAGCGCACGTCGGAGCCAAGGCTCCACGACCCGCCCCGCAGCACACGGGACCCGCCCGTCGCCGGCCCCTGAGGGTTGTCTGTGGGCGACTGGCTGTAGTAGGCGCTGTCGTACCAGTCGCTTACCCATTCCCAGACATTGCCGGCCATGTCCATCACGCCGTAGGGGCTGGCCCCGGCCGGGTAGCTGCCC
>CAIOHJ010000030.1 GCA_903858085.1 uncultured Chloroflexota bacterium
AAACAAGGCCATCTGGGCAAGGGCTGTCATCGGTCAGGGCTCGCGCAGATAGAGTGGCTGCAAGCCAGCCAGGCTGTCGCTGATCCCTGCCGACAACAGGGTGCTGGCCACTTCAGCCAGCACCCCGGCTCGACGCAGGCTGGCCACAGGCCCCGCCACACAACATTCTGGACAGCGCTGTACGGCGGCTGCCAGGCTGCTGTCCACCTCACCCACCAGCCAGACCTTGCGGCCAGCTCTGGCCAGGGCATCGGCCAGCTCTGCAGCGCTGCCGGTCTGATGCGCTTCTGGGCCAGGGCGCAGCAGCCGCTCCCCGGCAGCAAAAAATGCCCAGTAGTAACGGCCACGGCCCGCAGCCAGAATCGCACAGACCTCCGGGGCCGGGCTGCAGCCTGCCGCCACCCCCAGCCAGGGGGCCGCGGTCACTGCCAGGGTCGGCACCCCTACCGCCGCCGGCACCGTCGCCAACCCCAGCCCGATCCCCTTGGCAGCGCTGATGGCGATCCGAACCCCCGCAAAACTGCCAGGTCCGGTGGTGACCGCCAGAGCCCCCAGCTGGTCGACCGACACCCCCACCGTCTCCAGCAGCTGACGTACCTGCGGCATCAAATTTTGTGTCTGGCGCCGTCGACCTTCCCAGGTGATCTCGCCCAGCAAAGCAGCGCGGTCTGGGTCGTAGACAGCCACCGAAGCCGTTGTCGAAGCAGTATCGAGCGCAAGCAGCATAGGGGCTACCGGGCTTCGGCCTTGACTTCGGCCTTGACTTCGGCCACTGCGCCGCCGGTCATCGCCACCAGGTCGGCTGGTGTCAGACAAAAGACTGCGTTGGGATGGCCCGCAGCGGCCCAGATGGCGGTGTAGTTCAACAGATCTGCGTCGATCCAGGTGCGCAGCGGGCTGGGATGGCCGATGGGGGGCACCCCCCCAATCCCATAGCCGGTCTGGGCACGCACAAAATCAGCGTCAGCCCGCACAATTTTTTCGCCCGACAAGGCGCTTACTTTTTTTTCGTCGACCCGGTTGCCGCCCCCTGCAATCACCAGAAGGGCCTGCCCGCTGCTGCTGCCGACAAAAATCAGCGATTTGGCAATCTGTTCGACAGAACAGCCGACAGCCGCAGCCGCCTCGGCCGCTGTACGCGTCGAATCGGGCAGTTCCACGACCTGAGCGCCAAAACCAGCCGCCAGCAGGGCGTCCTGAACACGTTGGGCAGAAGGTTTTAGATCAGCCACGACACTTCCTTTGTTCAAAATCTGTGACGGTGGTTGCCATCTTTTCGCTGCAGCGGCACAAAGTCAGAGCTGGGCCCAGCTCGCTGTCAGAAGGGCCGCGCGGCCAGCGATCGCATCGACCTGAATCTGTTCGTGGTCGGCGTGGGCGCCCTCCCCCGGCACCCCCAACCCATCCAGCGTCGGCACCCCCAGCGCGCCGGTGAAGTTGCCGTCGCTGCCTCCCCCGGTGCCCCCCTCGGCCAGCTCCAACCCGACCGTCCGTCCAATCGACCGGACACGCTCGAAAAGGGCGCCGGTCGCACTGCGTTCCAACGGCGGCCGGTTCCACCCACCGCTGACCGTCACCTGCGCCCCCGGCAACACCGGCTGCAGCCGGGCCAGGGCCGCAGCCACCCGGCTGGCCTCCGCCTCGGTCCACGCCCGCACGTCTACCTGCAAGGAAGCCCGGGCTGGCACCACGTTGGTCGCTGTCCCCCCGACAACCCTGCCGGCGCTCACAGTGGTCCCTGCCTCCCAGTCCGCCAACGCCTGGATCGCCAGGATCTGATGGGCCATTTCGGCGATCGCGTTGATGCCCCGCTCCGGGTCAACACCCGCATGGGCAGCGCGGCCCACACTCTCGACCTGAAAAGTCCCCGTTCCTTTGCGCGTCGTCTTCAACACCCCACCGGGCAGCGGCGACTCCATCACCAACACGTAGGCAGCCCCCAATGCTTCCTGCTCGATCCGTGCGCGCGACGAAACACTGCCGATCTCCTCGTCAGAGGTGATGAGCACAAAAATCGGGCGCGGCAGGAGAATCCCTAGATCACGCACCGCCCGCAGCCCAGCTTCGACCAGCACCAGGCTGCTCTGCATATCAAAAATGCCCGGCCCATAGGCCCTGCCCCCCTCCACACGGAAGGGATGGGTCGCCAAAGAGCCCACAGGCCAGACAGTGTCGTAGTGGCAAAGAACCAGCGCCGGCGGCTGGGTGTCGTTGCC
>CAIOHJ010000031.1 GCA_903858085.1 uncultured Chloroflexota bacterium
CAGCTTCGACCTGCACGGCAATCTTTCCCAGCGGGAGGTCGAGGCGCTCGACCTGCTCACCGCCTACCGAACCGCCCCCCATCTCGACGCTCTGGAGACCCGCGAGAAGGCCGTGCGCCTGCTGCTCGACTGCCTGGAACAAGGTGTGCGCCCGCAGCGGGTCTGGATCCCGATTCCGGTGGTGTTGCCTGGAGAGAAGACCAGCACCGAGTGGGCACCGGGCGATCGGCTCTACGCTGCGCTGGCGGAGAGCGACGGCGCAGCAGGGCTGCTCGACATCTCGCTGTTGGTCGGCTATGTCTGGGCCGACGAACCGCGCACCAGCGCCACCGTGGTCGCCACCGGCACCGACCGCAGTGTACTGGTGCGCGAGGCGCGCCGGGTCGCCCAACGCTACTGGGATGCCCGCCACGAATTTCAATTTGGCGTGCCAGCCGGCACGATCGACGAGTGCATTGGCTGGGCGCTGGCCGCGGCCGAAGCTTCGGTCTTCATCAGCGATTCAGGGGACAACCCCACGGCGGGCGGAGCCGGGGACACCACCGTCGCGCTGGAAGCCCTGCTCCGCCACGGATCCCCCGCAGCGATCGTCGCCAGCATCGCCGACGCGCCGGCCGTCCGCACAATGGTGGCGGCCGGCATCGGCGCCACCGTCGAGGTGGCGCTCGGCGGCAAACTGGACCCCGTCACCTGCCAGCCTCTGCCCGTGCGCGGGGTGGTGCGCCACCTGGCCCCCAGCGACAACACCGAAGCCGTCCTGTCCCTCGGCGCTGTGCAGGTGATTGTCACCGAACGCCGACGCCCATACCATTTTGTCGCCGATCTGCGACGGCTGGGGCTGGAGCCGCTGGCACACAAAGTGGTCGTCATCAAGATCGGCTATCTGGAGCCAGACCTCAAACGCCACGCCCCGCTTGCCTTGCTGGCGTTGACACCGGGCGCGGTCGACCAGGCGATCGAACGGTTGCCCTTCCAACAGGTGCGCCGCCCCCTCTTTCCGCTCGACCAGAGCATGGCGTGGGAACCTGCTCCCTGAATGCAGGTTCGTTCAAACGAAAGGAACGGTGCGATGGCCTCCACCAGAGCCCCCTTCAAACCCGAAATCATGAGCCCGGCCGGGTACTGGCCGCAGCTGCACGCTGCGGTCGAAGCTGGCGCCGACGCCGTCTACTTCGGGCTCAAACATTTTTCCGCCCGCGCCAAGGTCGGCTTTTCGCTCGACGAACTGCCCACCCTCCTGCGCACGCTGCACAGCCGCGGGGTCAAAGGGTATCTCACCTTCAACACCTTGGTCTTCGACCACGAACTGACCGAGGCGGCCCGCACACTCGCTGCGGTGGCTGCCGCCGGCGTCGATGCCGTGATCGTGCAAGATGTCGGAATCGCCCAGCTGGCCCGCCGGATCGCCCCCGCCACCGCAGTGCATGGCAGCACCCAGATGAGCATCACCAGCGCCGAAGGGGTCGCCCTGGCTCAACAATTTGGCGTCTCTCGGGTGGTGCTTGGCCGTGAGCTGGCGGTGGCTGACGTGGCGGCGATTCGCGCCGCCACCGACTGCGAGCTGGAGCTCTTTGTCCACGGCGCCCTGTGCGTTTCTTATTCAGGCCAGTGCTTCTCCTCCGAGGCGTGGGGCGGACGCAGCGCCAACCGTGGCCAGTGTGCCCAGGCCTGTCGACTCCCCTATGACCTG
>CAIOHJ010000032.1 GCA_903858085.1 uncultured Chloroflexota bacterium
CCAAAGAGACTCCTTGATCAGAAAGGCGAGCCACCTTGAAGGTCACCCATTTCCCTTGTGGGCCGACAGCCAATCAGAGTGAAGAAAAATGCTTCTGGAAGCTGACCGCTGGGCTGAAGTCGAGTGCATCCCCCGATACATGGGTGCTGCTCACCAATCTCGCATTTTCGGTCAACCATCAGCTGCAGGCCGATGAAATCGATCTCATTGCCATCGGCCCGCCCGGCGTGCGTGTGATCGAGGTGAAACACTGGTCTTCAGAGTGGATCAAAAACCATCCCCAGGACGTTGACGACGAAGCCCACCGCATCTCCAACAAAGCCCGCAAAATCGCCACGACCCTGCGGGCAATCGTCCCCGATCTCAGCTATGTCTCTGCAGTGATTCTGCTCACACACGAATCCATCAAAGAACCTTTTGAACAACCACGGCGCGGCGTCTATCTCTACACACTCCAAAAGTGGCAGGATGCCCTCAACCTCCAGGCGGCACCGACGCTCTCTTCCCCACAAATTGAATTGCTGGCCAGCCGCCTTCAGCCACGCAGTCAGGTGGCCGTCAATGCCTCACTGCGTCGGTTTTTAAGTTATGTTAATTTAGAGCGGGCCAGTTCGTCAGACGATCGGTTCCATCGAGTCTACAAAGGCAGCCATTCGACACGCAGAGACAAAATTGTCCTCCATCTGTACGATCTGTCCAGCGAATCGAATACATCCCACTCCCTCAAAAAAGCCGAACGCGAGTTCGAGGTGCTGCGCCGGTTCCAACTGTATCGCTGGGCCCCCCGGGTGCTAGACTCTTTTCAGCACGCCCCTGGATACGCAGGGGAAATGTATTTTTTTACAATCGTAGATCCCGATGCCCCCTCCCTTGCACAACGCCAAAACGATCGGACCTGGAGCTTCGAAGATCGCCTCAAATTTGCCTGCGCCAGTGTTCAAGCTCTGAACGAGTTCCACACCGCCTTCCCCAAAGATCAGATGGTGCATCGTTCGCTGACGCCAGCGACCATTCTGGTCAGGCATGACAATTCGCCAATCTTCACTCAGTTTGCTCTCTCCCGGCTGGCCTCTGAGGGCAGCGTGCTTTCCAGCAGCACCGCTGCGCTGCCAGACCCCTCTGGCGTCCTGGCGCCTGAAATTCAACAACACGGCCTGACCGCAGCCGAGCAGGCGTCCGATGTCTATGCACTCTGCACCTCACTGCTGCAGATCTTCTGCACTGTTGACTCCACACTGAGCCAGAAGGTGATTGCTGTGCTGCAGAAAGGCCAGAGGGCTGACCCTGGCCAACGCGAGCCATTGCCGTCGCTGGCTGCGGCACTCAACGAGCTGGCTGAAGACAAAAACGCCCAGCGCCCTCTTCCCCCAGTCCATTTTTGGAGCGAAGGCCAACAGATTTCCTTCCACCAGCGGGAGTACCAGATCGTCTCCAAACTGGGAGAAGGAAATATCGGCATAACGTTCAAAGTCGCCGAAATCGATCGTTCGACCCAGGAAGAACTGGGCACCTACGTCGCCAAGGTCATCCATCAAAGGGATGCAAGCACCCGAATCCTCCGAGCGTACAGTCTGGCCAAACCGCATCTGCGCCATAGATCGTTGTCCCTCATCCATGAGGTCGCCAGCGAATGGCAGGAAAACAGCTTTGCTGCGTTGATGACGTGGGTTTCAGGAGTGCCTCTGGCCGACTACACTGGGGTGTTTTCCCTGCTGGCCGAAGACCAGCAAGCCCGTTCCGCCGAAGCCCTCGCCCTGCACTGGCTGACCGCTGTCTGCACAGCACTCGAAGTTTTGCACCGCAATGGCTTGCTGCATGGCGATGTCAGCCCCCGCAATTTGATCGTGGAAGGGGACTCGCTCGTTTTGATCGACTACGATTTTGTCCATCGGCTCGAAGAGCTGGCACCCGGACCCGGCACCCTGCTGTACCAGCCTTCCTATCAGCAGGGTCAGCCAGCCCGCTTTTCCGATGATATCTACGCGCTGGCAGCCAGTTTTTTTCACGTTGTTTTCGACAAAAAGCCGTTCGACCATGCAGGTCAGTTGGACAAAACACGCGGGTTGAACTGGGAGGGCATCGATCATGCCGAGTTCCCCACCTTGGCCGATTTTCTGAACCGGGCCACCCACCCGCAGGCGGACCAACGTTTTGCCAGCACCCACGAAGCGCTGGCCGCTCTATCCCCTCCTCCCTACCGCAGCACAGCAGAGACGCCCCCCGCCACGGACGTGCAGCCCCCCGCCGCACCGGCAGAATCGCCCCCCCCAACCGAACCGCCCCCCGGTTTGAGCCCACAGGAAATCAAATGGCTGCTGCCAATTCTGCAGTCCTATCCCGGTTCGCGTTGGGGCAACAGCGAGACACGCGGGCTCGACACCGCTTTTGCAGCCTCAACCTATGTCAAAACCGATCTGGAAGAGCTGCTGCTCAGCGACATCCGCTCCCAACGAGTCCAACTGGTCATCCTCTGTGGCAACGCCGGCGATGGAAAAACAGCCCTGCTCCAGCATCTGGCCGCCGAGCTGGGTTTTGGCAGTTACCCGTCCGCCAGCCGTGTCCTGAACCACACACTGGCCGATGGGACCCGGGTGAACATGAACCTGGATGGCTCTGCCGCATGGCGTGGGCAGTCCGCCGATCAGATCTTGGACGAGTTTCTGGAGCCTTTCCAGCAGGGTCCCCCCGCTGAGAAGCAGGTGTCCCTCCTGGCCATCAACGATGGCCGCCTCTTCGAATGGATCGAAGGGGTGGAGCGCCGTAAGGGCGGACAGGCTACCCCGCTGACCAGGTTGTTGTCCGGGCTGCTCCAAAAAGAGACGGTCGGCCAGGAATTGTATGTGCGCTTTGTCAATCTCAACCAGCGTTCTCTCGTCGGCAGTTTGAGCCACGACGGCAAACAGATCGAAACCAATTTTCTGAATCGACTCATCGACCAGCTCTATGGCGGCGCTGAGACAAAATCGTTCTGGTTGCCCTGCCTTTCTTGCTCTGCGCAGCCCCACTGCCGCGTGTTTCAAACAGCTCAACTGCTGGGCCCGGCCACGTTCCCTATGGCTGCCCCTCCAGAGGCAAGGACGCGCGCCCGCGAACGGCTGACCGAGGCGTTTCAAGCTGTCCATTTGCGCGGAGAGACCCACATCACCGTGCGCGAGGTGCGCGCCGCCCTGGTCTATATTCTCTTCGGCACCGAATACTGCAGCGACTACCACGAAGGCGCCAAAGCCTGGCCTTATTGGGATCGCGCGTTTGCTGCCGATTCCCCAGCACGACAAGGCGAGCTGCTGCGCGATCTCGTCCGTTTCGACCCAGCTCTGGAAACACATCCCCAAGTCGACCGCCAGCTCGGAAGCAAGTTGACCCACTCTTACCAACACAACGCCCCCAGATACCCCGATCTGTCGCTCGCCTCCGCTCGCCGAAGAGCTTTCTTTGAATGGTCCGCAAACGACATCGAGCAGGTCACCCAACGCAATGATTCGTTGGACCTGGCGCATGGCCAGTACCTGCGTCCGTTTCGCAACCTCCCCTTGGAAGACGACGCGGGCAGACAGGCTCTCTGCCAGACCCTCTGTCGGGGCATTGCACGTCTGGAAGATCTGCCGCCCCAAGCACTTGAACGCCTAGGGGTGGTGCCGCTCCGCATCACACCGCGTACCCCTACCGACACTGCGTTTTGGGTGGAAAAACCGCTGACCGCCTTCCGGCTGGAAGCAGACCTGCCCCCTGTCGAGGCGGGCATCGAACGGCTGCACCGGCAGGCATCGCTTGTGTACACCTACCGCAACGGACGCAGCGAAAAACTGCGCATGGGCGCAGAACTCTTCTGTCTTTTGATGGAACTCGCCGACGGATACCAGCTGGGGGATGTCTCCACCGACGATACCTTCACCCAACTGTCGATCTTTGTGCAGCGGTTGGTTCGGGAGGACGAGCGAAGCCTGTTTGCCTGGAACCCGATGCAGGACGCCACCATCTACCAGGTCGCTGCCGTCGATCCAGTCGACGCCAAAGCACAGCAGCGCCTTGTGATCAAAGCACTGGGAGAGCCCCAATGAGCACACAAACCGAAGTGGAAATCGTCACCGAGGTGCTGGGCGTGCCAATGTTCAAAAAAATCTGGTCTGCCAGCTATTTTGAAGCGCTGCCCGTGGCCATACAACACTTTGATCTGTTTGCGGTCTTGCCGGCGATGTTTTACATGTTTCGTTTCGGGCATCGCCGTGGCCGCGGAAAATTTTTCAAGACCTTTGGCACCCGAGCAGGCACGACAAAAGAACGCCGCGAGTCGGTGACGATTGAAAAGATAGCGGCGGCGCTGGCCCAATCCCCCGGGCTGGACGGGTTCCAGAGCGCGACCGAACAGGCCATTCTGGGGGATCTGCTGCTCTCCTTCTGCCTGGAGAACCGCAATCGCTCGCTGGGGCGCCAGGAACAGATCCAGCGTGTAGCGCCCACGCACTACATGGCCAGCTGGATCGACCTCCCCGAAGAGAGCGTAAACCTGCGCTACGTGCCCGAAATGATCGTAGCCATGCTCGTAAATCAAAAAGGACAGTACGTTCAGCAAACAAAAGAAAACGAGCCGACCTGGTTTGCGGTCGGCCACGGCTTTGCAAACAATCTTCTGCTCCAGGCGTTTCACCAGGGAATCGTGCACGATGGATTGTTGGGCGACCGTGCCAGCGATCGATTTGACGAAGCCACACCTATCGGCCTGGATCAGCTTCTGATGGTGCGGCTGGCACAGTGCCTCGGAGAAGCGCCGGCGAAACTGTTGGATCGAGAGCCTGGGAAAACTGGGGAAACGTCAGAGAACGCGCGGGGATCCCAAATCTCGAACAAGCGCCCAATCGCCGAGCGTGCGGCCAGCGAGTTCTCCGACGACATCCGGCGATTTGTACGTTCGTATTCTACCGTGATCCCACGCCACGCTTTTGTCGAGCTGCTGGAGTCCTGTATGGCGGTTGGACTGACCGTCGTAGTGACCAGCGTGTTTGAGCTGCTCTTTGAATGGCATGCAACCGGTGAAATCTGTGAACCCCGCCAACAGCCTGCACAGTTTTTTGTCGACTGTTCCAACGGCGTGAAGCGCCCCCTGTACCTGTTGGCCGAACAATCGATGGATGACTTCATGCGCCGCTGCGAGCACATTCCTGTCGTGCTGATGGCGCTGCGTCTGCTGGACTACCAGACGGCTCTCGACAAAAATTTACAAAAACAGGCAAACAAATCCAGCCCCTACGCCAGAGACTGGCTGAACCTGCTCGGCGACCTCCTGCACGACCGCCAGCCAGACGGGAAGCAGCTGCGGTACTTTTTGGAGACCAAAGCAAACGAGCTGGCAAACGCCCTGCGCGACGACTACCCACAGGCTGCAGCGCTTCTGGACAACGAAGAGACCCAACCCAACCCGATTCTGCGCCTGGCAGAAGCGCTGACCCTGCTGCAGAAGCGCGTGAAAACGCATGAAAAGTTGAAAGAATTGATCGACTCTGTCTTGCTGATCGCACAGCCCAATGGGCTGGCGCGCAAGCGGACTGTCACCCGGCAGGGGGTCGCAGGAGCTGGCGCGCGGCGCCGCGAAGTGCGCTCGCTTGTGCTCAGCGATTCCGTGCTCGACTATCTGGTGCATCTGCACCTGTTGCGTCCCGGCTATAAACCTGGCCAGCGCCCGCTCTCTTTGAAAGAGTTTCTCCAGATTTTGCGCGAACGGTATGGTTTTTGTGTTGACACAGCGCCAGAGGGGATGACGGTTTCCAACGAAGATCTGCAGCTGAATCGCCGCATGCTGGAGCGGCGGCTGCGCGACCTGGGGCTGCTGCTCGGTGTCAACGATGCAGAATCAATGAAACGGTTGACTCCCCGCTTTCTGCCGTTCAAGGAGGCGGCTGACGATGCACTGGACTGATCTGCATGGCAGTTTCATGAAACAGGCCTTTGAAAAGGTGCTGGGCAGCAACCCGGCGCGCGGCAGCGTGGCCTTTGTCCGCTGTCTGACGCCCGATGTGGTGGCCGAGCTGGCGGCTGCCGACAGTTTTGCCCTGCAGGGCTGGCAGGTGTACCGTGTTGCTGGGGAGCATGCTGTCGAGCAAAGGAGCATCACCGCCGACCAGGCCGTGGAGTTGCGCGAGGCCAAAGAAGCCCCGATCCTGCTGCTGATAGATACCGAAGAGGCCGGCGCCGGGATGGACGGCATCTACAGCGCAGCCCAGGAGGTCGCTGAGGCCGACCTGTTCAAATCTGCCCAGCGTCTGGCAGAGACCGAGATAGGAAAACGTTTGTCCAAACCAACCCGGCAGTACGCAGAAGCGGCGATCAAGTTTGCGCGCAGGCAGAGCAAACATTACAACATTTCGCTCTGGACAGAATTCGATTACCTGGTGCGCGTTGTGGCTGAAAGACGCGATCCTGGCGAGCTCCTGGATCTGCTGGGGCTGTGGCCGGTGGACCCAGACGAGACCGTCAAAACGGAGGACGCGCTGAGGGCGTCCCAAATTTTTGTCGAGCGCCTGCTGGCCGCCCCCTCACCGAATTTGACGCCAGCGCAGCGCGTTGCATCGCTGCAGCTGCTCGATCCCAGCGACCGGCAAAAAAATGATCTCGAGCGCCTGGTGCGTTCCACAGCCACCCAGCCGCTGCTCAGTGCACTCAGACAGCTGGCCGGGCAGAGACATCTTTGGGTGAATCAGCTGCGCCTGGCAGGCGACTCCGCTACCCTTCAAAGTCTCCAGCTCGTCCCATGGCGATCATCCAACGGAAAGCTTGTCACATGGTCAGGGCTGGAAAAAGGTGAGGCAGAGGGCGAGGACAGGATGGTCCCCCCAGTCTTTTATCTCTCCCCAAACAAACCCAAAAAGGCTGCCAAACTCGGAGTGCGCTGGAAAGTGCTGCCCAACAACCTGGCCAAAGGGGCAACAGAATACCATGTCGCCATTCTGACGGCCTACGACGAAGAGATCGCAGGACGTGAGGTGGTGCACACCGGCAAATCAGAAGAGCAGTGCCAGTTCACCGCCGACGATTTTGAAGAGCTCGACGAAGATGCCATCATCAGCGCCAAAGTGGTGGTCAGCGTCCGAGGCAGAGAAGCCGTGGAACCCCAAGAGAGCGAGGAGTTCACCATTCGCTTTGGCACCGCAACCGCTCGTGAGTCTGGCGGGTTGGGCAAAAAGGTTCGCACCTTGAGCGAAGGGGTGATCGAACTGGACGAGCGCGCCGATGTGCACCTGGCAGCTGTCCCGCCAGCCACCAAAGGCTTTCGTCTGCTGCGAACCGCGCAACGCAATAAAAACTTTCAGGTCTACGAGCCCCCCCTGTTGCGCGAGGTCGAAGAGCAATGGGTGGCACGCTCAGGGGCAATCGGACGCTGGCGTGTCCAGATTCACCCCACAGGAATCTTAGCAGGTGCAGCCGAATTTATACCCTACGACGCCGCCGATTCAAACATAACGCGCTGGGAGAGGGTCTGCACCGAAAGCAGCAGGATGGCCGAACGATTTCGACTGAGCGGCGGGGTCGGACAGGTCTACGACGAGCAGCATGGTTTTGACGTGGTGAAGCAATATTTGCTGGCATGGGCGGCCTTCTTGGAACAAAGTGATCCTCTGGCGGCATTGGCCCACACGATCGAGGTGCAAACCTTGTCCGGCAAGACGATCGGGCTGATCGTGCTGCCGTCTCATCCGCTGCGGGTAGCATGGCATGCGGCGTACGACAATCTGGTTCTGTACAGCGCCTTTGAAAAAAAGATACCAGCCAAAAAGATCCGCGATGAATTCAAATTTCTGGACGGTGCAATGTTCCCAGCCTTTTTGCCGGGGGTGCGCGCTGGGCAGACCTTTGTCTTTGCAGATATGCTTGGGTTCCATGCAGCAGCCATGGTGCCTGACAACGACAAAGAACCCAAGGCAGCGCTGTCGCTTCTGGCTCGCGCGCTGGGAAAAAACGAAGGCGCAGAGACGGCGCCAACCGTAGGAGCCCAAAGCGCCCAGATTCTGGGCAACGCAATCCACAACTATATTGCTTGTCATCAAACCACCCACCTTCTCCATGTACATGCCCTGCGCCCTGGCGATGGTTTCACGATTGCGCGTTCGCTGGGCTACGTACAGAGGCGCCAGACCGAAATGCACGCAGCTTCTGACGAACAGGAACGCGAGAATCCTCCCCAGTCGTTTGTGTTGAATCTGTATCCTTCGGAGACACAGCGGGGGGGTGCAGGTCGCTTTCTGGCTGAGACACGCAAGATGCGGCGCAGCGGCGCCGGTGCACTGGCTGAACAAGATCGCTGGATGTTTGAATCCACAGCGCTGGCCGGAGAGGTCAGCCTGCCCAGATTGCGCTGGGCACGCAAAGAGATTCCTTGCCCTGAAACAGCTGCTCATCTGACTGTGGCCTTCGACACATTCGAATCGCAAGTGGTTATGGCAGATCCCCCATCCTCAGCCAAACTGTACGTGTACGGGCTATTGACTTTTTTTGAGCGAACCTACGTCCCTTTGCCTGTTCCAATGTGGCGGAGCAAGATGCCAATCCCGACAAAGGGCGAAAGACATCCCTCCGACAAAACCCATACCGACCGACTTCTGCGCGTCCAGGAGCAGCTTGCCCGTTCCGTCGCACGCCATCTGGGGGACGACGAGCAATGGGCTGCCCTGCAGACAGAAATTTCGTCTGAAATGGCAGAAAGCCTGAACAACCTGCACCGTGTGTCTGACTGGGTGATCACCCTCGACCGCAACGCTGGCATCGAATACTTCGACTCCCCACAGGGCAATCCTGACATCTACGACGCCTACGTGATCGACGTCGTCCCCGAACGGGAGGATCTGGGCTCCTTACAGTTGGTCACCTCGACCCGCAACCTAGAAGAAATCCACCATCTGTTGGAAAGGGTTTTGGATCAGCTGGGGTTGAGATCCAACTGGCGCAACGCTGAATTTTTGTTGCAGCAGCTCAAAGCACTGAGCGGACGCCTGGCCCTACGCATGACAGGCCAAAGCGCGATCAGACCGGCGCTGATTGCATTGGCGCTGGCCTATGCCAACTGCCGCCAAGAGGAGGAGAGCCCCTGCTGGGTTTCGCTGGAACATGGCTTTCTGATCCCGGTCGAGGAGATGCTGGCGCTGCTTCCGCAGCTCAGCCCGAGAGACAGAGAGAGGACACCAGCGGAGACTGAACAGGCAGACTCCCCAGCCCAGTCTGCTCTGCTCTATGTGTCGTTGACCAAGCGCCGAGACTTCTCCTTACAGTGGATTGAGGTGAACTCTCGCCGCCATCTCCGTTCTGCGACAGACGCAGAAACCCTGGACACTGTCCAGAAGCAGCTCCAGGCGCTGCGGAAACGCTGGGACGATTCTTATGGGGAAAACGTGGAGGCCCCGTTGCGCGCGCTTCGTCTGGCTCGGCTGGCGCGTGTTTTGCGCTTCTATGCAGACAGGGCAGATCGCCACCATCTACCCTCAGACAAATACAATGCAATGGTGGCTGAAATCGACCGCATGATCGAGGAGGGGGCAAAATACTCCATGCCAGCCCCACGCCAGCCCGACCGAGGCTGGATGTTCTGCCCGGAGTACAGCAAAAAAACGCCCCAGGAAATCACCCCACCCGACTGGCCGGTCAACATATTTTTGTTTGGCCCACTCGCTTTGCCCAATGCTGACCTTCCCGATACCGGGCGTGGGGAGGACAAACCCGATCTGTCCGCCGCAGAACGCGCCGCAGAACAGCGCCCTGCGCCTGTCCCACAAAACCTGCGGCAGCCAGAGAGCTTCCCCGCCCCAAAAGCCGGGCAACAAACCGGCACAGCAGAACCTGTCATTGTGCTCGGCACTGATTTGCAGACAGAAAAACCTGTCACATGGCCGTTGACCGTCAAAGGCAACCCCCATCTGCTGATAGCAGGCCTCCCTGGCATGGGCAAAACTACCTGCCTGCTGAACCTGTGTACGCAGATGCTGGATGCCGGCATTCGTCCGATCATCTTCTCCTACCATCAGGACATCGACGAAGAGCTTGCACGACGGACATCTGCCATACGGTACATTGATTTTCATGGGCTGGGGTTCAACCCACTGCAGGTCTTCAACCGTCAATCGACGACCAGTTATCTGGATATAGCAGGCAACGTACGCGACATTTTCACGGCCATTTACCCGGAACTGGGGAACATACAGGGGGAAAAAATTCGCAGCGCTGTCAAAAAAAGCTTCGAAGAATTGGGCTGGAACACCCCCCCTGTCGACCTAGAAACGCTGGTGGAGCCTGCATTCGGTCGATTTTGGGAAATTCTGTGCAGCGAGCCAAAGCCAGATCGCAGCGTGCAATCGCTGTTGACTCACTTGAACGAGCTGGCAGACTACGGATTTTTTGCAGAGACAGACAGGACAGCAAGTCTTTGGGAGAGCGAAGGACCAGCGATCGTGCGTATTCATGGGACCGCCAACGACGCGCTACAAAAAGCATTTGCTGCGTTGGTCTTGTACAGACTGTACAAAGACATGTTTCGCCGAGGAACCCAGGCACGTCTGACCCACTGCATCTTCTTCGATGAAGCCCACCGTGCAGCCCGGCTCTCCTTGCTGCCCATCATGGCCAAGGAATGTCGCAAATACGGGATTTCACTGGTTATCGCGTCCCAGGAAGCACGCGATTTTCATCCATCTCTCTTTTCGGCCATCGCCAACTATCTGATCCTGAAACTGAACGAACCAGACGCCAAAGCACTGGTGACAAATGTCATCAATTCCAAGCGACAAAAAAACTCGATCGACCACATCAAAGGGATGGAACGATTCCATGCCTATTATCTCCAGGAAGGACAACAGCTGCCGGTACACGTATCGTTGCGGATGGAATGACAGGCACACCCCTGAACTCTCTCTCACAGTGGCTTCCACCAACAACCGTTAAAAGGAGTATCTCATGGAATTGATGGCAATGTTGATCCTGAGCGTTGCGTTGTCATTGCCGGGCAG
>CAIOHJ010000033.1 GCA_903858085.1 uncultured Chloroflexota bacterium
ACCACATGGAATTGGCGCTCCGACGCCAGGTGCGCAAACGCGATGCCCCCCCCAGCTTCGCTGAGCGCGTAGCCCACCGGGCCGGTGTCGCCGTGCCATCGGTGGTCCTCTCCAGCGCTTTTGGAGAGGATACCTTTGATCTTGCCAACCGCTCTACATCCGACGCTGCTTCTGTCATCTCACACAACCCAGGGAAGGTTTCCTGGTCGCCAGCAGAAACAAGTTTTCGGCAGATGCGGTCTCTTTACAAACAGATTACCCCCCGTTAATCAAAAAGCCTTCTTTTGTTCATTGCATTCTCTTATCTTGGCAGAAGTTTGTTTCTCACTGCTTCCAAACAAAGCTGGGGGCTTTGTCCAGCCAGCGGGAAAGCGTCGATGTGGTTTTGGGGAGAAAGGCAAATTTCATGCGACGTTTTTCGGCGGCAGAAAAACGCGAATGGGGACTCTTTGCATTGCTTGTGAGCCCAAATCTCTTTCTGCTGGGGGTCTTCACCTACTGGCCGCTGATTTACAACGGCTACCTGAGTTTTGTGCGCTGGGACCTGCTCTCCCCCGTCAAGATCTGGGTCGGCTGGAGCAACTATACCTACCTTTTCACCTCGCCCGATTTTGGTGCCATTTTGTTCAACACACTGTTTTTTACGCTGGGTTCGGTGGTGGCCCTCTGTGTGCTTGGACTAGCCGTCGCTTTGCTGCTCAACCAAAAATTGCGTTGGCGCAACAGTGCGCGCAGCGTGATCTTCAGCCCGGTCATGCTGAGCGGAGCCGCAATCGGAATTGTCTGGATTTATATCTTCGACCCCCGCTACGGACTGCTGGATGTTCTCATTCGCCTGGCAGGCATGCGTTCTCCCAACTGGCTGCTGGATCCAAACTGGGCAATGCTGGCAGTCATCATCGTGCATGTCTGGAAAAATCTCGGCTATGCGGTCGTCATTCTGCTGGCTGGGCTGCAGGCAATCCCCAAAGAGCTGTACGAAGCCGCCGGGGTCGACGGTGCAGGGAGCATCGCACGCTTTCGGGCTGTCACCCTGCCCGGACTTTCACCTGTGCTCTTTTTTTTGGTGTTGACAAGTATCCTGGCCGGCTTTCAGTCTTTTGATATTGTCAAGGTCATGACCGAGGGTGGTCCGATCCGCTCGACCACAACGCTGATCTATGCCCTCTATCAAGAAGGATTCGTTGCCTTCAACGCAGGACGGGCTGGGGTTGCTTCTGTGCTGCTCTTTGGAATCATGCTCGTCTTTACCATCGTCCAATTCCGCTACAGCGAAAAAAATGTTCATTACGCCTGATCGAGGGTCAGCATGAATCGTGATGCCAAAACGCCAACTGCCCCCGATCAATTTGCAGACGAGTGGGCAGGCCAGAAATACTCGCTGGTGCGTCGTTTCACAGGCTACCTTGGGATGCTCCTCTGCGTGGCCGTGATTGGACTGCCTGTGTACTGGATGGTCATCGGCGCCTTCAAAGTTTCCCAAGAGATTTATCAAGTCCCCCCTACATGGCTGCCCAAACAGCCCACCCTGGCGAATTTTGTCGATGCCTGGCAGGCAGCCCCGTTTGGTCGCTATTACGTCAATACACTGATCACCACACTGTTTGGCAGTGGCTTTGAGGTCTTCTTTGCCGTAACCTCGGCCTTTGCCTTCGCCTTTCTGCGTTTCCCCCAGAAAGAGCTCCTGTTCCTGATTTTGCTGGCTGCGCTGATGGTGCCAACCCAGGTCACAATCCTCCCCAATTATCTGACCATTGCCCAACTGGGCTGGATCAATACCTATCAGGGGATTGTCGTGCCAGGAGCAGCAGTCGCCTACGGCACCTTTCTGTTGCGCCAATATTTCAGAACGCTGCCCCACGAGGTGATGGATGCAGCCAAAGTGGATGGCGCCGGCCACCTCCGTACGCTCTGGTCGATCGTGCTGCCGCTGGCCAGACCGGCGATCGTCACCATGGCCTTGCTGAGCATTGTGGCAAAGTGGAACGACTTCCTCTGGCCGCTATTGGTGACCAACACACGCGAGATGCGGGTGCTGCCCATCGGCATCTTCTGGCTCATGGTCGAGGAAGGCACGATCAACTGGGGGGTTGTCATGGCGGGAACACTCTTTGTGGTTGTGCCCGTTGTGTTGGTTTTTCTCTACGCACAACGCTATGTCGTCGACGGGATCGCGGCTGGCGCAGTGAAAGGGTAGAGCGATTCCGCAGATCTCGCTTACATTTGTTCTTTCTGTTGTGATTTTGGAAGGGGTCAACCAGTATGTCCAATCAACTTTCTCGTCGTCAATTTCTCTGGAGTGCAGGGGCAGGTGTCAGCGCACTGGCGTTGGCTGCCTGCGTACCAGCCACACTTCCGGCAGCACAACCAGACGCAGCACCCGCCGCAGAGCCGGTGACGCTGACCGTCTGGAGCAGCTTCAGCGGCAAAAACGGTGAAGCAGAAACCGAGCTGGTTAAACGTTTCAACGAAAGCCAGAGCAACGTCGTCGTCGACTACCAGTTCCAGGGCAATTACGAAGAAACCGCACAAAAAGTGACCGCAGCCCTGCAGGCGCGCACCGCCCCAGAGGTCTCTCTGCTGAGCGACGTCTGGTGGTTCAAATTCTATCTGTCACAAAACTTGCTGCCCCTGGATGACCTGCTCAGCGCCCAGAACATCGATCTGGCCGACTACCAGGATTCGTTGATCAACGAGGGGGTGCGCCAGGGCAAACATTACTGGATGCCCTTTGCGCGCAGCACACCGCTTTTCTACTACAACAAGGAAAAATGGGCTGCCGCCGGATTGCCAGACCGGGGCCCGGAGACCTGGGATGAGTTTGTGGAATGGGCGCCAACCCTGCTTCAAAAAGAAGGAGACGAGTTGAAAGTCTCCGCCTTTGCCCATCCGGACGGCGCCAGCTACATCGCCTGGCTTTTCCAAGGAGTGGCCTGGCAGTTCAACGGTTCCTACAGCGACCCTGACTTCACAATGCGTATGACCGACGAGGCCACGCTCGAGGCAGGCCAGTTCTACAAAGACACTGTCCACAACTACGGCTGGGCCGTGCCAAGCAAAGACATCAGCAGCGATTTTATCAACGGGCTGACGGCTGCATCGATGATGTCGACAGGTTCTATGGGAGGTATCAAGGCGAACGCCACCTTTGAATTCGGCACCGCCTTCCTGCCCAAAAAATACCAGTTCGGGTGCTGCACAGGAGGCGCAGGGCTGGCTATCCTGGCCTCGACACCTGCAGAAAAACAGGAAGCGGCCATGTCCTACATCGCCTTTGTTTCCAATCCAGAAAATACCACCTACTGGGCCCAAAACACCGGTTATATGCCGGTGCGCAAGAGTGCTCTGCAAAGCGAGGCGATGCAAAGCTACTTTGTCGAGTTCCCACAATTCAAAACAGCCACCGAACAGTTGGCGCTGACCCGCCCTCAAGATGCAGCCCGCGTCTTTGTGCCCAACGGCGACCAGATTATCGGCAGCGCCCTGGAACGGATCACCGTCCAGTCAGACGATGTGGCTGTCGCGTTTGCCGATGTCAATGCGATTCTTGAGACCGAAGCCCAGCCGGTGCTCGAAGCACTGCGTGCCATCGAGGGCTGAGCCCAGATTGTACCGATGTCGTCAAAAATTTTCGTTGGCTGCCGCACCTGTCAGAAACTGCTCTGAGCGACGACGCCCCCCCATGCTCCAGCCGGGAATGTCCCTCGAAACCCGCTTTCGAGGGACATTCCCGATACACACCCCCTGGAGCCGTCCCCCCGCCCACAGCGGAGAGCAGAGGCTCAAAAACCGAGTTTCTTGAAGAAAGCAGACGGGGAGCGGACAGAACGCCAGGTCGCTCTACGGCTTGGGTGACGTGTCGCTGGCGGTGAGCAGCTCGCGCAACGCTGCAATTTCCGCCTGCAGCAGGGCATTCTCGGCAGCGGCACGGTGCTGGGACTCGACAAACGCCGCCTGCATCTCCCGGCGCAGCAGCTCTACCTCGCTGATACCCGCGCTCTTGCGTCGCGCCATGAACTGTGTGGCGATGTAGCTGGTAAGCACTGAAAAAAGGCTGACACCCACCACGATCATGGCCGTGCCAATGAGCCGCCCCACCGGTGTCACAGGGAACTTGTCTCCGTAACCGACGGTGGCGACCGTCACAATCGCCCACCAGACCGCATCTTCGCCGGTTTTGATGTTGGCATTCTTCGCCGGCGCCTCGATCAGCACGATCAAGACACTGCCCAGGGTGACGACGAGCAACACGACCAGCACGACGGCCAGCAGGGTGCTCTCTGCCAGCCGCTGCCGCGCCGCCAGGCGTGCATCCTTGGAGGTCGTTTCCCGCAGCTCGCGCATCATGACTGTCAGACTTGGAATGCGCGCCAGACGCAACAGCGGCAAGCCCGGCAACGCACCGAGCAGGTCCAGCCAGCCGTACGCCAGCAGATAGCGCACACGGCCGCGCTTTGAAAAGAGGTGGGCAAAGAAGTCGTAGAGCAGAACCACCGCAACAAGGCTGTCGACAACGTACAGCACCTGATCGACAGCCGCAGGCAGCGGAAGCAGATAGTAGGCGAGTGCGATCGCCAGCGCCAGCAGCGCCACCAGCATCCTGAAGAGCTGATACGCCGCACGCGTCACCATGGCGCCCTGGTCGTCGGCGCCGGGCTGAATCTCCGGCGCCGGGGCATCGAATGCAGAGTCTTGCACCGCATCAACCCTTTCGTCGTTTCAAAATGAAAGACGCCCTTCTCGGCAAGAGACACCCTGGATCGCCACTTTTCCCGGGTTGGCCATCTTGCTGACTGTCGTCGAGGGGACTCTGCTGGAAAGCACAGCCTGCCCCCGCTCCCCCTCAAAGCCCCAACGCCTCCCGCACCGCGGCCAAAGAAGGCTCGATCACCCGCACCTCGCCGGTCACCTCCATCGCCGCACGCACATCCTTGAGCCCGCTGCCTGTGTTGATCACCACAAGGGTCTCCTCCGGCTGCACCAGCCCGTCACACCAGGCCTGCAGCAGCCCGGCATAGGCAGCGGCTCCTGCAGGCTCGGCAAAAACCCCCCCCAGCCGCGCCAGCGGCAGGATCGCCTGCAAGATGGCAGCATCCTCGACCAGCAGATACGCCCCCCCACTCTCCCGCACCGCCGCCAGCGCTTTGACCGGGTCACGCGGGGCGTCCACGCTGATGCTGTCAGCACGCGTCGTCGCACGCACCGGCACCGGAATCTCCGCCCCGCTGCGCCAGGCGTTGTGCAGCGCCGGGCTGAGCGTCGATTGCACCCCATAAATGCGCGGCATCCGCTCGATCCACCCCAACGCCACCAGATCCTTGAAGCCCTTGTGCACCCCCCCGATGATGCAGCCATCCCCCACCGAGACAAAAACAGCATCCGG
>CAIOHJ010000034.1 GCA_903858085.1 uncultured Chloroflexota bacterium
CCCGCAGAGGACAGACCTTTTCCATGCGCACCGCATCGATACAACGCAAAACCGGAGAAACCTCGATCGAGTTGACACTCAATCTGGACGGCCGTGGCCAAAGCACGATCGACACCGGAATCGGGTTTCTGGACCATATGCTGACCTTGTTTGCCAGCCACGGCCTCTTCGACCTGACTGTGCAGGCACGCGGGGATCTGCAGGTCGACAACCATCACACAGCCGAGGACACGTTCATCTGTCTGGGCAAGGCGCTCGACCAGGCCCTGGGCGAACGCCGCGGGCTGGTCCGCACCGCACACTCCTATACCCCGATGGACGAAACCCTGGCACTGGTCGCCCTCGATCTCGGAGGACGCCCCTACTGTGTCTTCGAGGGGGAATTTGTCACCCCAAGCGCCGGTACCCTTGGCACCGACCTGATCTTTCATCTCTTTGAATCGCTCGCCATCCACGGGCGGTTCAATCTGCACGCTCGCGTGCTCTATGGCCGCAACGACCACCACAAGATCGAGGCCCTCTTTAAGGCACTGGCCAAAGCCCTGGACGCTGCGGCGACGATCGATCCACGCCGCCAAGGGGTTCCCAGCACCAAGGGCACCCTGAACGCCTAGGCTTTCTCCCATGTACCCGCAGACGCCGCTCACCGAACAGCGCCCCCCCCACACGCTGCACCTCGACGAACTGGCCACCTTGGAGGTGGTCGCGCTCCTTCAGCAGGAAGACAAGCAGATCGCCGCCGCGGTTGAAAACGCCCTTCCTGCGATCGCAGCCCTGGTCGATGCCGTCGTCGAGGTACTGGCTGCCGGCGGCCGCCTGATCTATGTGGGAGCTGGCACCAGCGGACGGCTGGGGGTGCTCGACGCCTCAGAATGCCCGCCAACCTTCGGGGTGGACCCCCGCCAGGTTGTCGGTCTGATCGCCGGCGGCGACCTGGCCCTTCGCCACTCGATCGAAGGCGCAGAAGACAACACCCAACAGGCCGTGCAAGATCTGCAGGCAGTGGCGCTGAGCGCCCAGGACATTCTGATCGGCATCGCCGCTTCAGGGTCCACCCCGTACACGCTGGCTGCGATGCGCTACGCCCACAGCAGAGGTGCCCAGGTCGGCTGTGTGGTCAACACCCCCCACAGCGCCATGCAGGCGATCGCCCATCACCCCATCGTCGTCCTCTGTGGCGCGGAGGCACTCACCGGCTCTACCCGAATGAAGGCAGGGACAGCCCAGAAGATGGTGCTCAACCTGATCTCCACCGCCGCCATGGTCCGGCTGGGCAAAGTCTACGAAAACCTGATGGTCGATCTGCTCCCCTCCAATGCCAAACTGCGCGCGCGCGCCCTGCACATCCTCTGCACGATCGCCGATGTGGACCCAGAGCGGGCAGCCGCTGCGCTGGAGCGCTTCTCCAGTGTGAAGAGGGCTGCCTTTGCGCTGCTCACCGGAACCAGCGACGCTGAGGTCGATCGCCTGCTTGCAGCCAGCAACGGCCATCTGAAACGCGCCCTACAGGCCTATGCGCGCCAGACAGACAACTCCCCGTAAACCCAGTTTCCAGACCCTTTCGTTGATCGCCCAAGGAGCCATCTGATGCCACACGGATACCACGGCAAAATTCTGATCGTCGACCTCAGCAGCGGACACATCCAGATCGACCAACACGACGAAACCTGGTACCGCACCTACATGGGCGGGACCAATTTCGGCATGTACTATCTGCTCAGACACATGCCCCCCGGCGCCGATGCGCTCGGCCCGGACAATGTGCTTACGTTGATGTTGAGCGTGCTCACCGGGGCTCCCTTTTCCGGCCAGAGCCGGATGACCGCCAACGCCAAGTCGCCGCTGACCGGGGCGATCGGCGACTCACAGGCTGGGGGCTTTTTCCCAGCCGAGTTCAAAAACGCCGGTTTCGACGGCGTTGTCTTTCTCGGCAAAGCTGAAAAACCGGTCTACCTGTGGGTCCACGACGGCCAGGTCGCGCTGCGCGACGCCTCTCACCTCTGGGGGCTCGGCTCCTGGGAGACCGAAACCCGCCTGCGCCAGGAACTGGGCGACCCCAAAGTCGAAGTCACCTGCTGTGGGCCCGCCGGCGAAAATCTTGTGCGCGTGGCTGCCATTCTCAACATGCGCAACCGAGCCGCAGGCCGCACCGGGCTGGGAGCGGTGATGGGCTCCAAAAATCTCAAGGCCATCGCCGTGCGTGGCTCGCTGCGCCCCTCGTACGCCGACCCCGCCGGCGTCAAACAGGTGGCCGCCCTCGGCGCTGCCGAACTCAAGCGCAACCATGGCATGCAGGAGCTGGGCAAGCTGGGCACAGCAGGGGTGGTGCTGAGCCAGGAATTTGCCGGTGGACTGCCTACACGCAACTACCAAAGCGGCACCTTCGACGGCTGCGAAGAGATTTCGGGCGAACGGCTGGCCGAAACCATCCTGGTCAGCCGCGACACCTGCTACGCCTGCGCCGTGCGCTGCAAACGCGAGGTCGAAACCGACGACGCGTATCAGGTCAAACGCGAGCTGGGTGGCCCAGAATATGAAACCATCGCCACCTTCGGCTCCTACTGTGAAGTGCGCGACCTCGCTGCCGTCTCCAAAGCCAATGCCCTCTGCAACGACTACGGACTCGACACCATCGGCGCCGGCGCCACCATCGCCTGGGCCATCGAATGCTACGAAGATGGCATTCTCACCGACCAGGACACCGACGGGCTGGCCCTGCGCTGGGGAGATGCCCACGCAATGCTCGCCGCACTCGAAGCAATGACCTTCCGCCGAGGCCGCTTGGGCCAGCTGCTGGCCGAAGGGTCGGCGCGCGCCGCTGCCCAGATCGGACCCGACGCCCAGGCACGGCTGATCACCGTCAAAGGGAGCGAAGCCCCTGCCCACATGCCCCAGGTCAAACGCAGCATGGGGCTGATCTATGCCGTCAACCCCTTCGGCGCCGACCACCAGTCCAGCGAACATGACACCTCCTACGAAGAGAGCTCGGGCGCTCGCAGCCTGGGCTGGCTGGCGGAGCTGGGACTCACCCGCCCTGTCCCCGCCACCGACCTCAGCGAAGCCAAGGTCGAATTTACCCTCGTAACCCAATACTGGACCGGCCTCATGGACGCGCTCAATCTCTGCCAGTTCGACTGGGGCGCCACCTGGCAGCTCTACGGACCCGGCACCGTCGCCCAGGTAGTCAACGCCGTCACAGGCTGGGAGACCACCCTCTCCGAGCTGATGGAAGTCGGCGCCCGCCGGGTCAACCTCATGAAGGTCTTCAACGCGCGCGAAGGATTCACCCGCCAGGACGACAAGCTGCCACAACGCCTCCACCAACCCCTCAAAGGCGGTGCCAGCGACGGCTATCAAGTCACCGAAGAAGAGATCGAGCTGGCCAAAGACCTCTATTACCGTCTGGCTGGCTGGGACGTCGCTACCGGCAACCCCACCCCCCAAAAGCTGCACGAGCTCGGTATCGCCTGGGCAGCCTCCTGACCGACGATGCTCTATCTTGTCGCAACACCGATCGGAAATTTGGGCGACATCACGCTGCGCGGCCTGGAAACGCTGCGCAGCGTGGACTATATCGCCAGCGAAGATACACGCACCACCGGCGTGTTGCTCCATCACTATGCGATCCATAAACCCCAGATCGCCTTTCACGAACACAACGAAGTCCGAGCCGGAGAACGCATCGTCGGTCTGCTCCAGACAGGCGCCAGCATCGCCCTGGTGACCGACGCCGGCACCCCTGGCATCTCCGACCCTGGCTACTCGTTGTTGCGCCGGGCAATCGCCGCACAAATTCCCGTGACCCTGATCCCAGGCCCGACCGGGCTGATTATGGCCGTCGTGCTCTCTGGTCTTCCGCTGCACAGTTTTACCTTTCGCGGCTTCCCCCCCCGCAAAAGCAGCCAACGCCGTCGCTTTCTCAGCGTCGACCAGCAGTCCCCCCACACGCTGGTTTTTTACGAAAGTCCCTTCCGTCTGGCCGCTTTTTTGGAAGATGCGCTGGCCGTGTACGGGGACCGGCCCGCCGCACTTGCCAATGACCTCACCAAACGCTACGAACAGGTCGAACGCGCCCCCCTCTCTACCCTGCTCTCCCTTGTCCGCCAAAAGAGCCCGCTGAAAGGCGAGTTCATCGTCGTCATCGCCGGCCAGGGCCGCTCGACAGAGACGGAGCTCGACGAACCCGCTCAAGAGGCTGACACATCCATTGCCCAGTACCTCCCCCCGGCACCCCAACCCGGCACCTGAACCCCGACCGTGCTCTCCGACCGTCAGGGGAGGGGCGCACAGCTTGCCCCGGTAGCCGTCCAAGGATTGGCTGAACCATGCTCACTCTGGAAAAGGAGTCTCTCATGTACAGACCAGCCCCCCAAAGCCTGCCACCAACCCCGTCCCCCCTGCCAGGATGGCGGGTCTACTGCCTGCGTTACCCTCTCGTCGAATGGGCGATCTATGGCATGTGGGCCTTTGTCGGGTTCACTGCCCTCCAAAGCCTGTGGGGGGGGATCGCGCTGCGCTGGGAGATGGGCCGCTTTTGGTTCGCTGCCGACACAGCCGACCCCTGGTACGAACTCGGCACCTCGTTGGGTTTTTGGGGCATGCTCTTTCTAGGGCTGAATTTTATTCTGGCGGCCCGCTGGCAGTGGGTCGAAGATCTGACCGGCGGGCTGGACCGCTCCTATCAGCTCCATGCCCAGGTGGGGAGCACAGCGCTGATTTTTCTGCTCCTGCATCTGCTGGTGCTGGCCGTGCAGGCGATCCCCGACCAGCAGGTCCTGGCCCAGTATTTGGTGCCGTTCGTCGACACCCACTACACGCTGGGGATGGTGGGCGTCGTCGGTCTGGGCTTGCTGGTGGCCCTCACCCTCTGGGTCAAACTGCCCTATGGCCGCTGGCTGCAGTCACACCAGCTGATGGGCGTGCCCTTTCTGGCTGGCAGCCTGCATGCGATCCTGCTGCAGATGGACTGGTACCTCATGGCGATTTTGGGGGTGGGCTGCTATGCCTGGCTCTATCGGCTGGGGCTCTATCGCCGCTGGGCCCCCCCGGCCGCGGGCAAGCTGGCCACTGTCACCCCACAACCAGGCGTCACAGAACTGCAAATCCAGCTGGATCGCCCGTTTGCGGCGCAGCCAGGACAGTTCGTCTTTTTCAATGTTCGCCAGACAGCGGCGCCCCTCTCTACCGAGCCCCATCCCTTTTCGATCTCGGCGATCGTCGACACCCAGACGATCCGCATTTCGGCCAAAGCACTGGGCGACTACACCCGGTCTCTGCCGAACCTGCAGCCAGGCGACCTGGTTGCCCTCTCGGGCCCCCATGGGCGATTCGGTGCACGCCGCCGTCTGGTCACCGGCCCGCTGTTGTGGGTGGCTGGCGGGATCGGTGTGACTCCCTTTTTGAGTATGCTCCAGGCAGAGCAGACTCTACCCATGCCAGGCCAGCCGCTCACGTTTGTCTGGTCGGTCAAAAACCGGCAGGAAGCGCTGTATGCAACTGAAATTGCAACGCAGATTCAACATCTGCCCCACGCCACATTTCGGCTGCATCTCAGCGACGAAGAAGGCTACCTGACAGCCCGGCAGCTCTTCGAACAGTGCGGGCAGCCGGCAGACCTGACCGTCTTTCTGTGCGGGCCGCCGCCCATGATGCACAAACTCAAGAGCCAGTTCCGCCAGTTGGGTTTGCGCGGATCGGCGCTGGTTACCGAAGAGTTTGCCTTGCGCTGAGCCAGCTCAGGGGGAGACCAGAGGCAGGTACAGACCGTGCGGAAAGCTGCTCCGCAGCGCAATCTCCACATGTAGCAGCGGCGCCAAGGAGGGGTCGCCGTCAAAAGACTCTGCCGTGCGCCATCCGCTGCCCTCCACCAGCAAGACGATCGACTGCCCTGGCTGCCAACCAGGGCGGTCCACAATCTCCTGCACAACCGGCGCCAGGTCTGGGCTGCGCCAGCGCCAGCCAACTGTCGGCCACGGCGGGACCGACAGCCAGCTGACCTGCGCGGCCGTGCGTGCGCGCGCAGAGAGATCCGAATCCACCGCTTGAAAAGGGAGCGGGTCGTCGCCGGCCTGTGCCGCAAAACTCAGGGTGGTCGTCGTATCCGCCGTCTCGTCTACCGCAAACTCCACATAGGCACGCAAAACCTCGCTGCCCGCCGGCAACGCGACGCCGGCAAAACGCATCCCCACCAGCTGCACCTCTTCCGGGTCTGCCGGGTCGCTCGTCAATTCCAGATCGCTGCTGGTCAGGTTGACCAGATGGGTGGAGAGCGACTCCTCTGCATCATCGGCGCTGTCAGACACCCGTGCTTCGATGGCAACCGCCGCCGGCAGCTCGGGCAGCGGGAAATCCACCGCCTGCTGCACAAAGCGATCCTGCAGCAGACCTGCGCGGGTCATCAGCGTATAGGTGATCGTCTGGGCCGTCGCTTCGACCAGCAAGGCCCCGTGGTCTTCTGCAAAAAACCGCTGGCTGCCCTCCACCGGGGTGCCAAGGGGATAGAGGGAAGCTCCTCCGAGGCCGTTGACCAGGTACAGAATTCCCTCTCGTTCGATGCGCTCGTAGGTGTGGTCGTGGCCGGCCAGCACCGCAGTGGCCCCCCACTCGGCATAAGGCCACTGCAACGGCTGGGTCGAACCATGCCGGCTCGAAGAGGAGTAGGGGGGGTGGTGCAGCACAACAACCCGCCAGGGCGACTGTGTCGCCTGCAGTCGGGCACGCAGCCACTCCGCCTGCACCGAAGTCGCTTCGATGCCGTCGGGCTCGTGCGGGTCGCTGTCGAGCATGAAAAAATGAATCGGCCCGACCACCACCTCGTAGTACCGTTCGTTGCCGGGCAGCTCGAAATAGTCCAGATAGGGCTGCGGCAACGGCGGCGATCCAGCCGAAGTGTACCAATCATGGTTGCCCAATACCGGAAAAAAGCGGTGGGTCGAGGCGCCTTCCCCGTAGCTGCCCTGGTAGGGATAGATAAACGAATGGTAGTACTTGCCGACATTGGCGTCCAACGTCTCCGCGGCGCCGTCTGGATAGTTGTTGTCTCCGGTCGTGACCACAGCAGCGGGCTGCCAGCTCGCGACCAGGGCGGCCACATCGGCCTCGGCCTGGGTGTCCACCCCAAAATCCCCGACAACGGCCACGCGCACCGGCTGCTCGGCCGTCGGCTGGGACGGCAGCGTCTCTCCCCCCCGCTGATTTTCAGCCAGCCGGCCGCCCCCTGGCACAGCAGCCACCAACACAGCAGCCACCAACACAGCAGCCACCAGGCCGCCCCCCAACACCATTCGCTGCAACCACGACATTGTCACCTCCTGCTTTTCGGCACAGATGCCTGCAGATCGTTTTTCGCAGGGCCCTCCCAGAGAGTATAGCCCCCCCACCCACCCTATCGACAAATGCAGAAAGCACTTATATATGTCAATTTTATCCGAGATCCAAACCGTGTGCAGCCTGCCCGGCTGCACCGTGGGGACGCTGTGCAGGCTAGGGCGAAGGGACACTTCGCCCGCCCTAGCCCCAAAAGACCGCTGTTCGGATAAACAAGTAGGGCGAAGTGGCACTTCGCCCACCCCCTAGCCCCCAAAGACCCCTGTCCAGATACCAAGTAGGGCGAAGTGTCCCTCCGCCCACCCCCTAGCCCCCAAAGACCCCTGTCCGGATAGACAAGTAGGGCGAAGTGGCA
>CAIOHJ010000035.1 GCA_903858085.1 uncultured Chloroflexota bacterium
CATCCAGGAAAGCGATATCTTTTTGCAACGGCTGCTGGCCATCGAAAGCCTGCGCATCGTCCAGGAGCCCCAGCTGAGCTACAGCGAGCTTTCCAACGGCTACGAACTGCGTCGCTTTTTGGTGGCCTGTTAGCGTCCGGGAGGGCCCCCTCTCCCTCCATACAGCGCCACAGTGACCCACTCGCCAGCCTGGATCCCGGTGGAATCCAGGCTGATCTGAAAGACGCCTTCGGCGTTGACGAGGGTGTAGATGAGATTGGAGCGGCCCAGGACCGGCACAGCCCACCATTCTCCTGCGCGCTGCTCCAGACGCACCTGGACAAAATCGACCCGTCCAGTGTCCGAGGCAATGTTGCGGGCCACCCGGGCCTGGACAGTGCTCGGCCGCGGCCGATCAGCCCCCAACAAAGCAGAGAGCGCAGGAAGGACGAAAAGGTCAAAAATGACCATCGCCGAGACCGGATTGCCGGGCAGGCCGAAGACTGCCTTGCCGTCGCACACTGCCAGCAGGGTCGGCTTGCCCGGCTTGACGCTGACCCCGTGCACCAGCACGCCGGGCTTCCCCAGCTCGTCGATCACAGCGGCCGTCATATCTCGATAGCTGACCGAACTGCCCGCAGAAAAGACGACCAGATCGCACTCCTGCCAGGCCCGTCGGGCGGCGCGCGCCAGGGTCTCCCGGTGGTCCGGAAAAATTCCATAACAGACCGCCCGCCCGCCCGCTTCCGTAGCCAGCGCGGCCAGGGTATACGAGTTGACATCGCGCACCTGTCCGGGGCGGAGCGGCTGGTGCGGCGGCACGACTTCGTCGCCGGTCGACAAAATCCCCACCACCGGCGCCACCGCCGCGCCAATCTCGGTGATTCCCAAAGCCAGCAACCCCCCGATGTCCTGCGCCCGCAGCCGGTGTCCTGGCGCCAACACGGCTTCTCCCCGGCGGATATCCTCGCCGATCTGCACAACCCCCTGCCCTTCGGCGACAGGTTGAAACACTTCGACGGCAGAGATGCCCGCCTGCTGGGTGGTTTCGATCATCACGACAGCGTCTGCGCCGGGCGGGAGCATGCCCCCTGTATGCACCAGCGCAGCCTCCCCCGGCCCAATCGCAAAACCCGCTGCCTCTCCCATCGGCACCTCGCCAGCGACCTTCAGGAAGGCAGGCAGCCCTGGGGTTGCACCGTAGGTGTCGAGAGCGGCCACTGCGTAGCCATCGACGGTGGCCCGTTTGAAGTCGGGCAGATCCTGGGGAGATTGGAGCGGTTCAGCCAGGACACGTCCCAGCGCAGCAGTGGTCGCAATTCGCTCGCTGCGAACCTGCGGGTGAAACTGCTCGGCAAAGATCGCCCAGGCGGCAGAGGGTGTCTGTACGGTAAAAAGCTCGGTCACAGTTCCATCTCCTCGGCAAGCAGCTGGAGGGCGCGCTGCCATTCCTCCGGCGTATTGGCGTTGAAAAACGAACGCAGGTCAGGGTCGACCGCACGCAGCGCCTCCTCCTCGACAAAACAGGTTCGCACATCCGCCATAAAGCTGACCACCCGCCGCTCTCCCCGAGCCAGCCGGGCAACGATCGCCGGGAGGCAGCGCCGGTGATAGAGCGCGTGCAGCGGTTCCGGGTAGCCGCCGATCCGTGGGACCACGGCATCCCAGCCTCCCTCGGCAGCCCGTTGGAGGAGCAGTGCGCACACCTGCGGGCTGACCAGCGGCAGGTCGCAGGCGACCACCAGCGCCCAGCCAGCCACCTGCTGCAACCCAGTGGCGATCCCCCCCAGGGTCCCTGTTCCTGGCCAGCTGTCCGCGACAAAGCGGGTCTGCGCTGACAACCCAGCCTGTGCCGCCAACGTTGCATCGTTGGCAACGACGATCTGCTGCACCGGCAGCAGGCAGGCCAGCCGCTCTGCCACCAAGGCCACCAGCGGGGTCCCCCCTGGGGGAACTGGCAGCAGCGCCTTGGGACGCCCCATACGCCGGCTCTCTCCGCCGGCATTGATCACCAGATCCAGAGAAATTGTGGAATCCATCGCTCCAGCCATTACAGCTTGTCCCACACCCCGTGGCAACGACCTACAAAGCCTGGTCTCCGCAGGCCTGGCGGTACCCACAGTGCCGGCAACGGGCCGGCTCCTGGTGGCTGCGCGCCAGATCGTGTGCCCGCCGGGCTGCCCGCAGCTGGTCGGCAGCCGCAAGCACAGCCTGGCGCAGATCGGCGGTGAACGGAATTTCAAAAGTACGGTCTGCATAGCGCAGAATGCCGCAGGCGGGGGCAACCCCGTAGAGATCTTCGACGATCAGACAGTAGGTGGCCAGCTGCAGCAGGTGGCCGGGCGCAGGTTCAGCAGGGGCCCGGCTGCTTTTGACCTCGACCGGTACCATCGTCTGCCGGCCGGCCCGCCGAACCTTTATCAGGTAATCCGGTTTGCCGACCAGCCCATACCGACGGCTGAGCAGCGGCTGGGCGACCTCCTCTTCAGCCCCTGTGTCGCTGTAGAGCCACTGCCCAGCTGGCAACCCGGCTGCATGCAGCTGGCTGCGCCCCCACAGCCAGAGGGCCAGCCCCGCCGCCACCAGCAGAGCGCACAGCAGCTCTGTCATCGCCTGCACTCCAGCAGATCGTACGGCGCTGCACACCTACTTGGGTGCACTGCGACAGAGCACATCCCAGCTCCCCCGGTTGACCACTTCATTTTTTTGGTTGAACACTTCCATCTTGAGTGTGACCAGCCCGCCCCCCAGCCGAGGCATCGCCTTGGTATTTTCCACGGTCACGCGCACCCGGATCGTGTCGCCGGCAAAGACCGGTTCGGAAAATTTCCACTCCACCGAACGAAACGCCAGGATCGTGTCCTCCATAAAACCAAGCCGCACGGCCAGCCCGCTGGCGATGCTCAACACCAGCAGACCGTGCGCCACCCGCTGGCCGAACAGATGGCCGGCCGCATACTCGGCATCGGTATGAATCAGATTGTAGTCCCCAGACAAGCCTGCAAAGTTGACAATATCTGCCTCGGTGATGGTTCTCCCCACACTTTCGGTCTGGTCGCCGACGATAAATTCTTCAAAAAACAGCCCTTGTGGACGGGCCAGTCTGCCGCTGGTCATAGCACCCCCCGGTTGATTGACGGACATCGAGCGGGTCGGCGCCGCCCGTACTGCGACCCCGCCCCCCTTCAATCATACTGTGAAACGCCCAGCCTGCCAACCGGCACAACCGGCAGAGCGGTCTGGTACAGGTCGGCGCAGAGAGATCCACGAATTCATACAGCGCAATCCGCCGAAGTGTGGACTGCACATTCGAGCAGGTTGCGTCACATAAACGGGTGTCCTGTCGAGCGTTATTTGATAAATTTTCTCCGTCTGGCCACTTGACAGCATCCCCATTCCGTAGTGGAATTAAGTTTTGAAACGAATGGGTGTGTCCTTATTTTTCCAATCCAGCGACAGAGCTAAGGAGAAATTGTCTATGCAAACCGACCTGCGCGGGCGCGACTACATCAGCGACATGGATTTCAGCAAGGAAGAGATCGATACCGTTCTCGACGTCGCCTTCAAACTCAAACGAGACCGCGCCCTGGGCATCCCGCACCCACTGCTGCGCGACAAGACGCTGGCGTTGCTCTTTTTCTTCAGCAGCACGCGCACCCGCTCCAGCTTTGAGGTCGGCATGGCCCAGCTTGGGGGCCACGCCGCGTTCATCGACTCCGACACAACCCAGATCAGCCACGGCGACACCGCAAAGGAGATCGGCGAGATCTACGGCCGCTATTACGATGGCATCGCCATTCGTCAGTGTGACTGGGGAATCGGCAACCAGTACATCAACGCTGTGGCCAAGGCCAGCCGAGTGCCGGTTCTCAACATGCAGTGCGACGTCTACCATCCCTTCCAGATTCTGGCCGACCTGATGACCCTGATCGAGAAGGTCGGCGACCCGCGCGGCAAGACCATCAACGTCAGCTGGGCCTATGCCAGCAGCTACCAGAAGCCGATCTCGGTGCCACAGAGCCTGATTTTGCAGATGACCCGCTTTGGGATGAACGTCCGCCTCACCCATCCGCCAGAATACAAATTGATGCCCGACATCGTGCAGCAGGCCACCGACAACGTGCGCAGACATGGCGGCAGCTTTGAAATTCTCGACGACTTCGACGCTGGCTTCAAAGGGGCCGACATTGTCTACCCGAAGAGCTGGGGCGCGCTGCTGACGACGTCGGACAACGCAGCCAGCGCGGCCATCGGGCGCAAGTACACCCACTGGATCACGGACGAACGGCGCATGGCGCTGGCCAATCCCAACGCGATCTATATGCACTGTCTGCCCGCCGACCGCAACATCGAGGTCACCGACGGCGTCATCGATGGCCCCCAGTCTGTGGTCTACGACGAGGCTGAAAACCGGATGCACGCGCAAAAGGCTGTGATGGCGCTGACCATGCGCTAACGCCCAGCTGTCTCGCAGGGGCTGGGTTCAGCCCCTGCTCCCCCCCCGTCAGAGCTGCCGCCGGGGTTTCCCGCCCGCACCACAGCCTCGACAATTTGATGATAGCCGGTGCAGCGACAAAAATTGCCGGTCAATGCCTCGGCTGCCTCACGGACATCCGGGTGGGGCCGTTCTTCGAGCAGTTTGGCAGCACTCATCAGAAAACCGGGCGTACAATAGCCGCACTGTACACCGCCGCTTTGGATCAGGGCCTGCTGGAGCGGGTGCAGCTGCGCAGCCGTCCCCAACCCTTCGACCGTCATGACCCTGCTGCCCCAGGCCCGTTCGGCCGGCACCATGCACGCCATCACGGCCATCCCATCGAGTGACACGGTACAGGCCCCGCACTCTCCCTCGCTGCACCCTTCCTTGACACCCCAAAAACCGGCCGCGCGCAGGCTCGCCAGCAGGGGCATCGCCCCTGGCAGGCGAACGCTCCGGCCATTGACGCAGGCCTCTTCTGGCGGTAGCGCTGCATCCCCAGCAACTGGCCAGCTGCCGTCGGTGCTGCCCCAGAGCAGCACCGGGTGGTCGGGCCAGCCAGCCCGTTCCTGGCCAGCAGCGATCTGGTGCAGCGCGCGCGCTGTCAAGGTTTCCACCATCGCCCGGCGATAGGCGGCGCTGCTGCGAAGGTCATCGATCGGGGAGGCAGCCTCGACGGCAAGACGCGCGGCCGCAGCGATCGATGCTGGGGTGAGCAGCTGGCCGACCAGCGCAGCTTCGGCCGCGGCGGCACGCACCACGACGGGCGCAACTGCGCCCAGCGCGATCGCCGCACGCACGACGGGCGCCGCAGGGGAGGCCCGCTCGATCAGAACCGCCACGCTGACCACGCTGATGGCCTGTGCCTGACGCAACCCCAGCTTGATGAACAGCCCCGCCTGCTGCGGGCCCAACGCACGCACAGCCAGGCCGGTGACCAGCTCGTCCGGGGCCAGGTCTACGCGCCGAAAGCCGGTGAGAAATTCCGCCAGCGGCAGCGTACGCTCCCCACGCGCCAGGCTGCAGACCGTCACCTGGGCGTCGAGCGCCAGCAGCGGGACGATCGTGTCATTGGCCGGGCTGGCCGTCACCAGGTTGCCGACCAGCGTGGCCCGGTTGCGTATCTGGGGAGCCCCCACCTCCCAACAGGCACGTGCCAGCGGGAAAGCCCGCTCGACCACCAGCGGGCTGGCCACACACTGGTTGTGGGTGACCAGCGGGCCGATGTGGATCCAGCCAGCCCGCTCTTCGATCGTGGCCAGCCCTGGGATACGGGTGAGGTCGAGCAGACCTGGTGGCTCGCCGCTGTCGCTGCGGCGCACCCCACGTTCGATCTCCAGCAGCAGGTCAGTTGCCCCAGCCACCGCGCGGACGTTGTGGCCATCACGTGCCTTCCACGCCAATGCTTCGCCCAATGTTTCCGGTGAACGATAAAAAGCGTACATGGTTTGGATCCAGTTCAGACTTCCTCGTCCTCAGAACGGTAGATAAAGACTGTCACGCCCAACAGCAAGCCCAGCAGCAGGTTGGCCGCCGCCTCCAGCCAGCCCAGGCGCAGCAGCCGCCCCACCACAAAATGGCCGATCCCGATCCCGACGGCGCCGGCCACCACAACGGGGGGCAGCGGGGGCTCGGCCCCCGGCGTAAAATGGACCGCCTTCTGCATCTTGTCCAGCTGCTGGTTGACCTGTTGGCCGCTCCAACGCAGATAGAAGGGCACAGCCAACGCAGTGAGGGTGGTGCTGGTGGCCAGGCGCAGAAATAAACCCATCGTCTAACCTCGCAAAATTCGGGTGATCTGTTCCAGGTGCTGGACGTCGTGCAGGCCGACCTGCATCAGCGCGTCGTCCAGACTAAAACGGCCTCGCTCCGGGTGGGTGCCGGCCCGCTCCCACTGCTCAGCGGTCAGCGAGTTGAAAAATGTCCCAAATTCCGCGCGTGAACTGCGCAGATCCGCCAGCACCACAGAAAGATCCTGCTCGTTGTACCGCCCATCGACCACCATCTGTTCGTGGTCGTAGGCGGCCAGCAGCGGCTCTGCCTCTGCCACGATCCGGCGGGCCCGCTCCAAAAAAATCCGGTCGAAGTCCCGCAGATGGCAGAGCACCTCCAATACCGTCCAGCCTGTGTCCCCGTCGTTCGGGTCGCGCAGCGTGGTCGCTGCACCCTGGCCGGCAGCTGCTGCCAGAAAGTCGACCAAAGCCAGCGTATCGCGCAGCAGTCTGATATGGCCCGCCCGTGCCCGGGCAACGTCGCAGTTGAGTCCCATCATGCCCCTTCCTCTCCCAAAATTGCTCGAACCTTATTGTACCTGAATCGGCACCGTTCGGCCAGATCCCAGCTCTGCGTAGAATTGGGCCGCCCCGTGATATAATCCGGCCATTCCAATCTCTATCGGCCTCCCATGCCTGGCTGACAGCCAGAGGAGCGAGCAATGGCAAAGCCAACTGCCCCAAAGCCCCCCCCCTCCCCAGCCCGCCAGCGTTTCTGGGAAGTGGACGCCCTGCGTGGGGTCTCGATCCTCACCATGATCGTCTACCACACCCTGTGGGATCTCTGGTACTGGCGCGTCCTGCCCGACATCGTGCTCTGGGAAGGGTTTTGGAAGTACTGGCAGCGTTTCACAGCAGGGAGCTTTTTGATCCTGGTTGGGGTCTCGTTGACGCTGGTCTATCGCCGCGAGCGGGCCAGCCAGCCCCCCGGCAGCCGGCTCTTCCCGCGCTATCTGCGTCGCGGGCTCAAAATTTTCGGGCTTGGCATGGTCATCACCGTTGTGGTGGCTGTGGCCGGGGTCGGACGGGTAGATTTTGGCATCTTGCACTTGATCGGGGCGGCCACGGTGCTGGCGTACCCACTGCTGGGGCTGCGGTGGCCCAATCTGTTGTTTTGGCTGGCCTTCTCGCTGGTGGGCAAATGGATCGAACCGCTTCGCTTCGACGGGCGCTGGCTGCCGCTCGTTTTCGGCCCGTGGATGACCAGTCTCTTTGTCGACGGCCACTGGCTGGCCCCCATCGGCATCCCCCCGACATCTTATCCAGCGGTCGACTACTTTCCACTCGTCCCCTGGTTCGGGGTGGTGCTGCTGGGAGTCTGGGTGGGCAACTGGTTCTACGCCGACAACCGCCGCCTTCTCCCGCTGCCGGGCTGGGGAGAGGTCGCCCCAGTGCGCGGGCTGCGCTTCCTGGGCCGCCACTCGCTGGTGATCTACCTGGTCCATCAGCCCCTGATCCTGCTCGTGCTGGCTCTGCTGGGCGTCGTGCGCCTGTAGCTGTCGAATACAGACAAATCTCTAACCGCGCGCATACGTTTTTCAGACACTGCCAGTCTATACTGAGAGACAAAGACGGCTTCAAAAGGATCTGCTGTCTGTGGAGTGATTCGATCAGGAGGCAACCAGAATGACAAACATCACTCGTTGGGAACCTTATCGCGAGCTTGCACACATGCGCCAGATGCTGGATCGGTTCTTTGAGGATGACTTCTCCCGCTTTCCCATTCTCTGGGATCGCCGTGGGGAGACAATGGGGCTGGCCCTGGACGTTGTCGAGAAAGAGGATGCCTACATCGTCCAAGCGTCGGTGCCAGGGGTACCGGCCAAGGATGTCGAGGTCACCCTGAACGACAACGTGCTCACCATCAAAGGGGAGCTGAAGGTGGAGCAGGAGGTTCAGGAAGAGACCTACCATCTGCGGGAGCGACGTTTTGGAGCGTTCATGCGCAGCGTGGCCCTGCCGGGGGCAGTCGACGCTGACAAGATCGAGGCCGTGCATGAGAATGGGGTTTTGACGTTGACCTTGCCCAAAGCAGCAGCGGTCAAGCCCAAAAAAATTGAGGTCAAGCAGGCAGTCGTCGGTTAGCGCACACTTTTTTTGACAAAAGCTGGGGGGCTCGCCCGTGAGTCCCCCAGCTTTCTACAGAGAGTGCCCCCTCCACTTGGCACTTCTCCCCCCGCTCGCCTACAATATATTCGGTTACGCTACCTTCCCAGCCCATTCAGGAGACTGCCCAGCATGACTCTGCCCGCTGAACTGCTCACTCAGGCCACTGCACTTGCACCGCAACTGACTGCCTGGCGCCGCACCCTTCATGCCCACCCAGAGCTTGGTTTCCAAGAGGTGAACACCGCCCGCCTGGTTGTCAAAGAGCTGGAAGCCCTGGGGATCGAGACACAGAGCCAGGTCGGCAAGACCGGGGTGGTCGGCCACCTCGGCAGCGGCGCGCCGGTTGTGGCCATCCGCGCAGACATGGATGCCCTGCCGATCCACGAAGCCAACGAAGTGCCCTACCGATCACAGACCCCTGGCGTCATGCATGCCTGTGGCCACGATGCCCACACAGCCATCCTGCTTGGGGTGGCGCGTCTGCTGACAGCACTGCCAGACCGGCCAGCAGGCGAGGTGCGCTTTCTCTTCCAGCCCAGCGAAGAAAGCGCAGACGCCGAAAATAAATCTGGGGCCCAGCGCATGATCGACGACCAGGCGCTGGCGGGTGTCGACGCAGTGATTGCCCTGCATGTAGACAGCAACCTGCCCAGCGGCCAGCTGAGCGTAGGAGACGGCTATACCAGCGCCAACGAAGATTCGTTCGAGATCTGGCTGCACGGCACCGGCGGGCACGGGGCGTTTCCCCACCAGGGCATCGACCCGACCTTCATCCTGGCCCAGCTTCTCAACGCGCTCCACGGCATCCGGGCCCGCCGCATCGACCCGACCAAGGCTGCTGCCCTCTCGATCGGGCGAATCCAGGCCGGCACCGTCGCCAATGTCATTCCACACCAGGTCTATCTGAACGGCACGATGCGCAGCTTTGAAGATGGCGTGCGCCAGCAGCTGCGCAGCGAGCTGTCACAGGCGCTGGAGCTCAGCCGCGTGCTGGGCGGCGACTACACCCTGGCCCTGCGGCATGGCTATCCAGCCATGTACAACGACCCAGACGTCGTCCGGCTGATCCGCGTGGCGACGCGCGACCTGGTCGGGGCGCAGGCGTTGGTCCCTGCCACCCCAATGATGGGCGCCGAAGATTTCAGCTACATGAGCCGCCTGGCACCTGGCGCCATGTTCATGTTGGGGGCGCGCAAGGATGCGACAGAGCGCCCGCACCACACCCCGATCTTCGACATCGACGAGTCTGTCCTGCCGCTCGGCGCCGCAGTGTTGGCCGATGTAGCCTGCCGCCTGCTGCGCCAGAAGGCCAGCTGAGGCTCTGTGCACGGCTACCTGACGCTGCTGCGCCGCAATCCCGGTTTTCGCAACCTTTGGTTTGCGCGTGTGGTCAGCAACCTTGGGGACTGGTTCAACCTTCTCGCCTCGGCCACGTTGGTAGCCAACCTCAGCGGGGCCGGCACAGCCATCAGCTTCCTCTTCCTGGCTCGCTTCCTGCCCCTGTTCGTGACAAGCCCGTTCGCCGGTCTCCTGGCAGACCGCTTCGAACGCCGCACCCTGCTCATCTGGACCGATCTGTTGCGTGCCGCTGTCGTGCTGGGCTTTCTGCTGGTCGACCGGCCAGAGCGGATCTGGCTGCTCTACCTGCTGACAACGCTGCAGTTTGTCTTCAGCGCGCTCTTTACGCCCACCCAACAGGCCTATCTTCCCGCCGTGGTCGACGCCGACGATCTGGTCACGGCCAATGCACTGGACAGTCTGACCTGGAGCGCCATGCTGGCGATCGGCGCGTTGCTGGGAGGAATCGCCACTGCGCTGTTGGGGGTACAGATGGCCTTTCTGCTCGACGCGCTCACCTTCCTCCTCTCTGCCTGGTTCCTCACCCGCATCGGCGTGCGCAGCAGAGGCCAGCCGCTTGCAGCACTGGGGCGCTCTCCCCTGCGCCTGGCCACCCAGGATCTGATCGAGGGCATGCGCTATCTGGCTCACCAGCCTCTCTTGATCGGCTTTGTGCTGGTCAAGGCAGGCGGCGCACTGGTCTGGGGCGGGGTCAACGTGCTCGAAGTGCCGCTGGCTGAAACGGTCTTTCCGATCGACGGCAACGGCACGCTCAGCCTGGGTCTGATCTACACGGCCATCGGGCTTGGCACCGGTCTGGGGCCACTTGCCGTCCGGTCGCTGTTGGGTGACTCCTGGCGGGGCATGCTCCATGCGGTCTCGATCGGCTTTGTCGCCATGAGCGTGGGGACCTTTGGGCTGGCGCTGGCCCCCACTTTGGGTTGGGTGCTGGCCGCCACATTTGTGCGCGGGCTCGGCACCGGCACCCTCTGGGTCTTCTCGGCAGTCCTGCTCCAACAGCTGCTGCCAGACCGGCTGCGCGGGCGGATCTTTGCCTTTGAGTTCACCGTCTTCACCCTGGCCCAGTCTGTCAGCACGCTCTGGGCCGGCTACGCGTACGACCAGTGGGCATGGGAGATCTCCCAGGTGCTGCTCAGCGCTGCGCTGACCAGCGTCGTGGTGGCGGCCGTCTGGCTGCCCTTCTATCTGCGCACCAGAGGGGCATCGACTGCTCCGTTCCCACCGGCATGACCAGAAAAAAGGAGGAAAAGGCTGCTAGACCCGGCCAAAGGCCTTTTCCAACTCGCTGGCCGCCAGCTGGATCATCGTGGGGCGGCCATGCGGACAGGTGCGGGGGGATTGGCAACGCTCGAGCTGGCGCAGCAGTTCCTGCATCTCCAGATCGCTGAGCAGCTGGCCCGCCTTGATTGCAGCCCGTTTGCAGACCATCTTCACCAACTGGGCCTCCACCTCCTCGCCGACTCGATTGCGCCGTTCGCCCAGCGTGGCTACGATCTCTTCCAGTGTGCGCTTTGGATCCTCGCCCGCCAGTACAGCTGGCAGGGCGCGCACCCGAAATGTGTCGCCGCCAAATGGCTCGATGTCAAACCCGATCTGCCGCAAACTATCCAGCTGTGCAGCCACCTGACCGGTCAGGTGGGCCCCGACATGCAAGGTCAGCGGTTCCAGCAGCTGCTGGCTGGCCTTCCCTGGTTGGCCAGCCGTACGCTGCAGCAGATGCTGTTCGTACAGGATCCGCTCGTGGGCAGCATGCTGGTCGATCAGAAAGAGCCCCTCCGGCCCCTCGGCCACGATATAGGTGGCCCCGATCTGGCCGACCACGCGCAGCGGCGGCAGTTTGGGCACGGCAGGGGCCGTCTCTGCCCGCGACTCTGTCGGCAGCGCCCCCTCCATCTGCTGGGCAGGCGGGAGAGGAGGTTGCACTGTCGGTGGCACTGTCGGTGGCACTGTCGGTGGCGCTGCCAGGGGGTGCTCTCTGGCACCCAGAATTGCTTCCCGACGGCTTGACCAGCCAGCCGGAAGCGCCGGCGGCTCGCCGGTTGGGCGCAGCAGCCGCCCATGCTCGTCGAGCCCCACGTCGGGCACCGGTGCTGCACCGACAACGGTGCGCCGCACCGCCTTCTGCACGGCCGCAAAGACCTGGCGCTCCTCCACAAAACGGACCTGGGTCTTCTGCGGGTGCACGTTGACATCCACCTGGGCTGGGTCGATGTCGATCAGGAGCACGGCCAGCGGATAGCGGCCCACGGGCAGCAGCGTATGGTACGCCTGGACGACCGCGTGGGTCAGGCTGCGGTCTTCGACATACCGCCGGTTGACAAACAGTTCGATCGCGCTGCGGGTGGCGCGCGTCAGGCCAGGCAGGCTGACGTAGCCGCTGACCTCGACCTGCGACGGCAGATCTGTCGACGCACGCTCGCCACCAAAATTCACATCCAGCGCCAGCGTGTCCAGCGCAGCGGTGTTGCGGCGCACCCCTGCCGTCAGACTGACCATCTGCAAGGCCTGTTCGCGGCCATAGATCAGGATCAGCACATCGAGCAGTTCCCCGCTGCCGGTAGACTGAAAGACCAGCCGCCCTTCGTTGACAAAGCTCAGGCGGCGTTCCGGGTAGGCCAGGGCATAGCGCTGGACAATATTGGCGATCTGTCCGGCTTCTGTGGTGGCGCTGCGCAAAAATTTCTGGCGTGCCGGCACATTAAAAAACAGATGTTCGACCGTGACGGTGGTTCCGACCGGCGCACCGGCGCGGGCAGGCGGCAGCAGGGCGCCGCCTTCGACACGCAGGCTGGCGGCAAAGGGCTGGCTGCTTGTGCGGCTGGTCAGAGTGACCTGGCTCACAGCCGCAATGCTGTACAGGGCTTCCCCGCGAAAGCCAAAGGTGGCAATCTGGTTGAGGTCTTCGGTCGTGACCAGTTTGCTCGTCGCGTGGCGTTCAAAGGCCAACGTCAGCTCCTCGACCGGAATCCCACAACCGTTGTCGGCCACACGAAGCAGCCGGCTCCCCCCTTCGCGCACTTCGACGCGAATTTCGGTCGCACCCGCATCGATGCTGTTTTCCAGCAATTCTTTGGCCACATTGGCGGGCCGCTCGACGACCTCGCCTGCGGCGATCTTGGCAGCAACATCGGGTGCAAGGAGTTGGATCGTCATGAGATGGGCTGTTCTATATCTGGCCGCTGCCAATCTGGCCACCGGCAATTGCAGGCACAAAATGGACTTCGCTCGCCCTGTTGAGCCGCTGACGCAGCCCACGCGAGCTGACTTCCCCGTTGACTGCGACCACAATCCCCGCACGCAGGGCGTTGTCGTGGGTCAGCCGAGCGGCCAACCCCGGGAAACGCCCATCCAGGGCGGCCACGATCTCGCCGACCGTGGCCGCCACCACGTGCACTTGGGCCTGGCCCGCCGTCAGGTCACGGTGCACAGCAGGAATCCAGACGACATGCTCGGGCACCATCTTCAGCCCTGCGCCGCCAATGCAGCGGCCATGCGGGCCGGTGACATCGGCAGTTCGGCCATGCGTACGCCGACAGCCTGGTAGATGGCATTGGCCACCGCCGCTGCGGGCGGCATGATCGGCACCTCGCCGACCCCACGCACCCCATAGGGATGGCCAGGGTTGGGCACCTCGACCAGCACAGTGTCGATCATGGGCAGATCCAACGCAGTCGGCATGCGGTAGTCGAGCAGGCTGGCGTTGACCAGCCGTCCTTGGGCATCGTAGATGTACTCCTCGTTGAGCGCCCAGCCGATCCCCTGAGCGACCCCCCCTTGCAGCTGTCCCTCGACATAGCTGGGGTGGATTGCCTTGCCGACATCCTGGAGGGCAGTGTAGCGCAGGATGGTGACCTTGCCGGTCTCGACATCGACCTCGACATCGACGATATGGGCGCCAAACCCGGGTCCATAGCCCTGCGGGTGGACCGCCGCGCTCGCTGTCACCGGCACATCCAGTTTGCCCGCCAGCTCGCGGAAGGTCAGCCGATCGCCGTTGTGGGCAAAGACCCCATTCTCGGCGTGCACGCTCTCTGCAGGCACATCCCAGTAATCGGCTGCTCGCCGGCCCATCTCAGCCAGCAGCGCCTTGCCCACCTCATAGACGGCCCAGCCCGTGCCAAACGTTGTGCGGCTGCCGCCGGTGACGTCGTTGTAGCCGACCCCGGCAGTTCCCACCACCTGGGGGCGAATGTCGTCGTAGGCGACCCCCAACGTCTCTGCCAGCTGCATGGCGATCGAGGCGCGGCTGCCGCCGATGTCGGTCGACCCCTCGATCAAGTTGACAGTGCCATCTTTGTTGACCGTAGCCGTTGCGCTCGACTTCCCTCCCCAGTTGAACCAGGCGCTGACCGCAAACCCACGCCCGCGATGCTTGCCGGTCAGGCGGGTCTGGTAGTGGGGGTGTGTGCGCGCGGCCTCCAGCGTCTCCACCAGACCGATCCGTCGGTATTCCGGGCCGTCGGGGCGAGGGTCTCCCTCACGGACAGCGTTGCGCAGCCGGAATTCGACCGGGTCCAGCCCCACGGCCTCGGCCAGTTCGTCGATCACCGTTTCGGAGGCGAAAATTGCATTGGTGCCGCCCGGCGCCCGGTAGGCTGCGGTCTTGGGTCGGTTCACCACCACATCATAGCCGTCGATCTGCAGATTTTCGAGCCGATAGGGGCCAAAGATCACGCTGCAGCCAGCTCCGACGGGGGAGCCTGGATAGGCACCCGCCTCATAGATCAGCTCTGCCTCGGCGGCGGTCAATGTGCCGTCCCGTCGCGCGCCCATCTTTACCCGAATGTGCGACCCCGAGGTCGGGCCTGTGCCAGCCAGCACCTCGGCGCGGGTCATGGTCATCTTGACCGGGCGATGGCCGGCCTTGCGCGAGAGCAGCGCCGCGACCGGGTCGAGATAGACATTGATCTTGCCGCCAAACCCTCCGCCGATCTCAGTGGGGGTCACTGTGATGCGGGAGAGCGGGACCTGCAGCAGCTCGGCCAGCTGTTCCTGGACCGAAAAAGCCCCCTGGGTGCTGCACCAGATCGAAAGCTGGTCGTCCTCGTTCCAGAGCGCAGTGACGGTCTGGGGCTCGATGTAGCCCTGGTGGACCATGGCGGTCTGGAAGGTTCGTTCGACCACCACGTCAGCCTGGGCAAACCCGGCAGCCAGGTCTCCACGCTGGTGGCAGAGATGGCTGGCCACATTGGTCGGGGCGTCGCCTATCTTGCCCAGTTCGTTGGTACGCAGATCGGAGAGCAAGATCGGCGCCTCGGGCAGCATCGCCTGTTTGCCGTCCAACACATGGGGGAGGCGCTCGTATTCGACTTTGATCAGCGCCAGCGCCTCTTCAGCCACATGCACGTTGTCGGCGGCCACCGCCGCCACTGCATGGCCGTAGTAGAGTACCTTGTCGTGGGCCAGGATGTTGTTGCTGACGTAGCGCAGGTTGACTGTCGACTCCCCCAGGTCGGCCATCTGGTCGCCGATCAAGGGCAGATCCTGCGCTGTGACCACCGCTCGCACCCCGGGCAGAGCCCGTGCAGCAGAAAGGTCGATCGACAGGATTCGAGCGTGGGCATGGGGGCTGCGCAGGACCTTGCCATGCAACATCCCGGGGAGTTTGACATCGGCGCCATACAGGGCGCGCCCGGTCACTTTGTCGACACCGTCCGGGCGCAGGGGGCGGCTGCCAATCACCTTATAGGTCGAGGTGGTCATGGTTCTGGGTCTCCTGGTGGTCTGCTATTGGTCTTCAATCTGCTGCGTCTGCTGCGTCGAGCACGGCGCGCACGATCTTGTCGTAGCCGGTGCAGCGGCAGAGGTTGCCCGCCAGCCAGTGGCGGACCTCAGCTTCGGTCGGGTCCGGGTTCTGGTCGAGCAGCGCTTTGGCGGAAAGCAGAAAGCCCGGGGTGCAGATGCCACACTGCAGTGCCGCATGTTCCAGGAATTTCTGCTGCAGGGGGTGCAGCTTGCCGCCGGCAGCCAACCCTTCGACAGTTTCGACCGTGCGTCCTTCTGCTTCGACCCCGAGCACCAGACAGGAATTGACCAGCACGCCGTCAAGCAGCACATTGCAGGCACCGCAGTTGCCGTTGTTGCATCCCTCTTTGGCGCCGGTCAAGCCGAGTCCATCGCGCAGCAGCTCGAGCAGGCTCTGGCGCGGCTCACACAAAACATCCACGGCACTTCCGTTTACAGTCGTTGAGACGATCATTTTGTATTGCATGGTATCTTTCTCCTTTATCGGGCCGCCCGTTCAGCCGCCGTTGCCAGCGCCCGCCGGGTCAGAACCCCGACCAGATGGCGACGGAACTCTGCTGTGCCGCGCATGTCGCTGATCGGACGGGCAGCTGCCTGGGCAATCTGGGCAGCCTGCTCGTAGGCAGCTTCATTGGCTTCTGCGCCGACCAAAGCGTCGCCGGCTTCGCGCACAAACAACGGCGTCGGCGCCACTGCGCCGAGCGCGACACGGGCGGCCACGATCCGACGTTTTGTGTCATCTAGCTGCACGGAGGCGCCCACCCCGACCACAGCGATGTCCATCTCGTTGCGCGGGATGAAGCGCAGGTAGGCAGCACCAAACCCTGGCTGTGTCGGCGGCAGCTGCAAGCTGGCCAAAAATTCCCCTTTGCCCAGCACGGTTTTGCCTGGCGCCACGCAGAACGCCTCGACCGGCACGCGACGCCGGGTCTGCGGCAGGGCAATGTCACAGACTGCGCTGTGGACGATCAGCGCTGGGATGGCGTCGGCGGCGGGCGAGGCGTTGCACAGATTGCCCCCCAGGCTTGCCCGCCCTTGAATCTGGACCCCGCCGATCAGGCGGGCTGCGTCCACCAGACCTGGGTAGTGTGCGGAGACCGCAGCATTGCCGTAGATTCGGTGACAGGGCACCGCTGCCCCGACCCGCAGCCCATCTTCAGGAGTGTAGGACAGCTCGTCGATCTCAGGAAGCCCCTTGATGTCGATCAACAGGTCGGTCTCCAACCGGCGTTCACGCAGCGCCACAATCAGGTCGGTGCCGCCGGCGACGATACGTGCCCTGCCCTCCTGCAACAGGGTGGCGGCATGCTCGACGTTGTGGGCACGAATATACCGAAATGGCTGCATAGATTGGATCTCCTCCATCTTCGTGATTGGTTCTTCAAAAACCTGGCTGCCAGGCCTGTGTGCAAGGGGGTGCATCCGTGCCCATTCGGCCTGTTGGAATTCTACCACAGCCAAGCACAGAATGCATGCGAGCCGTTCGTACG
>CAIOHJ010000036.1 GCA_903858085.1 uncultured Chloroflexota bacterium
CGCTCATGGCCGCTCATTCCAGCGCTGAGCAAAGGCGCGCAGCGTGGTGTAGGCCGGTTGGGGCGTGAAGTCAGGAGCCAGCAGCCGGAAATAGGCTTCGGGCTGACGGTTCTGTTCCCAGAGATCGGTGGCGCGCTTGAGATACCAGACATTGGCGACCCCCACCCAGGGCCATTCGGCGCGCAGCCGGGCATAGGCCAGCGGCAAGTAGCGGGCCTGTTGGTCGAGGGTGACCCGCCCATAGCGGGGCTCGACATCGGCGGGCGCAGCGTTCCAATTCATCTCTGCGATCCAGATCGGCTTGTGGGCGTCACCGTTCTTGACCATCAAATCGCGCACAAACTGATGGCGGCTGATGTTGATCACCCGCGGGTGCATGCGGCGGTCGGTCGGCCCGCTGTACAAACCGTATCCCTGCATCGCCATGATGTCGAAATAGGGGGCAGCCCCCGCATCGTACATTCGCTGCAAAAACAGCAGATCGTTGAGGCTGTTGCCCGGCGGAGGGGCGGCAGGCTGCAGGTTGATTGTCGAAGCCAGCGCGCCAGCAAGGATCACCACGCCAGGGTCCGCCGCACGCGCCGCCGTTGCACCCGCCGCCAGCAATTTTACATAGCCTTCCGGGTCGATCGGCGCACTGCCCCACTCGGGGTAGATATTCGGTTCGTTCCAGAGCTGATAGTAGCGGATCCGCCCCTTGTACCGGCTGACCACAGCCTGCACGTAGTCGGCAAAGTCCTCTACCCGGTCGGGGGGGGCGAAGGTATCGACCGCGTTTTCACCTTCCCCCTGGGCCCGGGTCCAGCCCGGAGGATTGGAGAGCCGAACAATCAGTTCGACCTGGGAGGCCTCGGCCGCTGCGACGATCTGGTCGTACTTCTCCCAGGCCGAACGGTACGGCTGATGGCGCCGATCCTCAAAATCACCTTTGCCATGAATTTCCAAATCTTCCCAAGGAAATTCCTGGCGCAGCCAGTGAAAACCAGCGTCGGCGGCCATCTGGACTGCCAGAAGCTGTTTGGTCGGCTCCACCTCCTGTTCGAGAAAGGTGTTGACCCCCAACGGGCTGACGTCGACATGCTGAATCCTGGCCTCTGCGGCCAGCTCGAGCGGGGGACGCATCCGGTCGCTCAACAGGTCAGTCAGCCCCTTGACCTGCGCCAGCCACTCTTCCTCGCCGGTGTTCAGCCACAGCCAGGTACGTACCGGTGCCAGCTGAAGCACTGACACGCCCACCCCGCCGAGAAGCAACAGGGTGAGCCACAGCAGCAGCAGTTGTCGCAACGCAGCGCGCATCGGCAATCGTTCCCAAACTCACTTGCGGAAGAAGGTGATCCCTGTGCACTGTTCGCTGTCGTTGATCGTGCGCACCCACTTGGGGGATTGCGGCGTCAGATCGCTGAAATTTGACGATTGTCCACCCAAGGGCAACGAGCCAGGGCAGGCCACCACGAAAATCTCGACCGTAGTCCCGCGCGGGGCGGGCCCACCGAAAGGCGAAAACCCCCAGAGCCCGTCGCCGACCCCGTCGCAGCCAGAACATTTGGTCGTGCGCGGCTCGTAAAAATGGAGATGGATACAGATACCGTTGATCAGATTGTTGCTGCGGTCGCGCGTGTAGCCCGAGAAGTACGTCTGGCCAGGGTTGGGCGCGCAGGTTTCTGTGTTCCCCAGAAGATAGGGGTAGTTGTCGGCTGGGGGCTGCGCCGGTGCAGGCTGTGCCGGCGCAGGCTGTGCCGGTGCAGGGGTAGGCGGCACCGGCGTATTGGTGGGTGGGGCCGGTGCCGGCGGGATATTCTGCGCTACCGCCACGGTTTCACCGCCACTCACCGCCACCAGCTGACCAAAGACCCAGCCGGCTTGGCCGTTGTAATCGATCTGCCACCAAGAGCTGTCGGAATTTTTGCCGGTGATCCGGAAGATGTTGCCCTGCTGCCCGCTGCCCACCAGCCCATAGCTGGTGCCAGGGCCGCTGCGAATGTTGACCAGGTCGTTGAGCACCAGCTGGGCGATCTGCGGTGTCGAGGTAGGCGTCTCGGTGGGACTCTCTGCGGGCTGGGGCTCTGCGGGCTGGGGCTCTGCAGGCTGGGCCTCTGCCGGCTGGGCCTCTGCCGGCTGACCCTCTGCAGGCTGACCCTCTGCGGGCTGGGCGGCGGCGGCCATCGTCGGCGTAAAGGTCGGCAGCGGGGTGCGCGTCGGCAGCGGGGTCGCCTGGGCCCCCATCCCTCCGCAGCCTGCCAGAGTCCATGCCAATCCGCTGGCCAGCATCCAGCCTGTCCACATCCTGATTGCGTTGTGCCTGCTCATCTCAACTCTCCATCTGGGCTGCGATCTTGTACGCCTCTGCGCGGTCGCTCTGTACCGGGGCAGTATACCACATCTCTGCCACATCTCTGCCACAAAACGACGAACTGCCCGGCGGGGTTCCCCAGGGCTGCGGGGCGGCCGCTCCCCGTCTGCCCATCAGGGCCGTGCTGGGCGTCTGATGCGCTTCTCCTGCTGCACCTGGCTGCCGCGATAGCCGGGTGCCACGATCGCCAGATACAGACAGCGGTTGATGTCCATCATGCGCGTGCGCAGCCAGGGTTCGATCTGTTTGGGGTCGGAGCTGGTCGTGATCATTGTCGGCAGCAGCGCTGTATACCGAAAATTGAGCAGCTGAAACAATTTTTCGCGCGCCCAGGGGGTCGCGCTTTCGGTCCCCAGATCGTCGAGCACCAGCAGCGGGGTTCGTTTGATTTCGTCGAAGCGGCGGTCGAGGGGTGTGCTCGACTGCGGGTTGAACGCTGCCCGCAGGTGGTCCAACAAATCGGGCACGACCACAAACATCACGTCGGTGCGGGTGCGTTCCACAAACCGGTTGGCGATGGCTGCGGCCAGGTGCGTTTTGCCGCAGCCATGCGTGCCCATCAGCACGAGCCACCCGTGCGGGTCCTCGGCATACTCTCGGCAGCGGACGACGGTCTCGCGCAAATTGGCGCGCTGTTCTGGGGTGAGATCGCCGCGCTGTGCGTCAAAGGTGGCAAACGTATAGTCGCGGTGCAGATACAGGCAGCTCAGGTCACTCTGCCCGCTGGCCTTGCCGACCCGGTAGTCGGGGGCCAGGATCAGGACATGGTTGACCAGCCCCACATCCTGGAGGCGGCTGCGCAGGCGTGGATCCAGCTCTTCCAGCCGTTGGTTGGTGGTGATCACCGTCGGCAGCTGGGCATTGTACCGGTGGTTGAGCAGCTGAAAGAGCTTCTCTTGGGCCCAGGGGGTGCTGGCGTGGGCTCCCAGGTCGTCCAGGATCAACAGGGGCGCCGAGCGCAGCTGTTCAAACAGTTCATCGTAGGGCAGTTCGCTTTGTGGTCCAAATGTAGAGCGCAGGTGGTCGAGCAGATCGGGCACGATCATGAACAATGCTGGGGCCCCCAACGCCACCCTGCGGTTGGCGATCGCGGCGGCCAGGTGGGTCTTGCCGCACCCGTAAGACCCACTCAGCAGCAGCCAGCCCTCCGGCTGGGCCGCAAAGTTGCTGCAGGTCTCACAGGCACGCCGCAGGTTGGTCTGTTTGTCCGGAGGCAGATGGGAGGGCTCGGCGTGAAAATTTTCAAAAGTCAACCGGTGCAGTGTCTCCAGGGTCCCGATCGACTGCAGCGAACGCAGCCGCCGCGCCTGCAGCTCCTGGGCACGGCAGTTGCAAGGTACGGCACGGCCATACTCCGGGTGGCCGATCGGCCGCTCGGCCACCACGAACCCCGTCCCCCCGCAGCGTGGGCAAGGCGGCAGCGCCGGGCTCGCCGGCAACGCAGGTGCACGGTTCAGTTCAGCCGAGGATGATGTCCGAGTATTCGTCGGGGATATATTTGCGGCGTAGATCCGCCTCGCTATCCCGTCCGCTCGCTTCATGGGTTCGTTCATGTTTGCCCTCCGTTTCCCAGCGCTTGAGGATCGCCTGGATATAGCGCAGGGAGCGCTTGTTGCCAGCCACTGCGATCAGAAATGCCTCGTCGACCCAGTCGGGCGGATAGCTCTTTTCCAGATCGCGCAGCTGGTCTGCGATCAGCGGTGTAAGCAGCCCGATGTTCTGCTCATAGAGGGTAAAGACGTTGGGCCGCTCCACCTGAATCCGGGCCTCCTCGGGCAGCACCCTGCGCAGCTCCTCCAGCTTGCCCTGGCGGGCCAGCGCCAACGTCTGGCGCCCCTTGACCGTGTTGATGAAATACCAGTCGTCGACGGCCATCCCCCCCTCTGCGCCCCATTCGATCTCCAGTTTGAGCAACACCCCGCGCGCGGTCGCCCGCTCCAACGCATCGGCCAGCGACTGTTGGGGGGTGCGCAGGTCGCTGGCCAGGTTGAGGCTGCGCAAAAGTGTCTCATCCGCACGCAGATCAGCCCCACGCAGGTATTTGAGCTGCCCCTCCTGCTCGTTGAGCAGCCAGAAACAGTGCAGAATCAGTTTCAATTCGCCCAGGTCGTCGACCCACGGCAGCAGATCGTTGAAAAACAGGTCGGGCAGTTTGACCAGCTTCATTCTGCTGTCAGGAAACCCGACAAATCCTTTGGGCTGCATCGGCATGGCTCTAGTAGTCCAGTTCTGTGCGCTGCACTTCCAGATCCCGAAACTGCGTCAGTTCTTTCCGGAAATAGAGGCTGATCGTACCTGTCGAGCCGTGGCGGTGTTTGGCCACGATCACGTCGGCAATGTTCTGGCGGTCGGTATCTTCGATATAATAATCTTCCCGATAGATGAAAAGCACGACATCAGCGTCCTGCTCGATGCTGTTGTGCACGACCAGCCCGCCGGCGACAAAGTTGTGATGAGGCGGCACGGTGAGGTCGTAGACCTCTGCCTGGCCGGCCGCCGAGATTGCAGCCACCGGCTCCCAGCCCACAAAGCGATCGCTCCCCCTTTCTTCCAAAATAGGGGGGGGGACCGCGATCAGATCTCCCGGCTGGAGCACGTCCAGCCGCTGCCAGCCCGCCGGGCTCAACAGCCGATGGTTGGCTGTTGCCCGGAGCCTCCGCCCGGACTGCGTCTGCAACTCGAACACCGGTTTGACCCCTGTACAGAACGCTCGAGCCAGGGGGACTGCGCTGAACGTGCCGCTGTGCAGATCCAAAGAGGCAACCGTCGTCTTGGGCGGGCGGGCCGCCAGCTGACGGATCGGGACACAACAGCCCAGTTCGGGCAGATAGACTGGCGTCTCTCCGTCCAGACAGCCGCTTTCTCGCAGGTCCGACAACATCGGACGTTTGTCGCTGCGGCTCTCCACCGCGCGCGAAAGCTGGCTCAGCGCGATCACCGGCACATTCAACTCGCGCGCCAGCCCTTTGAGCGACCGGCTGATGTAGGAGATCTCCTGCTGGCGGTTGGCCTCACGGCCGCCAGATTGGCCGGTCATCAGCTGCATGTAGTCGATCAGCACCAGATCCAGCCCATGTTCGGCATAGAGACGTCGACATTTGGTACGGATTTCGTTGACTGTGGCTGCCGGCGTGTCGTCGATATAGATCGCCGTGCCCGCCAGCAGGTTGGCCGCCTCCAGCAGGATCGGCCATTCTTCGTCATGGACCTGGCCCAGCCGCAGACGGTGGCTGTCGATCCCAGTTTCCATCGAAAGCAGACGCTGGACCAGCTGTTCGTTGCTCATCTCCAGGCTGAAGACACCGACCCGTGCATTGTAGCGTTTGGCTGCATTCTGCGCCACATTCAGCGCCAGGCTGGTCTTCCCCATCGCCGGGCGGGCGGCCAGAATGATCAGATCGCTTTTCTGCAGGCCGCCCAGCAGACGGTCGAGCAGGGTAAAACCGGTCGGCACCCCCATCAACGTGTCCTGGTTGCGGGCAAGAAAGTCGATGTGGTCGACGACCTGGGCCATGATCGCTCGGATCGGCATCAGGTCCCGGTGGATCAACGACTCGCTGACCCCAAAGATCAGAGACTCCGCCTTGTCGATCACGGTGTCGACTTCCTGGCTGTCGTCGTAGGCCAGCTCGGCGATCTGGCCAGCTGCTGAGATCAGGCGGCGCAGCAGCGCAGTACGCTCCACAATGCGGGCATAATGGTCCACATACATCGCCGACGGGGTGCTGGCGACCAGATCGGTGATGTAGGCAGGGCCACCGATCTCTTCCAGATAGCCACGCCGTTCCAACTCGTCGACCACGGTCACAAAATCAAGCGGCTCACGACGCTCGTGCAACCCCATCATGGCAGCGTACAGCCAGCCATGGCGTTCTCGGTAAAAATCTTCGGCACGCAAAAAATTGGCGATCTTGAGAATCGCATCCGGGTCGATCAACAGCGACCCCAGCACCGCACGCTCGGCTTCCAGGTTGGCAGGGATTCCTTTGGGTGCAGTTTCCAGTGGTTCCATCGTTGCGTCTGCTCAGCTCATTGCGGCCAGAGCCACTTGGTGACAACAGTCAAATGTCTGGATGCCGACAAAAACAGCGAGGCTGCCCAGCCTACAGCCCCGCCCTCTGCAATTCATTCGATTTGCACAACCGTACCCCACTCAGTTGCCCAACAGGCTGTCCAGATCCAACCCTTCTACAAAATCCTTGAAGGCACCCAGGTCCTCGTTGCTGCTGTCGCTGTACGCAGGACGGCTGCTTTTTTCTTCAGAGAGCGGCATCTCTTCTTCAGGCAACATACCAGCCTGATCCATCACTTCCTCAGCCACATAGATCGGAACACTCACCCGCACCGCCAAAGCGATCGCGTCGCTGGGCCGGCTGTCGATCTCTGTGGTCTCCCCTTGGACATCGAGCACGATCCGGGCGTAATAGGTGTTCCGCTCCAGGCTGTTGATCACAATGTGGACGACCTCGGCGCCCAACACGTCGATCACAGATTTGAGCAGATCGTGGGTCAGCGGCCTGGGGGCCTCCATCCCCTGCAGTTGCAAGGTGATGGCATCTGCCTCGAACGGGCCGATCCAGATCGGCAAAAATCGCTCGCTGCTTTCTTCTTTCAGCACGACAATGCGATTTTGCGACAACAGGCTGACCCGAATGCTGTCGATTGTCACTTCAATCATGGCTCCCCTTCCTGTGGAAACCAACCCTCTGCGTTCGTCCACCAAACTGCATCCACCAAACTGCATCCACCACACGGCTTCCATTCAAAGGTCTGCACGACCGGAGTTGCCGGTCGGTTTCGCTGAGAATGGTGTCAGTATACCACAGCTTGGGATCGGGTCAAAGTCATTTTCCACACGCGTCGGCCAAAATTTGGCGTGCAGCCAACGTTCGGCTATACTTTATCTGTCGTCGGGGAGTAGCGCAGCTTGGTAGCGCGCTTCGTTCGGGTCGAAGAGGTCGGAGGTTCAAATCCTCTCTCCCCGACACAACAGCCTTCTTCATGCCTGTCCGCCTGGACAGGCATCTGTTTTATCGGGAGCGCCCGCCTGTAGTAGACTGTGGCTATGCAGATCTCTTTGCCCGGCACCGCACTGCGCGCTTCCTGGGGTCGCCTGTGGCTGTTGGCGATCACTTTGGCTGCGTTTTTGCTGCGCACCTGGGATCTGGACCGGCTGCCACCCGGTCTTTTTTTTGACGAAACGTTCAACGCAGTCGATGCCCGGCAGGTGCTGGCTGGGGTAACTCCAATTTTTTTTACGGGCAACAACGGTCGCGAGCCGCTCTTTATTTATCTGCAGGCGGCTGCACTCTCTGGGCTGGGCGCCAGTGCCTATGTCCTGCGTCTGGTTGCGGCAGCAGCCGGTGTTCTCACCATCCCCGTCACCGCTCTCCTGGCCTGGCGCCTGCTGAACTGGCCAGGGAGCTCGCAGCCTGCAGGACAACGGCAGATCGCCCTGCTGGCTGCTGCATCCCTCAGCGTCCTGTACTGGCATGTCAGCCTCAGTCGGCTGGGGTTTCGGGTGATTCTGCTGCCCCTGCTGAGCACACTGGCGTTTTATTTTCTGGCCAGAGGCTGGCAACAAAACCGTCGCGCCGATTTCTTGTGGGCGGGCTTCTGGCTCGGCGCTGCGCAGTACACCTACATCGCTGCCCGCCTGCTGCCGCTGGTGGCCGGCGGGTTCATGCTGGTCGAGTTGCTGCGTGCGTCGCGCAGCTTCTCCCTGCGTCTGCCAGGCCTTGGCTGGCTGGCACTCAGTGCAACCCTGGTCGCTGCGCCGTTGCTCTGGACCTTTTTCCAGCAGCCCGACCTGTTGGCGGCCCGCACCGGTGATGTCTCGATCTTTGCCCCGCCCAGCCCTGCGCTGCCCGGCACTCCCAGCGAACGGCTGGTGGAAAACCTGGGCGGGATGGTCGGCGCTTTTTTTGTCGGCGGCGACTTGAACCCACGCCACAATCTGCCCGGCCGGCCGATCAACGACCCGCTGCTGGCGCTGCTCTTCGTCGCCGGGCTGGCCACCTGCCTCGCGCACCTCCGCCAACCAGCCCATCATCTGGTTTTGCTCTGGTTCGTCGTCATGCTGACCCCCTCACTCTTCAGCGTGGAGTCGCCCCACTGGCTGCGGATGGCAGGTGCCCTGCCGCCGCTGGTCTTTTTGTATGCGGCCGGCGCCCAGGCGCTGACCGCCTGGCTGGCACGCTGGCTGGCGCCAGCCAGGCTGCGGGCGCTGCTGCTGGTAGGGCTGCTGGCAGGGAGCGGCAGCGTCACCGCCTACAGCTACTTCTCGCAGTGGGCCCAGCTGCCTGCGCTGGCTGGCAGCTTCGACGCCGACCAGTACGAAGCCGCAGCTGCGGTGCGCACGCTGCTGGCCACCGAGCCAGCTCGACCGTTGCTGCTGACCCGACGGCTCTTTCGCTCCCCGCAGATGCGCTTTCTCAACCCCGATCTGCCAGCAGCAGCCCCCCTCCTGGCTGGCCCCGCCGCACCCCAACAGGTCGCAGCTGGCACACGCTACCTGGTCGAGCTGGGCGCAGATCCGAGCCAGCCGCTCTTTTTGTTGACACGCAACGCCGCTGGCGCACTGACCGTCACCCAGCTGGCACCCTACACCGCCCCGGGCCACTCGCTGGTAGAGGCCGTTCTGAACCGCACCCTGCCCTCCAGCCCCTTGCCTGGACCGGCAAACCGCCAGCCGACCCATCTGTACAGCGGCGAACTGCCTGCCTTGCAGCTCCCAGCCGACCGGGTCGAATATCCGCTGGAGGCCCGCTTTGCCAACGGGATCGAGCTGCTGGGCTACTCACTCCCGCTCGATGCAATCTCCTGCACGCAACGCACCCTGCCACTGACCCTCTTCTTGCGCCAGCCGACCTCCGGCAGCACCGATGAGACAGTCCTGTTCGCACACCTGATGCTGCCCGATGGCCAGCTGCAAGACAACGAGCTGCCCGGCGACGGGTATCCGTCGCCATTTTGGCGGCCCGGCGAAACCGTCGACGACCGCCGCAGCTTTGCGCTGCCGCAGCCGCTGACCTCTGGCAAAGCCTATTTCGAGGCGGGCTTCTTCCAGCAGCTCCCCGATGGCAGCCTGCGGCGGGTGCAGCTGGTTGACAGCCACGGCAACCCGGCAGGGGATCAGCGGGTCTTCGGAGCGCTGGCTGTTTGTGAAGGCCCGCCGCCAGCCAGCCTCGACGACCTGGTGCCGCTGCATGCCCGCTTCGAAGAGCGCATCGAACTTGCCGGCCTGCAGGTCGCGCCCCTGTCCGAAAGCGCCTCTGAACTGCAAATCACACTCGGCTGGCGCGCCCTCGATCGCTCTCCGACCGACTATACAGCTTTTGTACATCTGCTCGACGCCAACGGCACCCTGGTCAGCCAGCTGGACAAACCGCCCGGCGGGAGTGCCAACCCGACGACGCTCTGGGTCCCTGGCGAACAAATCCGCTCTTCCCTCGCGCTGCCGTTGCCAGCCGGCCTCGACCGCGCTGCCCTGCAAAAGGGCTACCAGCTGCGGGTCGGGCTCTACGAACCTGTCAGCGGCCGACAGCTGGCTCTCCTGGTCGAGCCAGACAGCCCGGCCACATTTCTGCTGCTGCCCCTGGGCGAATTTTTGCCATGACGCCAGCACAAGCCAAAGGCTCTGATCCGATGCGTTTCTCTGCCTCGCCCTCCAGTTCTGGCCGACTTCCTCGTCGCCCCCCCCCTTGGCTTGTTGCGCTGGGGGCGGGCAGCGCCCTGCTGCTTGTCGCCCTGCCTGCACTCTGGCCTGCGCTGCGTCTGGGGCTGACCGCCTCGGCAGATGGCCTGCTCCACGTGCTGCGCATCGCCCTGCTGGCCACCTACCAGCGCGAGACACTGTTTTTTCCACGCTGGATGCCCGATCTGGTACTTGGCTATGGGTACCCGCTCCTCTCTTTTTACGGGCCGTCTACCTATTTCCTGGCCAGCCTGTTTGTGCTGGCGGGCGCAGACCCTGCGCTGGCGCTGTGGACAACACTGCTGCTGCTGTTGCTGCTGGCGGGAGCAGGGGTCTACCTGCTGCTGCTCGACCTCGTCACTGCTGCCGAGAGCTGGAGACGCCATGCCGCCGCACTGGTCGGCGCGACCGGCTACCTCTACGCCCCCTATCTCCTGCTCAACCTGTACGCTCGCGGGGCGGTCGCTGAAGTCGGTGCACAGATGCTGCTGCCCTGGATTCTCTGGGCGCTGCGCCGCATTTTCTATGCATCCCACCCGGCACCCTATCTGCTGATTTTTGCGTTGACCACCGCCCTGCTGGCGCTGACCCACAACATCTCGCTGCTGTTCATGCCGCCCGTTCTGCTTCTCTTTGCGCTGGCGCTCCGCTGGCAGACCCGCCACCAGCCCCACTCTGCGGGCCGCCTGGGGCTGGCGGTGCTGGGAGCCCTTGCGGCGTTGGGGGTGAGCAGCTTCTTCTGGTTGCCCCTGGTGCTGGAACGGAGCAACCTGGCAGAGACTGCCTTCAAAATCGCCGCTCGGTATGTGGGTGAAAATACCTGGACGCTGGAGAACTTTTTGGATCTGGGCTGGCCGTACACCTATTCGACAGCGATTCCATTCCGTCTTGGGGTGGTCCAGCTGCTGCTGGCGTTCCTGGGCTTTGTCCTGCTGCCGCGCCGGAGTGCAGAGTGGTGGCTCTTGCTGGCTGTGCTGCTGGGCTCCTGTCTGCTGGTCACCCGGTGGGCGTTGCCGCTCTGGCTGGGCAGCGACCTCCTGCTGATCGCACAGTTTCCGTGGCGGTTGTTGGCTGTCGCCAGCCTGCCCCTGGCGCTCTTTCCCGCCGGTATTCTGCTGCGGGTACGCCCACCGGCGGGCGCGCTGGGGATCGCCCTGGCGACAGTGGCCGTCATCGTTGCCAGCCAACACCCGTCAGCTGCAGCCTTCAGACCGCTGCTCGACCAGCCGGTCTCGATCGGGCGACCGGCCGTGGCCCAATTCGAGCTGCAGACCCGGGCCTACGGCACCAGCTCTTCCAGCGAATTTCTGCCGCGCTGGGCTGGCCCCGATCTGTTCGGTGCAGCCGCTGCAACAGACCAGACCAGCCCAATCCGCGCTGTCCAGCTCGAAACCGCCTCCCCGGTTCAGCTGAGCGCTGTTCTCACGAACAGCGCCCCGATCGACCTCAAATTCACCCAATTCTATTTTCCAGGCTGGTCTGCTACCGTCGACGGCCAGCAGGTTTCCCTCACCCCCGACCCAGCACGCGGCCTGCTGAGCCTGGCGCTGCCTGCCGGGAGCCATCGCATCGCCGTCGCCGCCACAGGGACCGCCCTCCAGCAAGGCGCTGCCTGGCTGAGTTTGGCGACATTGGGCTTGCTGGCCGCTGGCCTCTGGCTGCTGGCTGGCGGCCGCCGGCGCTGGCTGGCCGCTGTTCCAGCGCTCTGCCTGCTGGCTGGCGGCAGCACCTTGCTGCTGCAACCCCGCCCGACAAACTGGCAGACGGCTGCTGTCCCAGCCGCAGACGGGGCGCTGGAGCTGCTGGGATACCACTCTCAGCTCACAGACGGACACCAGCTGCAGATCTTTCCTTACTGGCTGGTGCACAGACCTGTCGACGGCAAGGTGCACTGGCAGCTCGTCGACAGCGCTGGCGTCCTGCAAGCCGAGCAGAGCGGCGACCCCTTTTTCAATACGCTGGCACTGGCCAGCCTTCCAGCAACCACCCTCTTCGACGACGCCTACCAGCTGGCCCTGCCCCCCGGGCTGACAGCCGGCACCTATACGTTGCGCGTTGCAGTGACTTCGGCAGACCACTCCCCTGCCTTTGCTGCGGTCGGTTCGCTCCAGCTGCCCGCCGTGCCCGCAGCAGCCCCGCCCCCACTGCAGCCGCTCGAGCTCCGTTTCGGCAATGACGTGCTGTTGGATGGGTGGCATTTTCAGATCGACGGCCGCACGTCCTTTCCTGCGCAGGACTCGACACCGCCTGTCGTACAGCCAGGCCAGCTTCTGGAATACACGCTGTTTTGGCGAGCAGACAGACCGGCCCAAGAAAATTATCACGGGTTCATCCACCTGCTCGACGCACAGCAGCAGACAGCGCGCCAGCACGACAAAACAGCCGGATCCCTGCTGGCCCCAGCCCGGCTGTGGAACGGACAGTACGCGCAGGCGGACACCTACCGGCTGGAAATCGACTCAAGCCTTGCCGGTGGGCTCTACTGGCCGTCAGCCGGACTCTACCGTTTTGACAGCGATGGCCAACGCCTGCCGATCACCGACCACTCCGGCCGCTTTCTCGGCACCGAGTTCAGCCTGCCGCCAGTCAAAATTCTGAACAGCCCGGCCATCAAGACCGGCCAGCCCGTCGCAGTACAGCTCGCCGATTGGGGCGAACTCCAGCGCTATTCGATCGAACCCGCTACGACACTCGTCGCACCGGGCAGCACCCTGACCCTGACCCTGGTCTACCAAGCCCAGGGGCCAGCGCCGGCCAGCTACACCCGCTTTCTGCACATTCATGACCCCGAGCGCGGCATGGTGGCGCAGCAGGATGCCCCGCCGCTTGGCGGCGGCAACCCAACACAGACCTGGGTTGCCGGCGAACAGATCGTAGAGAGCGTGCAGCTGGCAGTCGCCGCCAACGCCCCACCAGGCCCCTACACCCTCTGGTTCGGCTTCTACGACCCCGACACAGGCCAGCGGGTACCGCTCCACCAGGGAGCCCCCCTGCTCGACAGCCAATTTGCGCTGACCACTCTGCAGGTGGTCGCCCCCTCCCCCCCCTGAGTTGCAAGCCTTTTTCAGATCGCCCTGCCGCTGCCCGTGCACGAGCTGGCGCCAGAGGGATTCTGGAACGAGAGCGGCTCTTGCAGTCTGACCTTATCCACTGTTGTGGACGCCCCCCCCTGCCGCACCCGGCCACCGCAGGCGACAGACGCCCGGGGTCTTACACCGGCGGCGGGTTGCGTTCCTTGAAGCCGCGCTGGTGCCAGTAGGGATAGGGCAGCGTCACTGCGCTGGCGGCGTCGAGGCGGGCAACCTGTTCCGGTGCCAACGCCCAGCCGACCGCGCCGAGGTTGTCGCGCAACTGCGTCTCGTTGCGGGCGCCGATGACCAGCGTCGCCACTGTCGGGCGCTGCAGCAGCCAGTTGAGCGCAATTTGCGGCACGCTCTTGCCCGTCTCCTGCGCGATCTCTTCCAGCGCATCGACCACCGTGAAGACATATTCATCTTCGACCGGCGGGCCGCCCGCCTTCGCCACTTCGCTGCGCAGACGGCTGACTTCTGGCAGCGGCGTGCCGCTGCGAAATTTGCCGGTCAACCGCCCCCAGCCGAGCGGACTCCACACCACTGCGCCGACGCGCTGGTCGAGCGCCAGCGGCATCAGCTCCCATTCATAGTCGCGCCCGATCAGCGAATAGTAGGCCTGGTGCGCCACGTAGCGCGCCAGACCATATTTCTCGGAGATGGCCAGCGACTTCATCAGGTGCCAGCCCGAAAAGTTCGAGCAGCCGATGTAGCGAATCTTGCCGGCACGCACCAGATCGTCGAGCGTTTGCAGCACCTCTTCGATCGGCGTCATGGCGTCGAAACCATGCAGCTGATAGAGATCGATGTAGTCGGTGCCCAGCCGGCGCAGGCTGCCCTCGACCGCCTCGATCAGATGATGGCGCGACGAACCGACATCGTTTGGCCCAGGGCCGCTGCGAAAGGTGCCCTTGGTCGAGAGGATCACCTGCTCCCGCCGTCCACGGAGTGCCTGGCCAAGAATTTCCTCGGCAGCGCCACCTGAATAGCCATCAGCAGAATCAAACATTGTCAGCCCCGCTGCCAGGCAGATGTCGACCAGCCGCGTGGCGTCGGCGACATCGCTGGCGCCCCACGCGCCGAAAAACTCCCCGCGCCCGCCAAAGGTGCCAGTGCCCAGACACAGCACCGGCACTCTGAAGCCAGACGCACCCAGTTGTCGGTATTCCATCTTCAAGCCTCCTCCAGCGATTTCCAGCCGTCCTCTATGTTGTTGAAGACAGGGGCAGCTGCCCAGCTCATTTCATCGGCAGCAGGCTCCGGCCATGCCAGCCAATTCCAGGCAAAGTGATTTGCTCCCGCAGTCGAATGGGACTATGGTATTATACCGATGGGTAGCGACTTCGCTACAAAATTGGCGGTATTTGTGCGTATTTGCCAAGTGGGGCAACGATTCGATGAGCCGGCAGTTTCCGCCTGTCCCAAGCCAACGCCGTTGGCTCGTCCTGGCCCTCCTCGCCCTGCTGGCCCATCTGCCGTTGGGGGTCGAGGGGACTGCGCTGCTGCTGCGCAGCAGCGCAGCTTTTTTGTTGTTGGTGGCAGTGCCGGGTCTTCTGCTGGCTGGCTGGCTGGTCGGCAACCTGCCAACCGGAGAGTGGCTGGTCTACGGCGTCGGCCTTGGTTTTGGATTGGCCACAGCCCTGGTGCTGCTGGCCAGCCTGCTGCCTGGGCCGGTGACGCCAGCCCATCTGTTGTTCGGGCTGGATGGACTCAGCATCGGTCTGCTGGCGTTGAACTGGCTGCGCCCCCGGCCGGCGGCAGGGCCGGCAAACCAGCGTTGCCCTCGCTTCTGCGCCGCTGCGACAGCCTTGATCCTGCTGACAGCGGCTGGCGTTCGCCTGGCCAACCTCGGCTACAGCCAGATCCAGGGCGATGAGGCTTCTGCCCTCGTGCGGGCAGCCAGCCTGATCCAGGACCACCCCGACGCCATCTTCTTCCAGCCGCGTGGCCCCCTGGACACGGCCATCCCTGCCGGGATGCTGGTGCTCAGCGGTGCAAAGACAGAACTGGCGCTGCGGTTGCCTTTCGCGCTGGCCGGTCTTTTGGCAGTGCTCGCCGTCGTTCAGCTTGGCAGGGCACTGGCTGGCTGGCCAGTTGGGCTGCTCGCCGGCACATGGTTGGCCCTGGACGGCTATGCAACTGCGTTCAGCCGCATGATGCACTACGAAAGCGCCGTCCTGCTGACCACCACAGCCGCCGTGCTCGCCCTGTACAAAATCTGGGCACTGCCCACAACGGAGCGGGCCACTGCGCGTCCGCTCTTTTGGGTGGCAGCGCTGCTGGCGGCCACAGCACTGCTGGCCCATTATGATGGCGCCGTCGTCCTGATCGCCGGCGGGTACCTGCTCTTCACCCGGCAGCGCAGCGGCCTGTACACACATCTGCGGGCCGGCGCGCTGCCGCTCGCAGTGGCCCTGGGGGGGACAGGGATCTTCTACATGGCCTTTGTCCTTCACCCCAATTTCAGCGCCACCGTCGGGGGCTACTCGCAATCGCTGCTCGACGAAAACCGCTGGCTGGTCGATAACCTGCGAATCTACGCCGAACGCACGGCGTTTTATTCCGGGACTGTTCAGCTGTCCCTGCTGGTGGCAGGGGTCTGGGGGCTGGCATCTGCCGCGCTGTGGCGCGGGCCACGCTGGGGTGGGGTGCGCTGGCTCGGGCTGTGGGCGCTGGCCACTCCGCTGTTCCTGGTGGCTGCGCCCGCGCTGCCCCTGGGCAGCACGGCGCTCTGGGCAGCGGTGCTCGGGCTGGCCCTGCTGCGCACGCCGACCCTGTCAGCAGCAGAACGGCTGCTGTGGGTCTGGTTTGGGGTCCCGTGCTTTGCAGCCCTGTTTCTGACTGCACGCCCTGGGCTGCACTTTTACATCTTCTCCCCTCCCCTGGCCCTGTTGCTGGGCTGGGGAACCGTGCGGCTTCACCGCTTTCTGAGCCGCCAGGCCTTTGCCCGCCTGACACAACCTGCGCTGGCGGCAATTCTTCTGGTCGTCGCTGCTGCGGGCAGCACCCATCTCTTCCAGCTGTTTGTCAGCACAGAGGAGCAGGCGATGCAAGCCAAGGCAGACCAGACCCCCCCCTGGCTCTGGCCTGCGGACACCTTCACTACCCCGATCCTCTATTTTGGCATCCCCTACGATGCAGGGTGGCGCACCATCGGTGCCTGGTACGACCAGGGAAGGCTGCAGGGCTCCTACCAGACCAACATCGACCGCTGGATCAGCGACTGGTATACTGTCGGCGCAGAATACTGCAAGTCTGCGCCTGACTACGTGATCCTCGACCCCTTTTCGCAGCCCGGCTCGGCCGCACGCCTGGAAGCAGAGCTCGGCGAAGGCTACACGCTGGAGGCCTTCACGGCCAGAGCAGGTGAACCGCGTCTGCTGCTCTACAGCCGTACCCCCCGACACGATCCAGAGGGGTTCGACCTGTCAGTTGCACCGCTCGATCTCCCGGTCAAGCGGGCTCCTCTCCCGATCACCCCGTGGTCCGGTGCGGCCCCGCTGACGCTGGCCGACTATCGTTTCGGAGAGACGCTGGCGCTGCGGGGGCTCCGGGTCGACTTCTCACAGTCAAGCGTCGGCGGCCAGGCAGAGAGCGTGGCCGCAGGAGATTTCTTGAGCATCTCACTGGATTGGCAGTTGCTGGCCCAGAGCTCGCGCACATACACCGTCTTTCTCCAGCTGATCGACGCCAACGCCCACAAAGCGGGCCAGCGCGACACGCAGCTGGCCTGCAACAATGGCCCGACCGATACATGGCGCGCCGGCAAGAAGGCGCTGGGCTACTACCGTCTGCCCGTCGCGGCAGACGCACCGTCCGGCACCTACATGCTGGTCGTCGGTGTCTACGACGCACAGACCCAAGAACGGCTGCCCGTCTACGACCGCGCCGGAACCCTCCTGGGGGATGCCCTCCCGCTGCAGCAGGTTCGCATCCAATCCGCTATGGATCGCTGACGGTCAGGGTCGTCAGCGGCAGCTGCCGGTCGCGGAGCTCTGCGCCGCTGGCCGCCAAGAGCGACACTCGCTCCCCGCTGGCTGGGTCGTACAGACCTGTGTTGAGCGTATACTCGCCAGGCAGAGCAGTGGCGGCGACCGTCAGCGTCACCTGGTCGACGATGAGTTCATCGCGCTGCCAGGTATGGGTCGGATTCCCCCCCTGCAAGGGAGGCTGGTCCACTTGGGCCGCCATCCCCAGAGTGGGCGAGTAGAGCTGAAAGAACTGGGTATAAGGCTGTTCTGCCGGCTTCAGCCCGCGGTAAAAAAGGGTCACCGTCACCGAATCGCCTGGTTGCAGGACAGGGGCGGAGGTAACGCTGTAGCCCACAACCTCTGCAAACGACCCGTAGGTGGCCTGGACACGCTGCTGAGGTGACGGCTGGGGTGGGTTCGCCACAATCTTGATGGGAGGCAGGTCCAGAGCGTCCTCTTCTTGCTCCCCAGCCATCCACAAAAAGCGATCCAGGTCTCCATAATCGTAAAATCCCACACGCGGGTAGTACAGCCCCGAACGCGCCTCCGCTGGAATACGCAGCACATAGGTGTCGGGTTCGGTGTATGCCTGATCCCAAAAGCGTGGCCGCGCCAATTCCTGGCCTGGAATCTTGTCAAGGGCCACCAGCGTCTGCCGTGTATGGCTGACCAGATGCAAAAAGCTGTGGTAGTCCTCGGAAAGCTCGCTGTGTGCTCGCCAGTACAGACGTACGGTGAGCAGGTCGCCCGGTCGGGCGATCAACGGCTGGCGGCTGTTCGGATCGGACGCTCCCCCGTCGACCGCGACGGTATAGCCGGCCAATTCGACCTGCTCGCGGCTCTGCGGGTCGGTCAGCAGAAGGCCCAGAGGCTGGAACGCCGGTGCGGCCGGCAATTCGACCGGCCCCAATGCCAGCCAGTCTGTCCGTCCTGCCTCCGTCACAACCTGCATCTCCAGCTGATAGGTGCCGGCCGGCTGACCGTTCGAGAGCGGCAGGCGATAGCCGTCCCGCACCACCATTCCTGGCAACCAGCGCACGGCGGGCAGCGTCCCATGATATGGTTCGCTGTCGAGCTGGCTGACGACTGCGCCGCTGGCATCCCTCAGCCGCCAGGTGGTGGCCAGCCATTTGTAGGTGCGCCGGTTGTACCAGTAGGGGGTGAGCAACAAGCTGCGTCCGTTCTCTGCCATGTCGCTTCGATAGCCCAGCAGCGTGAGGCCGGGCACCACCTCGGTCTGGCTTGCGGTCAGCGGCTGTGGGGGATCTTGGAAAGGTGCGTGCAACAGCAGCGCGGCTGCCACCCCTGCCGTCGCCATGGCGGCGGCAGGCCAGCGTCGCCTCTGCAGCAGCCACACCCCCCCCAGACCCCACAAAGTTGCGACGGTAAGCCATTCCGCCCCAGCCTGGACCGCAGAGTCTGTCCGGGCAACGACCACTGTATGGCGACCGGCGGGCAGGTCGACGGTCACCAGCCCCTGGTGGGTCGACGGGTAGACTGTCAAGGGTGCCTGAGCGTCCAGGGTTGCTTGCCAGCCAGGGAAAAAAAACTGGTTCAACCGCAGCGTAGCCGGGCGTTCAGTCTCAACCGTCAGCTGCAGCCCATTGTGCGTCACAGCTTGCAGAGAGAGCCAGTCGACGACCTGGCCGGCGGGCTCATCTGCCACAGGCACCAGATCGAACTGTTCGGCCCAGCGCGGCAGAAACTCACGGTGCCAGCCAGCACCCCAGGCACGATAGATCGCCTCGTAACGGGCGATCACCGCCGGGTCGACCGCAATATCAGCGTACATCGCCGTGTCAAACGTCGCCACATACGGGCGACCGGCCAGCAGGGCAGCCAGGGCGATCGCGCTGGCCAGCAACACTTGAACAGAACGCCGCCGCCCCCGCAACACCAGCCCCCCAGCCAGAATGGCCGTCGAAAGGCTGACTGCAGTCAGCAGACGCCAGGGAAACTGGACGACACGCAAGAGGTCGACATTTTCCCAGAGCAACAGGCTGGCCGGTGTGATCCCCAGCGCAGCCACAGCCCCCAACACGACCCAAAACCACCACAACGGCGACCGCCGGCGGGTCCACAGCAGCCCAGCCAGAGCCAGCACAGCCTGCACCAGCCCCAACCGAAATGGAACCGAACTGAAGGGATAGGCGTATGGGAGGGTGGGCTCGACCACAGTCCCCCACGACCAGACATGCTCGGCCAGATTGGGCGCATTGAACGCCAGAGATGAGAGCAGGCTCCGTTCCCAAAGCAGCGGCAGCCAAAAAAAGGCTGTGATCCCGGCAGCCACCAGTGCCCCAGCCGCCAGCCCACCGGCGCGCCGAAAAAACTCGCGCCGATCCCCGGGCAGCACCGCCAGCAAGGTAACCCCATACGGGCCCAACAGCAACGGCAGCAGCAACAGCGTGATGTTGTGCCCGATCGCTATCCCCCCGAGCAGCACCGCAGACCCCACCCAGTACAGCTGCGGCCGCGGGCGCGTCCACACACGCGTCACCGCCCAGAACAGCCAGGGCAACAGCGCCTGGGCCAGCAGCTCTGCCAGCGCGCCGCGCACGTAAAGGTTGACCAAAAAATAAGGGGTGTACAGATAGACCCCGGCAGCGGCCAGCCCGGCCCAGCGCCCGGCAGGACCGTGGTCGGCATAGAGATCGCTGGCGAGCAGAAACATGCCCGCACCCGCAACCAGCACCAGCCCCCCCATCAGCAGAGCCAGCGCAGAGGGCAGGGCAACACCCGCCAGATGCCACAGCTCAGCCACCCCATAGATGAAAGGGGCATAAAAATTAAATGTAGGGTACCCGTAGCCGGTCATCAGACTCGGCAACCAACGCGGAAAAAAATTGCCGGAACGCACCTGCTCGTCCAGCAAAGACAGACGGATCAGATGCACCGAACCGTCGTGTGTCTTGGGAAATCCTTCGCTGAGCAACGGCCAGAGTGCGGGCAGCGCCAACAGCGCCAGCACCCCCCACAAAACCCCGCGAGAGGTCACCCAGGACCTGGTGGGCCGCATCACCTTCCAGCACCGGAAGGAATCGCACTCAACACGCCGCTCCTCCACTTCATCTCTGTAGCATACCACGAAGGCGCCCCACACCGCCAAACCCGTTGTGAAACGAGCCCCGGCGTTTGATGGCACTGGGCGCTTTGCAGTAAGATAAGGCATGCCTATTCCAAAACAACGCCGAATTCTTCAAAGCCGCGCTGGAGTCTACCTAGACGAAATCATCGGTCTGCAAGCCTGGGATGGCCATCCGATGCTCATGGCAGCGGCGCACCGCCACAACGAGCTCGAGCTGAACATGGTGGCACAAGGTACGGCGGTGTACTTTTTTGGCGGGCGCCGGGTAGCCTTGCCAGCCAATTCACTCATACTCTTTTGGGCCATCGCGCCCCACCAGCTCGTCGATGCCCTCCCCGATACCTTTATGTATTGGCTCACACTCCCTCTGTCCTGGTTTCTCCACCTGAATTGGCCCGAACCCTTCCGCAGAGCAGTGCTCAACAGCGAGCTGATCATCGACCCGACCGCCAGCCCAGAGGACAGACAGCGCTTTGTCCAGTGGCAGGCCGACCTGACACGCAACCAACCGGAAGATCGTGAGGTCATGCTGTTGGAGGTAGAAGCGCGCCTGAAACGGCTTGTGGCCCGGCTCGATCTGACACAGAAGCCCCTGGCCCCTGCCCCCTCCCCCCATCAGGCGAGCCATGTGGAAAAACTTGCTGAATTTCTTGCCGAACACTACCTGGAACCGCTCAAAATCCCAGAGATCGCCGCCCAAGTCAACCTCCACCCCCACTACGCCATGGCTGTCTTTCAAAAAACCTTTGGGGTGACCCTGCTCGACTACTTGAACACGCTGCGTGTGGCACATGCCCAGCAGTTGCTGGTCACCACCGACCAGCAGATCCTGGAAATTGCGCTCGAATCTGGTTTCGGATCGGCCAGTCAGTTTTATGCACACTTCAATCGCTTGTGTGGCATTTCTCCCAAAGCCTACCGGGCCTCGCTGCGGTAG
>CAIOHJ010000037.1 GCA_903858085.1 uncultured Chloroflexota bacterium
AAAGGATCACCGCAGGATCCTCGGGAAGCACGCTCACGGCAACGGCATCCGGCGAAGCGTGGGCCAGCAGCGCGTGCCAGGAGTGTTCGAGCGCTTCGGTTCCATCCACGTCCAGGATCCGTTCGACCGCAGGCAGGGTGGCATGTGCCAGTTGCTCTCGAAGATCCGCAGAGGTGATGGCCACGCGGGCGCCGCTGTCGTTCAAGACAAAGGCCACCTCATCGGTTTTGAGTGCTGTGTTGACCGTGACAATCAGTGCGCCCAGTTTCAGCGCCCCAAAATAGGCCGCAAGAAACGCAGGAACATTGGGCAGCACGACTGCGACCCGGTCTCCACGCCGGACACCGATTGCGGTCAGCATGTTGGCGCTGCGGCTGCACAGCTCATCCAACTGACGATAGGTGAAAACTTCGTGCTCAAAAAGTAGCGCAGGACGGTCAGGAAATTGACGGTGTCCCTGCTCCACATATGCTGCAAGATTCCACATCCCTGGTGCCTATACCCTTTCGGTGTGCTTGCGTTTTATTGAGAACTTGAAAACGTCAATAAGTTGACAATAAATTTAGTTTCCGGTAAAAGGTGTACAACAGCGAAAAGAAAATGACAAACGGCGATTGACAGTCCACAAGATGGTTGACACAAACCATAAGAAAGAGTGGAGCATGACAACCACCGTAGAACTCACTGTACAAGTCATCAGCGCTGCAGTGCAAATTAAGGGTGCCTATCGGAACAAGCCTTGCGTTGGCGCACATCTTGTGGGCAATGATGAGCGGCGGGTTGCTGTCGAGCCGCGGTGCGTTTTTTCGGCACTGGACACCAAGGGATTCGGCAAGGAAGTCGTGAGGCGGAGATGGGCAGCGCTGCCGTGCGTGGGAGGGCAACGAGTTGCTGGACAATTGGCAGAGCCATGTGGCAAGCGAGAATCAATGGCGTGTGCTCCGGCATGAAAGGTACCAGGTCGTGAGTGTAGATATCACTGGTTTCTGGCGCCTGCGCCTCAAAGGATGGGTGGGTCAACATTTTCACAGCCTGGCGCAGAGGGCGCTGCCCGCGGTTGTCTTTGGAGGAAGGGTCGTTGCGCATGCTCTGGTATCCAAGCAGACCTGCGTCACCGCAGATGCGGCAACCTTCTCCATCTACGCCTGCCATGACCCGCACGATAAACAAGCACTGGTGCCTGCCACGAGTCTGGGCGAGATCCAGGCGGAGACATCCTATCTTCTCTATCGCAACCGCTGGTCGGTGGAGCATCCCCCGCTGGCTGCCAAACAGATGCTCGGCCTCCATCGTCAATTCGTCTTTGCCAGCGCCTCCTGTTTCCGTCTACCTGAAGTGAGCCTCATTGCCGGTGCAACCCTGACCTATGTCGCTGCTGTGATGCCGCAGGTCCCTTCCGCTTTCTGGGATCGCACCCCCCAGGCAACGCCGGGATGTTTGCGACGCCTCTTGGACTTTGCGAGATGACTCAATGTCAGATGGGGGCTCTTTCATAGCGAGGCGGCGGGTTTTTGCAGATTCTGCCAGAAATCAGGTGCAGCGAGCTGGGCGAGATTGGGTACCCTGGCGCAGGGGAGGGCGGCAGGTGCAGCCAGCAGCCGGTCCAGCTCCTCGCTTTGCGCCAGGGTGCCGACGGCTACGCTGCGCATGCCGGCCCGCTGGGCGGCTTCAACCCCGTGGATGCTGTCTTCGATGACAACGCACTGGGCGGGTGCCACGTCGGCGACAGTTGCGCAGCGCAGAAAAATGGCGGGGTCTGGCTTGCCCTGGGGCAGGTGTGTGCCCGAGACCAGCGCCAAAAAATAATCGGCGATGGCGAGGGCGTGGACGCTGGCAGCAATATTGGCCATCGGCCCTGAAGAGCCGACGACCTGCACCATTCCTTGGCTGCGAAAGAAAGCCAGCCAGTCGAGTACGCCGGGCAGCGGCTGCAGCACACCAGGGTGAAGCAGGCTGCGGAAGGTGCTTTCCTTTTCGTCGGCGATGGCTGACAGCTGGAGCCGTGACCTATGCTTGAACCGGCTGCCCAGGATGTCGAGGTTGTTCCGTCCGTACGAGGCGATGAATTCCTGGTAGGTGAAGGGTTCACCGTGCTGCTGCAGGGTGGTTTGCCAGGCCTGGTAGTGCAGCGCCGTGGAGTCTGCCAGGGTTCCGTCCAGGTCCCAGAGAATTGCTTGGATGGTCATATCAGATTGCTGTGCCCTGTCTTTTGTCTGTGAGCGCTGTCTCTGAAAAGGATCGTTTTGTTTAGGAATATCGGATCCACGCGATTTTGGCAAATCGGCAGGGGGCTGATGCCAGCTTGTGCGTATGAACGCCTGGGCGCTGCAAGAAAAGTCCCGCCGATGTAGAACCGACGGGACTTTTTCTTTTTGAAAGCCCTTGGGCTGGGTGCCTTTGGGACTTTCTCGAGTCGGTGAGAAGGGCACCGACTTCGGAACAACAGCGCACCTATAGAATCGTTCTTTTGTCTGAGAATGAGATGAAGGCTGGCTGAGAATTCGATTAAAAACAGCGCTCTGTTGTCTGGGAGTTCAGCACAGGCTGTTGTCGTTGCAACCGACAGCGAGGCAGGTCTTGAATCTCTGAAGCCAGGATACTCCAGGATACTGAAGCCAGGATACAGTGAGCGATTGCTCCGGATGGTAGAATCCGGGGTCAAAGCGGCGCTTCTACAGCCAAAAAGTGCCGGATCGATCGAACAAAATGTGAAAAAGCGCCATTGGGAGGGGCTGAACGCCATGTGGATGATAGGGCTTTTGATCGTGGGAGGGTTGGTCATTTTGGTGGCAGGGGCCGAGCTTCTGGTGCGGGGGGCGAGCCGGCTGGCGACTGCGCTGGGGATCTCTCCGCTCATTGTCGGGTTGACGGTGGTCGCCTTTGGAACCAGCTCGCCTGAGCTGGCGGTCAGCTTGCAGTCTGCCTTCAACGGCCAGCCTGATCTGGCGGTCGGCAACGTTGTTGGCAGCAACATACTCAATGTGCTGTTGATCCTTGGGTTGTCTGCCTTGATTGTGCCGTTGGTGGTTGCCCAGCAACTTGTGCGGCTGGATGTGCCGATCATGATCGGTGCCTCGCTGCTGGTCTGGGGATTGGCTCTTGACAGCGGGATTGAGCGTTGGGAAGGCTTGCTGCTGGTCGTGCTGATGGTCGGCTATGTTGTTTTTTTGGTCAGACAGAGTCTGCAGGAAAAACAATCGGCTGTACGCGCCGAATACGAGCAGGAATATGGAGGGAACAACGGCAGAGGAGGGCGTCAGGTCGGGGTCAACCTGATGCTGGTGGCGGTGGGGCTGGCCATGCTGGTTCTGGGTTCACGATTTTTTGTGCAAGGGGCCAGCGATCTGGCGCGTCTTTTGGGGTTGAGCGATCTGGTGATCGGGTTGACGATCGTGGCGTTGGGCACTTCGCTGCCTGAGGTAGCGGCATCGGTCATGGCAGCCCTCAAGGGAGAGCGTGACATTGCCGTCGGCAACGTCGTCGGCAGCAATATTTTCAACTTGCTGTCTGTGCTAGCGCTGACCTCACTTTTGTCATCCAATGGTGTTCCTGTCTCGGCAAGCGCCCTCAGCCTGGATTTGCCGTTCATGGTGGCTGTGGCCTTTGCCTGTCTGCCCATCTTCCTCACGCGCAACCTGATCGACCGTTGGGAGGGCGCCCTGTTTTTGGGATACTACATCGCCTATACCCTCTATCTTTTTCTGGATGGTTCTGGCTACCCGGCGGCACAACAATACCGAACCTTTATGCTGGTCTTTGTGGCGCCCCTGACGGCGGCCACACTGCTGGTAAGTGTCTGGCGTGAGTGGCGCCGCCGACAGCAACCTGCGCCGGCAGCCCGCTGAAGTGCCTTCTGGCCCGAGCCTGGTGTTGGACAGCGCTTGGGGCCGAGCATTCGTAGACAGGCAGGGGGAGCGGGCAGGAGAAGTCCCTGCTACGCCGACAGAGTCGCCGACTCCAAGCGTTGCAAGGTGTCCAGCGGCAGGTGACAAAGAATCTGGTGGCCGGGCGAAGCTTCCTGGTAGACTGGGGCTTCTGTCTGGCAGCGCTGGCCGCCGTCGGGCATCCAGGAACGTCGTGGGCAGCGGGTGTGGAAGCGGCAGCCGGTCGGCGGATCGATCGCGCTCGGCAGCTCGCCTTCCAGCCGGATGCGGCTTCTCTGCAGGGTTGGATCGGGTTCGGGGACAGCGGAGAGCAGGGCTTCGGTGTATGGGTGGTAGGGCGGCGCGTAGAGTGCGTCGACAGGCCCGTGTTCGACAATCTGTCCAAGATACATGACGGCGACCTGGTCGGCGATGAAGCGCACCACGCTCAGGTCGTGGGCGATGAAGATCAGGGTGGTCTGGTGGGCTGCCTGTACTTCGAGCAGCAGGTTGAGGATGGCGGCCTGGACGGAGACATCCAGCGCGCTGACCGGTTCGTCGCAGAGCATCAGGCTGGGCTGGCTGGCCAGGGCGCGGGCGATTCCGACCCGCTGTTTTTCGCCGCCGCTGAGCTGGCGTGGGAAACGGTCGTAGTAGGTTTGGTTGAGCCGCACTGCGCGCAGCAACCGGACCACTTCGTCGCGTATCTGGCTGCGCGGCACGCTCTGGAAACGTTCCAGGGGTCGGGCGATCTGCTGGCCTACGGTGTAGGAGGGGTTCATGGTGGAGTCAGGGTTTTGAAAGACCATTTGCAGCTCACGGATCGTCTCCAGCGTGCGTCGGGAGAGGGGGTGGTGAATCTCCATCCCCATAAATTCCAACGAGCCATGGTCGATCCTTTCCAGACCGATGATGCTTTTGACCAGTGTGCTTTTGCCTGAGCCAGATTCGCCGACGATGCCCAGGGTGGTTCCTTTGAAGACCTTCAGCGAGACATCGTCGACTGCCTTGACCGACCGTCTGTGTTCGAGCCCGACCAGACTGGCCAGGGAAGTGCCGGGGACAGGGTAGGCCTTGTGCAGATGGCTGCCGGTCAGAAGCAGGGAAGGGGACGCAGGGGAGGTCTTGGGGGGGGGCATTTCGGCCTCTGCGGGGGGGGTCCAGCGTTGGGGGTCAATCTGTTCTGTCAGGTGGCAGCGCACCTGTGTGCCGATGGGCAGGGAGCGCAGGAGCGGGGCTTCAGACCGGCAGCGTTCTTCTACGTACTGGCAGCGTGTGCTGAAGAGACATCCGGCCGGTCGTTCGTCGGGGCGTGGCACGCGGCCTGGGATTGGAAAGAGCACGCTGCTGTTTTTGTCGGTGCCCAGACGGGGGACACAGCGAATCAGCCCTTGGGTGTAGGGGTGGCGAGGGTTTTGAAAAATCTCGGTGACGGTCGCCTGTTCGACGATCTCACCTGCGTACATCACAGCGACGCGGTCGCAGATACGGGCGATCACGCCGAGATTGTGGCTGATAAAGAGGAGGGCAGTCTCCAGGGTCTGGCGCAGTTCAGCCACCAAATCGAGGACAGCTGCTTCGACGGTGACATCCAGCGCCGTGGTAGGTTCGTCCAGGATGAGCAGGGCGGGGTCGTTGAGCAGCGCCATGGCGATCACCACGCGCTGCTGCTGTCCCCCAGAAATCTGGTGGGGATACCGGCCGAGCAGCCCGGCTGCGTCGGGCATATGAACCCGTTTCAGCGTTTCAATGCAGCGGGTGGTGGCCTCTGCTTTGCTCATCTGTTGGTGGACCATCAGCACCTCGCGCATCTGTTCGCCCAGCTGCAGCGCGGGGTTGAGCGCCTGCAGCGGGTCTTGGAAGACCATGGCGATGCGGTTGCCGCGCAGCTGCTGCAGCTGGCGCTCCGATCGGCCGACCAGCTCCTGGCCTTCGAAGCGGATCGAGCCGCCCTGGATGAATCCATTGGCACCCAGAAAATTGACGATCGACCAGCCCAGCGTGCTCTTGCCGCAGCCAGACTCGCCGACAATGCCCAAGGTTTCGCCTGGGTTGAGGGTCAGCGAGACATTGCGCAGCGCCTGGACCCGGGCAGTGCGGGTGCGGTAGCCGACGGTCAGGTCCTGCACGGCGAGCAACGGTTCAGGAGAGGGTGGCAGGTTCATGTGGAATCCTTGGATGGACGGTGTTTACTGTTGGTAGCGGGTGAGCTCCTCGCGCAGCCCATCGGCGAAGAGGTTGACCCCGATCACCAGGGTAGCGATGGCCAACGCGGGCCACAGGATGGCGATGGGGTTGGCGTAGATATACTTGCGGGCATCGTTGACCATGCTGCCCCAGTCTGGGTCTGGCGGGGGCAGGCCGAGACCGAGGAAACCGAGTGTGCCGATTGCAAAGATGGCGTAGCCGACCCGCAGCATGGCATCGACCAGAATCGGGCCACGGGCATTGGGAATGATTTCGCGCAGCATGATGTAGCCGGCCGACTCCCCGCGCGTTTCGGCGGCACGGATATACTCGCGTGTTTTGATATCGAGCGCCAGCCCGCGCACCAGGCGTGCGACCCCGGGGGCGCCAGTGATTGTAATTGCCAGAACGACGACGACATCCCCGCTGCCCAGCGCGGTGACGATCACCAGATAGAGCACAATCACCGGAAAAGCGATCAAGGCATCCAGCAGCTGCATGATCGTCTGGTCGACACGGCCACCTCGATAGCCGGCGTTGACCCCGAGCAGCCCACCGACCCCCACGGCGCCGATCACCCCCCAGAGGGCCACTCCCCCTGGGACAACGACCTGGGGGGTGGTGGAGAGGCGAGTTTTGAGCAACACCACCTGCGTGCCAGCCATGACCCGCGACCAGATGTCCCGGCCCAGGTGGTCGGTGCCCATCCAGTTGGTGGAGGTGGGGGGCAGATTGGCGTCGAAGGCCTGGGCATTGGGGGGGTGGGGGGTCCAGACCAGGCTGAGCAGGCCGATCCCGAGCCAAAAAAGCACCATTGCCAGCCCGGCGACCGCCGTGCGCGAGCTGAGCAGGATGGACAGGAGGTTGGCCAGCTGGCGAAGCAGCCCGGGCGGTTGGGCGGATGGGGAAAGGGTGGTCGAGTTCAAATCGGTCTCCTTCCAGCGCCAGTGCACTCAAGCAAAGCGGATGCGCGGGTTCAAATAGAGATAGAGCAGGTCGCCGGCCAGCCGGGTGAGCACGGCGATCGACACAGTCAGCATAGCGGCGGCGGCGACCGCGTTGAAATCACCGAAGATGGCTGCGTCGTAGATATAGCTGCCCAGCCCTGGGATGCCGAAGAGCACTTCGACCACGATGACGCCGCCGATCAGCCAGTTGACCTGTAGCATGATCACCGTGACGGGGGCCAGCAGTGCGTTGCGCAGCGCGTGGCGGAAGATCACCCGCTGGCGTGGCAGTCCTTTGAGGAAGGCGGTACGAATATAGGGAGTTTGCATCACCTCGGCCATGCTGGCCCGGGCGATGCGGGCAACGTAGCCAAACTCGGCCGCCATCAAAGTCAGAATGGGCAGCACCAGAATTTTGGGGTCGCGCAGAATGGCATCCCCGGTCAAAAAGAGAGCGGTCGCCGGGAGCCAGCGCAGCCAGATGCCAAAGATCAGGATCAGAAAGATGCCGATCACAAATTCTGGGGTGGCGGTAAACCCCAGCCCGGTGATCGAAACAAGACGGTCGAGCGCTTTGCCTTCGTGGACCCCGGCCAGCACCCCGCAGAAAAGGGCCAGCGGCATCACGAGCAAAAAGGCTGCGCCGGCCAGGATCAGGCTGTTGGCGGCGCGTGAAAAGATCGTGGCCGAGACAGGGCGGTTGCTTTGCAGCGACATCCCGGCATCTCCACGCACGATGCCTTTGCGCAGGGGGATATAGTGTTGGGGGCCGCCGCGCTCGCTGCGCACCCCTGCCTCGCTCAACACCAGCACCTCCAGATCACTGCCCCGCTCCCATTGAACCAGGTTGTTGCGGGTGTCGACGCCCCAGAAAATCTCGCTGCCGTCGGGGGCGCGCTGCCAGACGGTCTTCGCAGGTGCTGTCGATTCAGTGCCGTCGGCTGCTCGTTGGATGGCCGTCAGCTCGCCGTCGACGAGCCGCCAGCGGGTCAAGACACCGGCGACGTCGGCCCACCATTCGGCTTCCCCGCTCTGTGGATTGGAGGTGGTCACCAGCGGATAGGCAGAGAGTGGGCGGGCCCGCCAGTCGCTGCCCACCAGCCAGTCCAGATAGCGCTGCCAGGCTGGGGCGTCCAGACCCAGCTGTCGGCGCAGCGAGTCGCGCTGCTCCGGGCTGGCAAAAACCCCCAGCAGCCGCACGGTGATGTCTCCGCCTGCCACTTCGAGGAGCAAAAAGAGCAGCGCAGAGACGAGCAGCATCGTTGTGCCCATTGAAACAAGGTTGCGGACCAAAAAACGTGCCATACAGAATGTCTCCCTGCCCTCTGCCAGCAGCCCCAGCGGGCGGCTGCAGAGCTGGCAATGGCGCTAGAGAAGAGGGGGGGCTGTCTGTGTTGCCTGCAACACAGACAGCCGGGTCGTTTACTGCTGTTTCCAGACCGAATAATAGAAATCGAAGTTGGCCGGGTGGGCGATCACATTCTGGAACTCTTTGCGGATGATCTCCCACTCATTGGTCCAGTAGCTGTTGCCGATGGGGCCTCGTTCCTGCATGATATCTTCCAGCTCCCCGACAATCTCGCGGCGTGCTTCGATGTCGAGGGTCAGCTCGGCCTGGCGCAATTTCTCGGAAAATTCGGCGTCTACCCAGCGGGTCTCGTTCCAAGGGACGGGGTTGCCGTCGGCGTCGGCGATGTAGGCGAGAGGGGGCACCATGGTGTCAAGCGAGCGGTGGGCCCAGATCGTGATCCCAAGTGGCACCTCGGTCCAGCGGTCCCAGTAGCCGTTGGGTTCGGTGATATCGAGTGTGATGTCGAACCCGCCGGCCGCGGCGGACTCGCGCAGGGTCTGGGCGATTTCGGGTTCGGAGAGGTCGTTTTTGGTCGACAGGGTCACCTGCAGGGGCAGTTGGATCCCCTTTTCGGCTGCGTACTCTTCCAAGAGCGCGCGCGCGCCTTCCGGGTCATAGGCGGGGATGGGGCGTTCGGCGTAAGCGGGGTGCACCGGCGAGAAATGGGTGTCCAGCGAGAGGACCCCTTCGCCGTTGTAGGAGAGGTCGAGGATCTTCTGGCGGTCCTGGCACATCTTCAGGGCGGTGCGCACACGGTTGTCATTCCAGGGTTCCTGGTCGACGCGCATACGAACCACAAAACAGTTGGCGGTGGCCACACCTTGGATCTGCAGATCTGGGTTGTCTTTCAGTGCCAGGAAGTCGCTGGGCCGCGGTTTGAAGAGGGTATCGAGCTGGCCGCCCTGGATCGCGGCGACGGAGGCGTCTTTGTCGACGCTGACGAAGACAACTTCGTCCAGATAGGGGAGTGGACTGCCGTCTTCGCCCATCTGCCAGTAGTCGGTGCGTGCTTTGAAGGAGGCGCGTTCGCCTTCCAGGTATTCGACCAGCGTGAAGGCACCGGTGCCGATCGGCTGTTTCACCCAATCTCCCTGGAAGTCGCGGTGCAAGATCGAGGCTGGATAGTGGAAAAGGTGTTCGGGCACGCCGATGTTGGCGGAGGCCAGGTTGAGACGTATCGTGTAGTCGTCGACTTTTTCGACGCTGTTCATGCCGTCCAGGTAGGAGAGAAGGCCGAGCATCGAAGAGCCGACTTCGGGGTCGAGCCACTGGCTGAAGCTGTAGAGCACGTCGTCCGCCGTCAGGTCGTCGCCGTTGTTGAATTTGATGCCCTGTCGCAGCTTGAGGGTCCAGGTTTTCACATCGTCGCTGGCTTCCCAGCTTTCGAGCAAAGAGGGGCGGGTGATGTTGTCCGGGCCGGTTTCGGTCAGGTATTCGTTGACCAGCCGAATCGCATTGGAGCCTTCCACCCACGACAGACGGGCTGGGTGGTCGATCTGCTGGAGCAGCATGCCTTTGCGCAAAGTGCCGCCGCGTGTGATCCCGCCGGCAGCGGCCGGGGCTCCGCCGCTGGCAGGAGCGGCTGCGGGCGCACAGCCGGCCAGGGCATAGGCGGTCCCAACAGAAACACCGAGCAGGGTGGTATAGCGCAGGAACTCGCGCCGATTGATCCGCCCGCGCTGCAATTTGTCGACCGCAGTGAGGGCCAAGGGGTGGATACGTGGTTCGCTCATTATCGTCTCTCCTTGTGTACGTAAAATGGGGAAATTAGAGTGCTCGTAGAGCATACCAAAAATTTTAAGACTGTGCAATTCGCGTTTTGGGGGCTGGGCCAGCGGGGGCGCAGCAGGCTTGACGGTCTCTGTGGGGGTCACGCACTTCCTTGACGGGTGAGCAGCCCTGGGGGGAGCTGTTCTGTGGTATAGTTCTTGTATGACAAGCGACCTGGTCAATCGGCTGCGCAAGGCTGGCTACAAGATCACGCCTCCCCGTCTGGCGGTGTTGGAAGTCATCCAGCGCGAGAGCGAGCATCTTAACCCCAACGAGATCCTGGTGCAGGCCCAGCGCATCCACCCCCAGACCGGGCGGGCGACCGTCTATCGCACGCTCGAGCTGTTGACCACCCTCGGCATGGTCCGTCCGATCTATGTCGGCGACAGCGGGCCGACGTACATCCGTGCAGAAGGTGGGCACCACCACCTTGTCTGTTCGGGCTGTGGCCGTGTGATCGATTTTGACGAATGTGTCGTCGAAAGCATGGAGCGGGAGTTGGAGGAGCGCTTTGGGTTTTGCATCCAGAGCCATCTGCTCGAATTTTATGGGATCTGTGCGTGCTGTCGCGAGGCTTCGAGGGTGACAAAAGAGGGATAGGCCAGGAAAGTTTGCCAGAAAGTCTCTCCCTCGCGGGCCTGATCGACTGGGTCTACGTCGGGTGGGCGCCACTGCAGCGTCTCCAATCCGGCCGACTGGAAGGCTGCCCTGTAGGTGGCGCGGCTCAGATAGTAGTCGACAAAGCTGCAGCCTGCTGCGTCCCCGTAGGAAACTGTGATCGGGTCCCCTTCACGCAGCGGGTCGGGTGCGCTGTGGGTTCGTCCGTACTGTTGAAGGAGAGGGTAGGCTGCAGGGGGCAGTTCCAGGTTGTGGTTGAAGCCGAAAAAACGTCCACCCTCTTTAAGATGGGCGGCGATCCCGCGGCACATCGCTGCCAGTTCGGTGTAGCTTCGGGCATGGTTGAGCATAAAAAAAGAGACCACGAGGTCAAACTGGCCGAGCGCTTCGAGCGTGCGCACATCGGCCAGATGGTACTGAATTCCAGCGGGCTGTTTGGCTTCTGCCTCCCGGGCCAGGGCAATCATCGAGGGCGATTGGTCGACCCCAACCACCGCAGCTGCCCCGCGTTGTTGGAGCTGCCGCGTGTAGAACCCTTCTCCACAGCCCAGGTCGAGCACCCTCAGCCCGTCCAGGGGGCCGATCTGCTGCTGGAAGGTGTAGGCTTCTGCCCGGCAGAGGGGAGAGTTCGGGTCGCGGACGAGCCTTCGGTACTCTTGGGCAATTTGTTCGTACATGATGGCTCCGATGCGGTCAGCGGTATGCGGTTGGCGGGGAATGGGGGCGTTCTGCCGCAATCTGGCGACGGTAGGCTGTCAGCGGGAGGGTCACATTGGCCAGGCCGGCGAGCAGGCTGAGGTTGGAGAGCAGGCCGGCGGCCAGCACCCCAAAATTGAGCAGATAGACCCCGGGGAGACACAACATCCCCGGCAGCAGCGAAATCAGCAGGTTGTTGCGCTGGTTTTGTTCCAGCTGGTGGGCAAGGGTGAAGAGCCGTGGCAGCTGGTCCAACTGCTGGTGCATGAGCATCACCTGGGCGAGGTCACGGGCGACGCTGGAGGCGCCGTGCAGCGAGACGGCCACGTCTGCCTCGCGCAAGGCCAGGGCGTCGTTGAGGCCATCTCCGACAAAACAGACCGTGCGTCCTTGGCGGTGCAGCTCGGCGATTACGGCTGCCTTGTCCTGGGGCAGCACGGCGGCGTGGAAGGTGGTGATGCCGAGCAGGTGGGCCAGCCGTCGGGTAGGCTCTTCGTGGTCGCCAGACAAAATTTGTATGTCCAGCTTCTCCTGTTGCAACTGCGCGACGACGTGAGCGGCTTCTGGACGCAGGGTGGGGCACAGTTCGACAGCTCCGCAGAGTGCATGGTCGACGACGACATAGACGAGTGTACACCCAGCGCTGTGGCAGGCCTGGGCGGTGGCGTGCAGGCTGTCGGGCAACGCCACACCGATCGTCTCCAGATAGCGTTCGCTGCCGACCTGGACGAGCTGGTCGCCGAGGCGGGCCTGAATGCCGAGTCCGACAGTGTAGTGCACCGCGTCGGTGGCGGGCAGGGCAAGCTGGCGTTGGCGGGCAGCGTTGCACAACGCTCGGGCGATCGGATGTTCCTGGTTTTGTTCGACGGTAGCGGCCAGTGCCAGCAGCTCGTCTTCGGAGAGATCGGGCCACACGCAATGGCAGCGCACCACGGTCAGCGTTTCCAGCGTCAGGGTGCCAGTTTTGTCGAAGATTACGGTATCGACCCGAGGCAATCTCTCCAGTGCTCGCCCATCTTTGACCAGAATGCCTTCCTGGGCAGCAATCTGCAGAAAATTCAGCACGCTGAAGGGAGAGAGGAGCCGCATCAGATAGCCGAAGGAAGAAAAGAGGATGGCCCCTGCGCTGGCTGGGCCCAGGATCAGCAGCGTGAAGGCGCTCAGCCCCAGAACGGGCAATGCACTCTGATCGGCGAGTGCTTCCCCTTTGGAGTGCAGGGCGGTCTTGTGGTCGGCGGTTTTTTGCAGAATCTGCCCAATCTGGGCTGCGATTGTGGCACTGCCGGCCTGTTCGACGACGATGGTGAGGCGGCCGGCCAGCAGCACTGTATTGGCAAGCACCTGGCTGCCGGGGAGCCTCTCGACAGGCTGTGCTTCCCCGGTCAATTTGTGTTGGTCGACCAGGGCAAAACCATCGACCACCCGGCCGTCTACGGGGACGAGGGCACCTGTCTGGACGACCACCTGGTCGCCTGCCTGCAACTCGGCGAACGGCCGTCTGACTTCACGCCCTTCGACCAGAAGGGTGACTGACATTGGCTGGTCGCCGAACACATCGATCAGATCGGCGATGGACTGGCTGCGCGTTTTGAGCAGGTACTTTTGGTTGAATGCAAAGAGGGTGAGAAAGAGACATTCGACCCAATAATAGCCCAGCGCCACGTTGACAAACCCGATGATTCCGTCGATCAGGCTGATTCCCACACGTCGCTCGTGGACAATTTCCTGCCAGGCCCGGCGAACAAAGGGCAGGTTCAGGTACAAGATGCCGGGCAGCGCAGCCAGGTTGAGGAGCGACAGTGCTGGCAGGGCTCCCAGGCTGGTGACAGCCAGCAGCCCGGCGGACAACATCAGTTGCCGGTCTGCCTGCCGGTCTGCCTGCCGGTCTGGCTCTGATCGAGTGGGGAGAGGCGCTTTTGGGGATTCGGTCAGAAAGTGGATCAGCCGTTGGGGGCGTCGTTTTTGCGGTGCAGGCAGCAGCCAGCCCCAAGAAAAGGGATGCGTTGTCGGCGGGCGCGGCGGGGTAGAGAAAGGTGTGGGGGGCTGTTGTCGCGTCTTTTGCAGCGTCGTCGATGCTGTCATCGGGCAGCCGGGCCGGAGGTGCCTTGGGCGGATGTGAGCAGGCTGGAAAGCGTCTGCGCCGTCTGGCCCTCTCGCCACTGCACATAGATCAACCCCAGTTCAGACAGCTTGGCAACCATGCCGATCGGATTTTCGAAGCCGTCGTACAGCCCATATTTGGCGAAATAGGGGATGATGTTGAGTGCGGCGTAGAGCATGGAGCCGTCGCGCACATAGCGTTGATAGGACTCGCGCTGGGGTAGAAAATAGCGCGCGGCCAGAAAAACCAGAAAGCCTGCGCCATCCAGCACAAAGACAGTGCCTCCGTAGTAGAAATGGATGGCAGCGGTTGTCACGCTGAACACCGTGATCAGCAGATCCCGGTTCCAGCGGTCTTCCTGCTGGATCAGGGTCTGGAGCTGTTCGGGGGTGCCAGGTTGCATCTTCAGCAGGTCGATCATGCGTGAACGGTCGATCTGGGGCTGAAATGGCTGCAAAATTCCTGCAAGCATGGGGTGGATTCTCCTTGTTGTCGGGCAGCTTTACAGATAGCTGTGAAGCATCGACAGTATACACGATGGCATGAGGGGAAACAAATGTGGGGGGCCGGAGAGAGCATCCGCAGGGGGCTCTGCGTGTCAGCAGGGATCCTGCAGAACGGGTTGTGAACTGGGGCGGTTCGTGCGATAATTCGAGCAGACAAAGGGAGGGAGCCGGATTGATTGCAGAGGAGGTTTCGATGACGAAAGTGGGTTTTATTGGCTTGGGCAACATGGGGGGGGCGGCGGCGCGCAACCTGCAGCGTGCGCAATTTGAATTGATTGTCCACGATCTGCGCAGACAAGCGGCCGAACCATTGGTGGCGCGGGGGGCACGCTGGGCCGACACGCCGGCGGAGGTAGTCAACCAGGCCGAGATCGTTGCCACGATGGTCTTTGGCCCGCAGCAGATCGAGCAAGTTGTGCGTGGGGATCAGGGGTTGCTGGCCGGCGACTGCCGTAACAAAGTCTGGATCGACCTGACCACCAGCAGCCCGACCTTGATGCGTGAGCTGGCTGCAGAATTTGAAAAAGCGGGGGGAGAGGCGGTGGACGCGCCGGTCACCGGATCGGTCGACTCTGCGATTCGGGGCGACATGATCCTGTTTGTGGGGGGCGCCGAGCAGACGGTGGCCAGGGTCCACCCGGTATTGGCGGCCATGGGAGAAATCCGGCGGGTCGGCCTCTACGGCAACGGGTATGTTGCCAAGCTGGTCAACAACCAGCTTTGGAAAATTCATGCAGCGGCCATTGGGGAGGCGATGGTGGCTGCGAAGAAGGCGGGGTTGGCGCCTGAGGTCTGGTGGGCCGCCATGAAGGGAGGGGCGGCAGACAGCTTTGTCATGCAGCATGATGTGCCTTCCATCTTTGCGGGCCATTACGACCCCTCGTTTCGGCTGGCGCTTTGCTTGAAAGACCTGGCCTTGATCGATGAACTGGTCCGCGAAACTGGGACGCGGTCGGAGCTGACGCAGGCTGCGTATGCGCGCTTTCGGGAGGCTGCCGAGCGCTACGGGGAGGATGCGGGGGAGATGACCGTCTGCAAGCTCCTCGAAGAGGATGCGGGGGTCGAGCTGCGGGTGGCGGGGGAGTGGATCCCTCCCTGGCAGGTCCAGCATCCACAGGAAAGGGGGGGGCTTGCCCAATGAGAAAAGCGATTGTCCTTGAACAGCGCTCTCTGGACGGTGTACTACAAGCTCCGGGGGGGCAGACGAGGATCCCAGCGGCAGCGGCCATTCTGTTCGGGAGGCACTCCACGGCTCCCCCACAGCCTTGAACCAAGCGATCGGTGGTTGTTGATGGACGAACGTACAAACAGCTACTATGCCACCCATTCCGATGAAATTGTGCAGCGTTACGAGGCCATTCAGGCTCCTCTGAAACGAATGATGGAGCGGGGGTTCGACAGCGGGATGCGTGTGCTTGACGTCGGAGCAGGTTCCGGGCGTGATCTGAGCTTGCTGCTCCAGATGGGCTGTGATGCCTACGGGGTGGAACCCTGTGACGCGCTGCGTTCGGCGGCCATTCGACGTCATCCTGAGCTTTTTGCAAGAATCGGCGCTTCTGCGCTCCCCACCCTCGGGCAACCCTTCGGCGGCCATTTTGATGCTGTCTTGTGTTCGGCGGTGCTCATGCACCTGACGCGAGCAGAGATGCTGGATGCAGCCATTTCCTTGCGCACTGTTTTGAAAGATGGAGGCAAACTGTTGTTGTCGGTGCCTGGGGAACGACCTGGGGTGGACGACAACCATCGTGACAGCCAGGGAAGGCTTTTTACCCCGATCGATCCAGATTACCTGCAACTGCTGTATGAGCGCATTGGTTTTTTTCTGTTGCAGCGCTGGGAGAGCGAAGACGCCTTGGGGCGGGCAGGGCACTCGTGGAAAACGTTTTTGTTTGAGGCTCGCTATCCTGGCGGCTCTCGCCCGTTGGACCAAATTGAGGCCATCTTGAATCGGGATCGCAAGACTGCAACGTACAAGCTGGCACTCTTTCGGGCGTTGTCTGAGATTGCAACGATGGAATTCGACCAAGCCCGTTGGTCTGGCGATGGCATGGTTGGAATACCGGTCGCCAGTATCTGCGAAAAATGGTTGTACTATTACTGGCCGATCGTCGATTCAACTGTTTTCATCCCACAGATCCGCGGCGAAACCCCTGTCTGTGCCATGCCAATTGCCTTCCGTGCATCCCTGTTGGCGTTGATTCAGCGCTACCGGAGCCTGGGTGGATTTACGCGGTTTGTTTTGGATTATCGCAGCCAGCGCTTGTCTGGCGAGGCAGCCAGTTTGGTGGAACGGGTGTTTGTCCAGATTCGCAACACCATTGTCAAGGGGCCGGTGGCACATGCTGGGGGATCCCTGGAGTTCGGGCGGGTGTTTCAATATGACAGTCGCAAAAAGGAGGTGCGCTTGAGTGCTGCGCTCTGGCGTGAGCTGTCTTTGGTCGGACACTGGATTCAAGATGCTGTAATTCTCAGATGGGCTGAGCTGACGAACGATATCTCGAAAAAGCAAGTTCGAACGAGCGATGCGATTGAGCTTCTGCTGACGACGCCGATCCCGGAGAGGGATGTGGTGGATGCGCGGTCGATCTATGGGAGGCTCAGCGACAAAGAGTGTACGTGGGTTGGAATTCCAATCTCCAAAACATTCGAGGTAGACCACATCATCCCTTTTTCCTTATGGCGCAACAATGATCTCTGGAATTTAGTGCCGACGTCACCTTCGGCCAATGCTGCAAAGAGTGACAAACTGCCCTCGCGGCACCTGCTTTTTGGCCGGCGCGAGGCGATTATACATTCTTGGGAAGTTCTCCGCTTTGCGCGCAAAGCCCGTTTCGACCATGAGGCCTCTCGGATTGCGGGGCGGAGCCGGCTTTCTGAGGAGAGTTGGCAAAACGACTTGTTTTTGTCGGTCTACAACGCAGTTGAATTCACAGCGGCGCAGCGGGGGTTGGAGCGATGGCATCCGTGATACAGCGCAGGCATGGCGACATGCAGCAACGCCACGACAAATTTTTTCGCACCATTTTTGCCGTTGTCGACTTTGCTGTCTGGTTTGGCGGGTATGGGTGCCGTTAACGAGTGTTTGGCGGCTGCCATTGCACTTCAGGGTGTCTCGAAGCGCTACGGCAATTTCGACGCGGTCAGCGATCTGACTCTGCGCGTCGAAACAGGGGAGGTGCTCGGTTTTCTCGGCCCCAACGGTGCGGGCAAAACAACCACAATTCGGCTGCTGCTCGGTTTTCTGCGCCCCACCACAGGGACAGTGCATCTGCTCGGCCACGACATGGCGGCGCCGAAAGCGGCGTTGTACGCGCGAAGCCAGCTTGGCTTCGTGCCCGATGTCGCTGGACTCGACCCGACCGTTACCGGCCTGTCGCTGCTCGACGAACTGGCTCAGCTCCAGCGCCGCCCGCCGGTGGATCGCGCCCTGCTGATCGAGGCGCTGGAACTGCGCGACCCTGATTTGCGGCGTCCGATAGGACAACTTTCGCGAGGCACGCGGCAGAAGATCAACATTGTGCAGGGAATGCAGCATCGCCCCACCCTGTTGATTTTAGACGAGCCAACCGAAGGGCTTGACCCGCTGGCCAAGCGCGCCCTGTTCAACCTGCTGCGCAAGACCCAGATGCGCGGTGCTACCATCTTTTTTTCTTCGCACGTGCTGAGCGAAGTGGAGGAACTGTGTGACCGTGTGGCGCTGATTCGCGGCGGGCAGCTTGCAGCGGTCGACCGGATCGACCGGTTGCGTGCCCAGATGCAGCGTCGCGTGGCGGTACAATTTGCGACGAACGTTGCTGAGTCGGCTGCTCACCTTGCAGCGCTTCCCGGCATTGTCGGCTTGACGCAGACCGGCGGTCGCTGGCACTTTTTGACTGGGGATCTGCCAGCCACGTTGCGTTTGCTGGCAGCGTTGCCTGTCGCCGACGTCACCATCGAACCTCCGTCGTTGGAGGAGATCTTCCTCCGTTATTACCGACCGGAGGTGTTGCACGATGCAGGAGCTGAGTGATCTCTGGCTGATCTTCCGAGGCACGCTGCGCCGCAAACGGGCTTCGCTCTTCTGGTTTGCGCTGTCGGTGGCAGCGTTTCACTGGCTGGTGGCGGTCAGCTTCCCGGCTCTTGGCGGGGTGGAGGCGGTGACCAGCGTCGTGCGTACCTTTCCGGATGGGCTGCGTTCGCTGCTCAAGCTGGCGCCGAATTTGCAGGCGGGCTTTGGTGTGCAGGACTATCTGGCGTTTACGTGGATTCATCCGCTCTTTATCGGATTGGGCGCAGCATTTGTCGTTTCGCGTGCAGCGGACGGGCTGACCGGTGAGATCGAGCGCGGCTCGATCTATCTCGTGTTGAGCCGCCCGGTGCAGCGCTGGACCTTTGTGCTCGGCAGAGCTGCGGAGATGATGCTGGGTGCAGGTGTGGTGTCGTTGGCAGCCTGGGGGGGGCTGGTGATTGGAGCGATGGCACTGCCCTACGAGCTGCCGCTGGCGAACTATCTGCTGGCAGCGGTGGTGGCATGGCTGCTTTTTGCGGCATTGGGGGGCGGTGCATTTCTGATTGCCAGCTTTTTCAGCCGCACGTCAACCAGCAGCGCTCTGGCGATTGCGTGGACACTCAGCTCGTTTGTGCTCGACGTGATCCCGCAGGTGGCCAATTCGCCGATCGGCCTGGTCAACCCGTGGCATTTCTATTTCCCGCAGGAGATCGTGGCTGCAGGGAGCGTCGACTGGGCGGGCGTGCTCGTGCTGCTGGCCTGGCTGTTCAGCGGTGTCGGCGCAGCGGGGTGGGTCTTTGCACGCCGTGATCTGGCATAACGGTTTTTGAACAATTGGAGAATTTTGACAGGAGGCTGTATGGACGCTGTTGGGCAGCATGCATAGGCGTCAACAGATCGGTTACATCACCTACCTGGTGCGCGACTACGACGAGGCCATCGTCTTTTTTACACAGACGCTGCGTTTCAATCTGGTCGAAGACACCGACCTTGGCGGTGGCAAACGTTGGGTATTGGTGGCACCGCCCGGCGCCAGGGACGGTTGCCTGTTGTTGGCAAAAGCTGCTACGCCAGCACAGCAGCAGTGCATCGGTGCACAGGCGGGAGGGCGTGTCTTTCTCTTTTTGCACACCGATGATTTCTGGAGCGATTACGACGACATGCAGGCACGCGGCGTTGCGTTTGTCGAGGCACCACGCCAGGAAATCTACGGCACCGTCGTTGTCTTCGAAGATCTTTATGGAAATCGGTGGGATCTTTTGGAGTTGAGAACAGGCGTGTCCCCCACTGCTGTGACGGGTTAGTCTTGCAGCGCAAGGTCAGGTGCGAGCACCGCAAGCGGCAGGCTGCTCGCCGGCCACCTGCCCAACGCCAGTACCACAGCAAAGAGCGCCAGCGCATGAAAGAACATGTAGGTGACGCCGGTCTGGTAGTTGGCCAGCAGCCCCGCCTCCATGCGATCACGCAAGGCGTGCGCG
>CAIOHJ010000038.1 GCA_903858085.1 uncultured Chloroflexota bacterium
AGGCAGCGTCGTCATGTCCCCCCACAGTTTTTCAAACTGCGTCACCGGATAGATGTCCTCCTGCCCTTTGCCCCAACGCTTTTTGACATCTTTGATCGTGATGTAGGTCGGCATGCGCGCCGCCACAGCACGCACCGCCGCCGCCGTGCGCACACCGTCGGCCAGATCCGCCCGCACCAGCCCAAAGGCCGCCAACATCAGGTCGATGTCGATCCAGTAGGTCGCTGAGTTGTAATAGGTCAACGCAAATTCAATCTCCTCGTGCGGCAACGCCAACCCCTCGACCAGCCGCAGCTGACCGTCGACACGCGCCAACCCCCCCCCACGGTCGTCGATGCGCCGGGTGATCACCTCGGCAGTCATCGCTTTGCCACTCTGGAGGTGATAGCCCAGCAGCAGCGGATCCACGTCAACACCCAACGTGTCAATGTTGTGCACCAGCAGATGGCGCAGCGCCGGACGCTCAGCCAAAAGACGGGCCAACACACCGTTGCGCAACAGGTTGGGCACCTCGTACCAGTGGCCAACCGGATGCAAACACTGCGGCGGCGCATTGTCGGTGTAGTCGCTCCCCTCCCCCACCTGCTGTGCCCACCCAATCAGGGCAGCATGCAGGCTGGCCCGCACTTTCTGCGCCCGCTCGTCAAGCAGCTGCTGCGGCATCTCCTCCCAGGCAAAACGCAGGTCGCGCGCCATCGGCACCAGCCGCAGCCCCACCGCCCGCCCCGGAGAGAGCCAGAGCCGCGGACCCGCACCGCCGCAGATGCGTTCGAGAAATTCGGCGACCGGCCCATGCGTCAGATAGCTGGTGGTCACAATGTGGGCCAGCGGCGTGCCCACCAGCCGACCGGTGCGCCGGCTCTTGGCCAGATGAACCTCAATAAAGTTCCGGTGACGCCCCCCCAGCCTCGCAAAAGGGTTGAGCGCTTTGACCACACCCGCCCCCTGCGTCCAACGGCTGCCAGCCCCCCCTGCCAGCGAAACCACCGCAACAGCCCCCGCCCGCAGCGCCGCCAGCCCAGCCTCCCGCAGTCCCCCCTCCTCGGCCAGATGCTCGCACTCCGCCACATCACCAGCCGCCACATCCTCGATCACAGAACGCACAGGCAGCCGGTTCTGCGCCAGCCCGATGCGCCCGCTGCGCAGGTCGGCACGAATCTGCTCGTGCTGCAGCCGGTCAAACCCGTTCTCGTCAAGCAAAACAGCCAGGTTCTGACGCCCCCCCTGCTGCTCCTGCGGCGGCAACAGACGGTCAAACAACGCCTCCACCATCCCCGCCAACGCCGGCTGCGTGCGCGCAGCCCCACCAAAAGCATCCAGCTCGGCACGGCGAAACGCTGAAAGGCTGCGCTGCTCATGACGCAGCAGCGCCGGCGCAGTCAGCATGTAGTACCCCGCCGGCATCAACGCCCGGCTCCCCGTCTGCAGCTCCGCCCAGGTGCCTCGCTCGTTGATCGCAAAATCGTACACCACCGGCTCCATGGCAAAGGGCACTGCATGCTCCAGCTCCCGCTTGGTCCCCCGCATCATCCCGACCAGCCACTCCTGCGCCTCTGCCTTGCGCCGTGGGTCAAAAAGAAAACCCATCCCCCCACCCGCCATGCCCCCCAACATCCAGAACCCCCAGAAGTCGGCGCCAAAGGCCGCACGGGCCCGCTCGATCAGCGTCTCGGTGTACAAGTTGCTGGCCCACGGAATGATCGTCTGGATCGGGCCGCGAAAGTTGAGCTCGGTGGCAGCCCCCACCCCCTGAACATCGCCCCGCGCCAGCAACACCCGAATCTGGTCATAGATCCGGATCGCCTCCTGCCGCCCCGCCCACTCTGCCTCGGCACGCAACAAATACTTCTCAGTCACCATCTCCAGGATCGGGCCCACATCCTGCGCCATCCCCCCATGCACCAACACCAGGCTCTCCTGCAGCCGACGCCGTGTCTCGACATCCACCTCGTCGCTCTGCAAAATGGTGTGCTGGGGAAGCAGACGCCCGCGCGAGATGCCGTACTCCGGGTCGCCGACCGCAGCCTCCACCCCCTCGATCAGCTTCATCCCGGGCCAGACCCCCCCTGAATCCTGCCAGCCTCCCCCAGACCCCCCCAGCCACTCGCCCAGAATGGCACGCGCAGCAACCACCCGGCGCTCTTCCTCGGCCAGAGCACCGGTGAGCGACTGGGCCTGGCCAGTGGCACGCATGCAAACCGCAATCAGCGAAGCCAACAAATTGGTGGAAACCGCCAGACGGGACCCTTTTGGAATGCCGTTGACCTGGCTGACCAGCTCGATGCCAAAGCCAGGGCGAATCAGACGCCCCAGCAGGTCAGCCAACGACTGACCCGACCCCTCAATGCCGGGCGGCACCACCCCGGCAGCAATGACTGCCGCCTTGAGCAGCCCCAGATGGTCGCGCGCAAAGTCAAATACTTCGGCCAGCGAGGTGATCTCAGCGCTCGCCCCCAGGTCGACGCTGACCAGCCGCAAGATCGGCTGGTCGATCACCCGAAAAAAGCTTTCCACCGGCGGACGCGGGGCCCCACTGCCCGGCCCACGCACGGCCAGGTCGATCGAAATGTTGAGCACCCGCGCACCCTCAGGATAGTCCATCCCCAAAAAGAAAATATCGCTCCAGCCGCTGTGGCTGAGATCCATACGCACTGGAGTCGCCTCGTGCAAAACCGGAAACAACCCCTCCAGGGATGGCTGCCCCAGCACCTCACGCACCCGCAGCGGCTGGTCAGCCGGATGGCCGATGCGGAACATCCACTGGTTGCCACGCACCGAACGCACGCTGCGCCGCACCTGGTTGGCCAGGGTCTGAAAGCCCAGCCGACGGTAGGCCTCTGCCCGCGCACTGGCCGTGGCGTCGCTGAGCGGCGCAGCCAGCAGCAGGTCGATGGCCTCTTCAAAACGACGCTTGAGCAGGTTGTCGTACCCCTCGAAAGGCACCCACCCCCCCGCCGCCAACCCCGCCTTGCCCGGCAGGTGAAACCGATAGATGGCATACAAAAAAAAGAGCGCACGCACCCGCTCGTACAGGTTGTCGCTCTGCCGACGAAACCGATCAAGCGCAGCACACTCCCCCAGCAGCTCCTCCAACGTGGCAGAACGACAGAAGAGATCCAACGAACGGTTGCGCAGTTCAGCGTGACGCGCAGTGATGATCGAAATCAGATGGCTCATCGGAATAGATAAAAAACAGTGGGCCTGTACAGCCAAGGATGACAATAGCCTCTATTGTAACGCAAGATTCCCCCAACGATGAGTTCGCCCCCCGCCAGATCGGCTTTGAACACAAATTCCCCCTTCCCAGAGCAGACAGGGTGTGCTAGAGTAGAAGTATCACACGTTTCTGCACATTCTTGCGCAACGACGCGCAGAAAAGGAGCATGACCATGTGGCAGCCGAAAAGATGGATGGTTCTCTTTTGGATCGCGCTGTGGGGCGCTCTGCTGGCCTCCTCCCCCGCCACAGCCCAGGTCGCTTCCCCAGCCGGCGAACCCAACGATACGTTCGGCAGTGCAACCCTCGTTGCCCCCTCTGCCTCCTGGCAGGCAACCCTCTTCCCACAGCGGGACAGCGACTGGTATGTCTTCCAGGTGGACCATCAGGGTGAACTGCAAATCCAGATCAGCGCTGTCGCCCCCAATCTCGACCTCGTGGTGCGGCTCTGGACCGCCAACAAAGATCTGCTCCACGACTGGATTTCTCCCCTCAACCAGGGCGGAGAGACCTTGGGCACCGTCGACCTGCCGGAAGCTGGCCGTTATGTTCTAGAGGTGCGCGACGGCAACGACAGCGACGCCTCCGAACAGCCCTATACCCTGACGACACAGTTCACCCCCACCGTCGACCCCAACGAGCCCAACCCCGCCTTTGGCCTGGCGACTGTGCTCGCTTTCGACCAGCCCATGCAGGCAACCATTCTGCCGCACAGGGACGCCGACTGGTACACGTTCGCGGTCGAACAGCATGGCGAGCTGCAGGTGGCGATCACCGACTCCCCCGCCAACCTGGACATGGTCTTCCGCGTCTGGAACGGCAACCATGAACTGCTCGCCGACTGGCAGACCCCCCTCAACCAGGGCGGAGAGACCCTGGCCACCATCGACCTGCCCCAGCCAGGACGCTACTATCTCGAACTTCGTGACGGCAACGACAGCGACCGCAGCGTTGACCCCTACACGCTGACCGCCCGGTTCCTCCCCTCCGCAGATCTCTTTGAGCCCAACGCCGGCTACGGAACAGCAGCCCCCCTCAAGATCGGGGAGAGCCTCCTCGCCACCCTGCTGCCAGACGGGGACAACGACTGGTTCGTCGTCACTGTCGACTGGCACGGCGAACTGCGCCTCGCGGTGACCGAGGTGCCCCCCGAGTTGGCCGTCTTTGTGCGGCTCTGGGATGCCAACGGCAACCTGCTGCAAGATTGGCTCCGCCCGCTCGCACCCGGCGGCAACACGGCCGGCACGGTGGACCTGCCACAGGCCGGCAGCTATTATCTGCAGGTCGCCGGCGACACCCACCAGCGCTCGATCCAGCCCTTTCACCTGCGGGTCGACTTCACCGCAGCGGTCGACGCACTGGAACCCAATTTCGACTTCGGCCATGCCGCCCCGATCGGGCTCGGCCGCACTGTCCAGGCCAATCTCCTGCCCGCTCGCGACGCAGACTGGTACTCCTTCGACCTGACCTCCCCAGGCGAGCTCCATGTCACCGTCACCGACGTGGCCCCCAATCTGGCCGTCTTTGTGCGGCTCTGGAACGCCAACAAAGATCTCCTCTACGATTGGTTCCGCCCGCTGGCCCCCGGCGGCCAGACAGACGCACGCTTCGACCTCGGCAAGCCGGGGCGCTATTTTCTCGAGCTCCTCGCCGACGGCGACCAACGCTCGATCCACCCCTATACCCTGACCCTGGGCTATACCCTGGCCGCCGATCCCCACGAAAGCAACGATACCCCCGCCACCGCCGCAGCCCTTCTGCTCGACCAGGGCGTGGCCGCCACCCTGCTGCCCGCCAATGATGTCGACTACTACACCCTTGCCGTGCCCACCCCCGGTGACCTTTTCCTGCTCGTCACCCACGTGCCCCCTGACCTGCGCATCCGCTTCCGGCTGTGGGAAACCCCGCAGACGCTGGTCGCCGACTGGGTCGATTCCCCCACCCCCGGCGCCGACAGCACGCTGGCCATCTCGGTCTCTACCCCCACCTCCTATCTGGTAGAGGTGCGCGCCAGCGACAGCGGGGCCCGTTCCGTCGAACCCTACTGGCTGCTCGCCAGCCAGCAGCCAATCGACAACGCCAACGTCCAGCCGCCGCCAGACAACAGCGCCACACCGACAACACCCGACAACGTGCCGGTCGCACCCGACCAGAGCAAGGTGATCACCACATCCGCCACCACCGGCAAGGTGAGCATCCTCACCTCCGGCCAGATCGGCCCCCTGGGAGGCGAGCTGTTTGTGACCGACCGCCCAGGCTGGGACGGTGCACGGCTGGAAGTGCCCCCCGGCGCACTGAAAACGTTGACCACCCTCCACATCGGCGTCACCACCGACCCGCCGACCGGAAGCCCCTTCGGCATGGCCCCCAGCGGCAGCTACTGGATGCTGACACCCGCCGGGTTGACCTTCCAACAACCAGTCACCCTGACCTTGCCCGTCCCCGCCGGCAGCGCCGCAGCCCAGCTGTTCGTCGGCCACTGGGAGGGCCAGCAGTGGCTGGATCTGGGCGGCAGCCTCCACAATGGGGCCCTCACCGCCACAACAGACAGATTTTCACCCTTCGGCGTCTTCTGCGGCCGTCTGTCCGAATATACCCCGATCCAGCTGGAAAATGACTCCTCCTCCCCCTACATTGAGCTGCGCTACCTGAGCGGCCCCAGCCCAGACCCCACAGCCCCCCTCCAGGCCGGCTGCCCGCAACCCGATGACATTGTCACGCAGTGGCAGCTCAAACCAGGAGAGGTGGCCCGCCTGCTGCTCGCACCCGGCGCCTACAGCTTCATGGTCAGCTACCCACAGCCCCAACCCGGGGTCGCCAATCCTCTCTTCCTCACCGTCCCACCCAGCAGTGACCCACAGCAGGGGCCGCAGACCGTGCGCATGACCGACGATGGCGCGACCAGCGACAACCCTGCCCTGCACATTGTCTTTGCCGGCCGCAGCGCAGCAAGCAATCTCCGCCCCCTCATCGCCTGCAGCGCCGAGGTGCCCGCCGGCGTGGCCCTGGAAAGCGGCGTCCCGGCTGCCCCCGAACTCCCCTCCCGAATCGTGCGGATCAACGGCCTCCGGCTGGAACAGCTCCCCCCCAAAGGGCCAGGCATCCGGCTGCTGGCCACAGCCAGCGACCCAGAAAATAGCCAGCTGCACCCCTACTGGACCGTCACCGGCGGGCTCACTTCTGCCCCGATCGCCTCCCCCCCACTCCCATCGGGCAAACCGCTCGACGACACCTACCAATTCCAACCCACCCTGGCAGGAACGTATACCCTCTTCCTCACCGTCTACGACGACCTGGGGCTCTTCGACGAATGCCGCTGGGTCATCCAGGTCGAACCCAACCACCAGCCCGAAATTCAGCTCTTTTCAGGACGCACGGTCGTTGAGTTCGGACGGCTGGACGAACTGCGCAGCCAGGGGGTCGGGCCGATCTCCCCGGCAACGCCCGCACTGCGGCCCGGCCTCTCCATCCCGCTCGCCATTCCCGCAGCCGCAGGGGTCGTGTGGGACGGGCTGACCCTCTGCCCGACCGCCCTGGCCGGCCCCTTCCCCACCCTGCCGCCAGACCTGGAGACCGTCGTGCCCGCCCCCGCACCGGTAGATGCCCTGCTGCCCGCTGTCGGCGCCGATAGCACCCGCCGCTGGGCCTTCCCAGGCCGCACCTGCGTCTGGGCACTCACCGCAGATGCCGACAACGACATGCTGACCACCACCTGGGAGTTCCCCGGCCCAATCTATGGGTCAGGGACCTTCTACGCTGCGGTCAGCCTGCCCGCCGGCTTTGCCGCTGAACTGCCCGAAGGTCTGCCACTGGGCTCGTTGATCCGGACCGCCGAGCAGCTGAATGGCTACAACCGCTGGGTCTCCACCCTCTCCACGATCGCCGGCGTGCCCCCCGCCATCGTCTGGGAAGGCTGGGATGACCCCTGCCCCCCCGGCAGCGGAGAGGTCGAAACCCCGTGCCCGTCGGCTATCTCGGCCGGGGGCGTGGAAAATATCGTCGCACAGACCACAGATGGCTTCAGCCAGCCCCCACGCACCGGCTACACCCCGATCGCTGTGCTCCCGGAAGGGGTGGCCAGCACAGCCGGAGAGTGTGACGGGGTCTTCTGGATCGCTTCACTCACCCCCACCCCCTCTGACCCCGGGCCAGCACAAAATGTCGAGGTCACCGCCCGTGTCTCCCCGCTGGTCGAAGGGTGCGTCCTGCAGATGGCGATCGTCGGCACCGACGGCTACACCAACCAGGCCAACATCGCCACCAACCGCAGCGGCGAAGCCGCCTTCTTTATCCCAGGAGGGGCAGACGGCATCGTCGACGTGGTCACCGCCGCGTTCTGCTCGCCAATGGGCGACCCAGAGCTGCTGGGCACCCCCGCAGAATGCACCACCCCCTCCGGAAAAGCCGGCAAGTGGGTGCAGATGGAGGTAGAATACACTTTCTAACAACTCTCTGCCTGGGGGGGGACCCTCCCCCCCCCACACAGACGCTGGACCCCCCAGGTCAGATGCCCCAAGGCCCCTGGTAGCCGTTGCGCTCGACTGTCTGCTGCGCTGCCCGGTGGCTCTCCTCCTGCTCCAGCTCCGCTTCGAGCAGCGCCAACCGGGCCGTCATCTGCTGCAAAAGCTCCATCGTCGTGTCATGCAGCTGGTTGTGCTGCAAGTCTTCGTGCCGCGCCTCCTCAGCCAGTAGCCCCGTGCGCCGACGTACACGGCCAGGCACTCCCACCACCACCGAATTCTCTTCAACATCCTTGACCACAACCGAGTTGGCGCCGATGCGCGAATGGGCCCCCACCGTGATCGGACCCAGCACCTTGGCACCGGCGCCGACAACCACATGGTCGCCCACGGTCGGGTGCCGTTTCTCCTTGCGCCAGCTGACCCCCCCCAACGTCACGCCGTGGTACAGGGTCACATTCTCACCAATCTCAGCCGTCTCGCCGATCACAATGCCCATGCCGTGGTCAATAAAAAAACCACGCCCGATCGTAGCCCCCGGATGGATCTCAATCCCCGTCCAGAAGCGCCCTAGATGGGAAACCAACCGCCCCAGCAGAAAGAGGCGGCGCCCCCACAGCCAGTGCGCCACCCGGTAAAACCACTGCGCATGCAGACCCGGATAGCAGAGCAAGACCTCCCCTACGCTGCGCGCCGCAGGGTCGCGCTCAAAAACGACCCGAATGTCCTCGCGTACTCTGGCCAACATCGTCTCGCTGCCCTCCTCGACACCCGCAAACGGCCCGCTTACTCCGGGTACGCGCCAGATACAAACTGGTCATACTCGATCAGCGCACCCGTCATCACCCCCGCCTCCGGGCTGAGCAGATACGCCACCAACCCCGCCAGCTGCTCCGGCTGCACCAGCTGCCCCATCGGCAGGGTAGCCGCCGCACGGGCCGCCCAGTCGCTGCCCGCCCCATGAAAGCGCTGCTGGATCACCGCCTCCCCCGGCGTCTCCATCCAGCCGGCCAGAACCCCGTTGCAGCGGATGCGGTCGCGGGCAAACGCATTGGCCACATTCTTGGTCAAAATGCTCAGCCCCCCCTTGGAGGCCGAATAGGGGGTCAGGTAGGACTGCCCGCAGAGCGCCGCCATGCTTACAATGTTGACAATGCTGCCAGGTTGACCCGCTGCTTTCATATAGCCGACCGCACGCTGCATGGTCAAAAAAGGCGCACGCAGGTTGACCGCCATGTGCTGCTCCCACAACGCCAGGTCGGTGTCGAGCAGCCCACCGCGCGTCGAGAGGGCTGCGCTGTTGACCAACGCGTTGACCCGACCATACTTCTCGACCGCAGCATCGACCACCCGATAACAATCTTCCGGCTCTGCCAGATCCGCCTGCACAAAAGAGCAGGCACTCCCCCGCGCAGCCAGCTCAGCCGCAGCCGCTTCCCCCTTGACCCGCTCTCGCCCGCAGATCACCACCCCCTGCGCCCCCTCGGCGGCCAGCCGGTGGGCGATCGCCAGCCCCAGCCCCTGTGTGCCCCCCGTGATCACCGCCACGGTCTCTGCATGTCTCATCACACACCCCCTTTGACGCCAGCCAACAGCTCAGACCAGGCTGACCGGACGCTGGGTCATCAGTGACTCCTGCGCCGCCTCTGCCAGACGCAGCGCCTCCAAACCATCCTGCAAACTCACCGCAGCAGGACGCCCTTCCTGCACCGCATGCAAAAAGGCGATCAGCTCCAGCCGGTAGCTGTCGGCATACCGGTCCAGATAGAAATTCTGCAGCGGGCCCGGCGCCCCGGCGCTCTCGGCCCGGTAGCGCAGCAGGCTGTTCTCATGGTGGTTGCTGGAAACCAGCATCCCGGCAGCACCGTGTGCCTCGATGCGCTGGTCGTAGCCGTAGACCGCACGGCGGCTGTTGTGGATCGTGCACTGCCGCCCCGACTGCGTGCGCATCGCCACCGTTGCAGTGTCGATATCGCCCAGCGCAGCGATGGCAGGGTCGACCAGACAGGCCCCCTGCGCATAAAGTGCCACCACCGGCTCCTGCAACAGCCAGCGCGCCATGTCAAAGTCGTGGATGGTCATGTCCTTGAACAACCCCCCGCTGTTGGGGAGATAGGAGAGCGGCGGCGGAGCCGGGTCCCGGCTCGTGATCACCAGCTGTTCCAATGCACCGATCTCCCCGGCAGCCAGCGCACACTGCAGGCTGTGGTGCGAAGGGTCAAAACGCCGGTTGAAGCCGATCTGCAAGGTCAAGGGCAGCGCCCCCACTCGCTCCAGACAGCCCCGGGCCTCGGCGGTGTTGAGCGCCAACGGCTTCTCACACAAGACCGACTTGCCCGCCTCGGCACAACGCACAAGATAGTCGACATGGGTGTCGGTCGGCGTCGCCACAATCACAGCCTCTACATCCTTGCGCGCCAGCAGAGCGTCGACGCTGCCCTCTACCACAGCCCCGTACAACGCCCCCAGTTTGCGGGCAGCCTCCTCCACCTTGTCGTACACCGCCACAAAGCGCGACCCCGCAGCCGCAATCGCCTTGGCATGGACATGGGCAATTCGCCCAGCACCCAAAATTGCAACACCTGTCATACCCCAGCTCCTCAAACTTTGTATCGATCCAGCCGCAGCAGCGGCCCTCCAGACCCGTACCCTGCCCGCAGAACAGATCGGCCAGCGCAGCTACTCGACTTGAAAATAGGGGGCCAACACCGCCAGAGCACTCGCCCGGCAATTGCGGGCCACCTCCAACGGCTCCTGCGCCCAATAGAGCGGCTGAAAAAGCTCGATCGAACAGGTGTCGTCGTAGCCGATCGCCCCCATCCGCGCACAGATCTCCGCCAGCGGGATGACACCGCTCCCCGGATACAGACGGGTGTTGTCGGTGATCGCCTCTTTGCAGGTGTCTTCCAAATCGTCGAGATGAAAGGCAAAGATCTTGGCCGGGTCCAAAGCGCTCAGTTCGTCGAGCAGACCGCCGCCCGCATAAAAATGCGCGCAGTCTACCGTCATCCCCACATTCGGACGGTCGACCTGCCGGACAATCTCCCACGCCCCACGCGGGGTGCGCACCGTACACCAGCCAAACCCCAAAAATTCAAAGGAAAGCTTGACCTGGTGCGGCGCTGCAATGTCCGCCAGGTCGCGCAGCACCGTGACATACTCGGCCACCACCGCCGACCAGGGCAGCTGCCAGCGCGCCTCGGTCGGGCTCGGCACTGTCACCAACATCGGGCACCCGATCGCCTCGGCGATCTCACAGAGCGCTTTGCAGCGCTGCTGCACCTGCGGATACTCCTCCCCCCGAAACCCGACAAACACCAGCGCATTCAAGCTGAGCGGCACAAGGCCGTTGTCGACAAAAAGCGCACGCAGCTCCGCCAGCGTGTGGCTGCGCAGATAGGTGTCCACCTTCTCCGCCCAGACCTCCAACCCCCGATAGCCCGCCTCTCGCGAGACCCGCACGTCGGTCTCCAGGTCGCTGGTCATCGTCGTCGCACCGTGAAATCCTAACAACATGGTTCTTGCCCCTCCTGAAAAACCGCCGGTCAGGCCGGCTGCCAGTACTCGATCGGCGCTGGCTGGTTGCGCTTGAGCGACTCCACCGCAGCTTCGGCAATCATCTGGGCACGCAGCCCATCCATCAACGTCGGATACTCTGCCCCAGCCCGCCCCTCCAGCGCAGCGGCAAAGGCCTCTACCGCCAACAGAAAGCTCGGCTCCATTCGCTCAAACCAGCCGGCAAACATCCCCTCCTCCACCACCTTGCTCCCCTTGTAGAGCGCAACCTCTCGCACCGGCTTGCGCCGCGACTCGACCAGCCCCTGCGAACCAAAAACTTCGATCCGCTCGTCGTAGCCGTAGCCCGTATGGCGGCTGTTGTCGATGTGGCAAAGCGCACCGTCGGCAAATTTCAAGATCAACATCGACGTGTCGACATCCCCCGCCGCCGTGATCGCCGGGTCCATCATCGAAGAGCCCGTGGCATAGACCTCCACCGGCTCCTGACCCGCAATCCAACAGAGCAGGTCAAACATGTGGATCGTCTGGTCGCGAAACTGCCCACCCGAGACCTGGATGTAGCTCAACGGCGGCGGAGCCGCAGAACGACAGACCATGTGGATCATCTCCACCACCCCAACCTCCCCCGCCCGCACCGCCTCGCGCAGCGCCCGATGGTTGGGGTCAAAACGACGGCTGAACCCCATCATCACCGGCACCGGGTTGTCGTGCGCTTCCTGCACCACCGCCTTGACCCGGTCCAGGCTCATGTCGATCGGCTTTTCACAGTAGACAGGCTTGCGCGCCCGAATCGCCGCACGCAACAGGTCCGCATGGGTGTTGGTCGACGAGGCAATCAACACCGCATCGACATCCTCCGCCCCAAAGATCTCCTCGACACTGCGGGCAACGTTGGCCCCATAACGGCCCGCCAGCCGCTGCGCCGCCTCGGCGTTGACATCGTACACATACTGCAGCCGCGTGTGCGGGTGGGTCGCCAGGTTGCCCCCATGCACCTGCCCAATAAAACCAGCGCCAAACAAGGCAAATCTCACCATTTTTCGCTCCAAATTTATGTCAATTTTTGCAGGGTCCGGTCACAGCCCGATGGTGCGGATGTAGTCGCGGTTGCGCTGGGCGCTCTCTTTGGGCGTGCCCATGCCCGGCAGCACATCCTGCTCGACAACCACCCAACCGCGATACTGGAGACGGCGCAGCTCGGCCAGGACGGCCGGAAAGTCGATCTCCCCTTTGCCCAGTTCGCAAAAAAGGCCCCGACCGACTGCGGTCACCGCATCCCAGCCCGTCTCTCTGGCCTGCGCCGCCACCGTGGGGCTGTGGTCTTTGAAGTGCACATGCCAGATGCGGTCTGCATGGCGGCGTACCCCGGCGACAGGATCCCCGCCGCCGTACCGGTAGTGGCCGGTGTCAAAGCAGAGCCCCAACACGTCGGAGTCGGTCATCTCCAACAGCCGCGCCGTCTCTTCGGGCGTCTCAACCCAGGTGCCAATGTGGTGGTGAAAGACCGTGCGCAGCCCGGTCTCCCGTTTGACCGCCCGCGCCACCCGGTTGGCACCTTCGGCAAAGATCTGCCACTGGCGTTCATCCATGCTCTGTGCTGCGGTCAGCCGGCCGGCAAAACGCGTGCGCATCGGGTCCCGATAGGGGTCGTTGCCCAGCACGATCAGGGTGTCAGGCCCGCCGACCCGGGCCAGCTGGCGCGCCGTGCGCACCGCGTCGGCCTCGCTGGCGGCGTGGCCAGCCGGGTCGTGCAGCGCGACGCTGACCCAAGAAGCCAGCAGCTTGAGCTGGCGCCGCTCCAGCTCCGCACGCAGCGTTTCCGGGTCGGTCGGCATAAACCCCCAATCTCCCAGCTCGGTGCCCGCATAGCCGGTCGCCTCCATTTCGTCGAGCACTCTGGCATAGCCGCCGCGCTCGCCTTCCACATTCTCAATCACCCCCCACGAGCAGGGAGCATTGCCCACTTGAATCCAAGAGTCGCTCATCGCCTCGTCCTTTTTGTTGTGCGGCCTCAGAATTGCACTGTTTCCCAGTGGCCGCTCTCCCAGGAGCGGAGCATGGCCTGCTGAACCCTGGCAACGGCAGCGGCTTCGGCAAATCCAGGCTCGCCTTGCTGGCCCGCGACGATCGAGCTCAAAAACGTGTAGGATTCGATCGTCTTGAGGTCGTCGTAGCCAAGCCCTGCAGCCCAGGCTGGGTTGAAGTGGCCGTGGTAGGGGTGCGCCGGCCCGCTCTGCAGGGTCAGATAGCCATCTTCGGCCGGGTTGGCATCGTTGCGCCTCTGCAGCTGGAGCTCGTTCATCCGCTCAAAACTCCATTTGATGGCGCCGTTGACCCCATGCACCTCGAAAGACATGTCACATTTGGAGCCGTTGATGATGCGGCACGATTCCAGCTGCCCGCGCGCGCCGTTGGCAAACCGCACCAACGCGCTGACGTAGTCTTCATTGGTGACCGGCCCACGGGGGCTGTCAGCCCGCCCGACATCGTAGTGCGTGCCCACCCCAGGCTGTGGAATCGGACGCTCGCGGATAAAGATCTCCCGGTCGCTGGTCAGCGACGTGATCGGGCCGGCAATCATGTGCGCCATGTCAATGGCATGGGACATCAAATCGCCGAGTGTCCCCAGACCCTGGGCCTCCTCGAAGCGCCAGGAGAGAAAGCCATTGGGGTTGCCAGCGTAGCCGTTGAGAAAACGCCCCCGGTAGTGGGTCAGCCGCCCCAGCTCGCCCGCCTGGATGAGCTGCCGCGCATACTGAAGCACAGGGGCCCAGCGGTAGTTAAAGCCGACAAAGGTCAACACCCCAGCTTCCTGGGCAGCCTGGGCGCTGAGCAGCGTCTCCTCTGGAAAGCGACCGACCGGCTTTTCACACAAAATATGCTTGCCTGCAGCCGCAGCTGCCCGGTTGATCTCCAGGTGCATGCCGTTGGGGGCGGTCACACTGACAGCCTCGACCGCCGGGTCGTCGATCACAGCACGCCAGTCGGTCACATACCGCTCAAAACCAAAACGCTGCTGCGCGTTCTGGGCGCGCAGCTCGACCGGGTCGGCGCAGACCACCAGCCGCGGCCGGATGCCCGCGTCCGCAAATCGATCCGGGATCGCCCGATAGGCCCGGCTGTGTGCCTCCCCCATCCACCCCATCCCAATAACGCCAATCCCAACTGTGCGTGTCATCTGCATTCTGCTCCACTCTTTGTCTGCCAAGGGGCGGCGGAAGTGTCTGCCCCACCCATTGTGTTTTTGTGTTCACCAAACGAAAGGGGCACCCTATCCCATGCCCCCACGGCGCTTCCCCACAGATCTTCCCCGCACATCTTCCCCGCCAACCGCTACCCACTGCCCGCCCTCTTCGTTGGAAAGGACTGCAGCGTCTACAAACTGGACCCCACGCAGGCCATCGACGACCGTGGGGTAGGTACAGGCCAGCGGGTCAGGCAGAAAGCCCTCGCGGCGGGCCAGGATCGCTTCGGCCATGTCGGTGTAGAGATTGGTGAAGGCGTCGATAAAGCCTTCCGGGTGGCCCGGCCACAGCCGTGCCGAACGCTGGGCCAGCGGCGCCAGGTAACGGGTGCCACGCGCCAGCCGCTGGTGCGGCCCATCCACCGGGCGCAGCCACAACTCGTCCGGGACTTCCTGCACCCATTCCAGGCTGCCTTTTTCGCCGTACACCCGGATACGCTGTCCGTGCAGGTGGCCGGTCGCCACCATGCTGACCCACATCAGCCCACGCGCGCCGTTGCTGAAGCGCAGCTTGATGTGCGCGTTGTCGTCGGCGTGCCTCCCCGGCACCAGCGTAGAAAGCTCCGCCGAGAGCGCGTCGACCTCCAACCCGGTGATGTAGCGGGCCAGATGGTGGGCATGGGTCCCCAGATCGCCGACCACGGTCGACCGCCCGGCCAGCGCTGGCGTCGTGCGCCAGAGTGCCTGTTTGTGCCCCTCTGCCTCCAACAGCGTCGATGCCCAGCCCGAGGCATGCTCGACCTGCACCAAACGCACAGCCCCCAGCTCGCCGCCCTGCACCATCGCCCGCGCCTGGCGCACCATCGGGTAGCCCGAATAGTTGTAGGTCACGCCAAAGACCCGTCCCTGGCGGTCCGCAAGCTCGGCCAGCTCCACCGCCTGCGCCACCTCGTTGGTCAGCGGTTTGTCGCAGATCACGTCGATGCCCTGCTCCAAAAATGCTTTCGCAATCGCATAGTGGCTGTTGTTGGGGGTCATGATGCTGACCACCTCGATGCCGTCGCTGCGCTGCGCCTCTGCGGCAGCCATCTCCTGCCAGCTGGCGTAGCGCCGTTCCGGCTCAATGCCCAGACTGGCAGCAAACAGCTGGCTGCGCGCAGCCTCCGAGGCAAAGACACCCGCCAACAGCATGTAACGGCCGTCCAGCCGCGCCGCCTGCCGATGGGTCTCACCGATATGCGACCCGGGCCCACCGCCGACCATCCCCAGCCGCAGCGCCCGGCGCTGCGTTCGATCCACTGCTCTCATCGTCCTTCTCCCTGCTCTGGCTGGCTACGCAATGGCCACAACAAAGCCCAACGTCGGAGAGCCTCCGCAGCCAGCGATACGCTGCACCGATCGGTGCAGCCGCCGGAGGTCAGCACAAACTCCAGCTGCCAATGCGCTGCGCAAGGAACCTCCACCACCTGCTCGACCACACGCAGCGGTATGCGGGTGATGATCAGACCGAGCTGCTCGCTTCTGCGCACCAGGGCCTTCTCTTCTTCGAGGAGCAGCACCGAAGCGTCGGTCAACACCACCAAGGTGTTGTGCAGCTGCTGCTCGTCGCCGGCCAGCCGCCCAGAAGACCAGAGCGCAGGTTGAAAGACCGCCCCCACCAGCGCTTCCCCCGTGTACAGCCCATACCGCTCCAACCCATCCACAAATTTCTCTGGCACCCCTGCGAGCTGATCGGCCGAGAACGGCGGGTGGGCCCCCCCCCTCTCCCGGCCGATCGCCTGGCCGACCAACGCCTGCCAGGCCGGCTGGATCAGCCGCCAGCCTATCGCGTTGAAGGCCATCTCCAGCCGGATCTGCTGCCCTTCGACCGCAGCCATCAACTCGATGCAGCCCTGCAGCAGCAGATGGCTGGAGCGCAGCCAGAGCAGCGTGGCCGCATCGATCTGGAGAGGAGCCTCAGACAACGCAACCCGCACGACCCCCGTCTGCGTAAAGAGCAGCGCCTGCGCCGCCTCTGGTTTGCCTTCCCGATCCTCTTCTGGCACGACAAACGCGGCCCGCAGCAGAGCCCCTGTCGGCAGCGCAGCTCGCGCCAGATCCTGCAGCTCTTGGGGCATCTCCTCCAGCCTGTCGACGCTGTAGGGGTGAAATTCAGACGAACGAGCCTGCCAAGGTTCCATCTTTGCTCCCTTCCTGTCTCAACTGCCGCGCAGCCCGCTCAGCGGTTTTTGCGCTGGTCGATGATCACAGCCACCACAATGATCGTCCCCTTGACAATTGTGATCCAATACTGATCCACATTCAACAAAATCAGGCCGTTGTCCAAGACGCCGATAATCAGCGCCCCCACGATCGTGCCCCAGATCGTGCCGATTCCGCCCGACAGGCTGGTGCCGCCGATCACAGCCGCCGCAATCGCATCCAGCTCAATGCCGACCCCCTGCCCCGGCTGGCCCGAACCGACACGCGAGGAGACGACCAGCCCCGCCAGGCCAGACAACAGACCCGCAAGCGTGTAGACCCCGATCTTGACCCGGTCGATGTTCACACCCGAGATCCGCGCAGCCTGTTCGTTGCCGCCCAGCGCATAGATGTAGCGGCCAAACGGCGTGTTGTTGAGCATGATGTGGGTCAGCACCGCCACCACCAACAACACAATGACCGGAAAAGGCACCCCTGCAATCGCTCCCTGCCCGATAAAATTGTATTCAGGGGTCAACTGCGACAGCGGTTTGTTGGAGTAGATCAGCGCAAAACCGCGCGCCACGGTCATCATGCCCAACGTGGCAATAAAGGGTGGAATCCTGAACCGGGAGATCAGCGCCCCGTTGACCCAGCCGGTCAACGCGCCGATCAGCAGGGCCACCAGCACCGGCACCCCGATCGGCACACTCAGCCCGGCATATTTGAGGGTCGCTGACTCTGGCAGCTGCGCCAGGCTCGTGGCCAGCACCGCCGCCAAGGCCAGCACCGAACCAGAGCCCAGGTCGATCCCCCCGGTCAGGATCACCATGGTGACCCCGATCGCAATCAACCCCATAAAAGAAATCTGGCGAATGATGTTAAAAATGTTGCGAGCCGTGAAAAACCCCTCTGAAAGCAACGAAAACGCAACCAGCATCGCCAATAAAATCAGAACAATCCCATATTTGTTGAGAAACAGATTGAGTGATTCCCAAGTTCGGTCTTTGCCCACATTTTCTGCCGCAGCCTTGCTCGCCATCGTACCTCTCTCCTCTAAAAATCTCTCTGCCGCAGGGGGTTGTGTTGGAGCGAGCAGGCTCTGCTCCAACACAACCCCCTGCGGGGAACGCCCTGCCAGGGGACCATTCGCCGCAGCTCCGGGTCAGGCCGCGACCCCTGCGCGCTGCCCGGTGGCAGCGCGCAGGATGGTTTCCTGCGTGGCGTCCTTGCGCACAAATTCGCCGCTCACCCGCCCTTCATGCATGACCAGCACCCGATCGCTCATGCCCAGAATCTCGGGCAGCTCCGATGAAACCATCAGGATCGCCTTGCCCTCCTGGGCCAGCTTGGACATCAGGCGGTGGATCTCCGATTTGGCGCCGACATCGATCCCGCGAGTCGGCTCGTCCAGAATCAAAATATCAGGTACGGTCAACAGCCAGCGGGAGACCAGCACCTTTTGCTGGTTGCCCCCCGAGAGCAATTTGATCAGCTGGTCCATGTGGGGAGTTTTCAGTTCCAGCCGGCTCTTCTCTCGCCCGCAGGTCTCGTCGATCACGCGGCGATTCAAAAAACCACCGCGGGTGTAGCTGCCCAGACTGGCGATCATCATGTTGTCGCGCACCGAGAGCACACCCATGATGCCCGTCAATTTGCGGTCCTCGGTGAGCAGCGCCATCCCATGTTGGATGGCATCGGCGGGGGCCTGGATCCGGGCACGCTTCCCCCGCACATAAATTTCACCGGCGTCGATCGGCTGGATCCCAAAGACCCCTTCGATCACCTCGGTGCGGCCAGCCCCCATCAGCCCGGCCAACCCCAGAATCTCCCCGCGGTGCAGGTCAAAGCTGACACCGTGCACAAGGCCGCTGCGGGTAAGGTTGCGAACCGACAGGACAACCTCCCCGATCGTCGCTTCCTCCTTGGGAAACAGATTGGTCAGCTCTCGCCCGACCATCATCGCGATCAGGCTGTTGCGATCGGTGTCGGTCGCCCGCACCGTGGCAATGTGCTGGCCATCCCGAAAGACCGTGATGTCGTCGGCAATCTGGAAGACCTCGTCCATCTTGTGGGTGATGTAGATGATGGACACCCCCTTCGCTTTGAGCGCCCGAATCATCCGAAACAGATGGGCAACCTCGCGGTCGGTGATGGCCGAGGTCGGCTCGTCCATCACGATCAGACGTGACTCGTAGGAGATCGCCTTGGCGATTTCGACCATCTGGGTGTTGGCGACGCTCAGCGTGCGCATCACCGTGTTGGGGTCGATGTCGATCTCCAGCCGCTCCAGCAGCGCGCGCGTGTCGGCCACCATCTTCTTTTTGTCGATCAGCCCCCACCGCCCCAACGGCTCCCGCCCCAAAAAAATATTCTCGGCCACCGTCATGTAGGGTTCGGGCGACAGCTCCTGATGGATCATCGAGATGCCCATGCGCAGCGCCTGCTGCGTGCTTTCGATCTTGACCCGCCTCCCCAGAAAGGTGATCTCTCCTTGGTCGGGGAGATACATCCCGATCAACACCTTCATCAGCGTGGACTTGCCAGCGCCGTTCTCGCCCATCAACGCATGGACCGTGCCACGGCGCACCGCCAGGTGCACATCGCTCAATGCCTGCACACCTGGAAAGGCCTTGGAGACATGCTCCATGGCCAGGACACTCTCTTCCCCCATGCTCTCCTCCCTGTGTTGTCTGGGCAGTTGTCTGGGCAGTTGTCTGGGCAGTCGTCTGGGCAGTCGTCTGGGCAGCCCGGCCAGGCTGCCAGCAGGAGGCAGCTTCTCGCTCCCTGCTGGCAGCCCAACAGACTTACTTCATGTACTCTTTGTAGTTCTCGGGCGTGACCAGCTCGTACGGAATCCAGGTGATCTGGTCGATCGCCTCGCCGCGGGCCAGTGCGATCGCGGCGGCGATGCCACCTTCGCCCTGTCCCACTGCGTTCTGGAAGACCGTGACGTTCAGGCGCCCGGCATCCATCTCCGCCAGGGCATCAGCGGAAGCATCCACACCGCCGACGATGATTTCGCCCAGCTTGCCAGCTGCTTCGATCGCAGCCAGCGCGCCGATCGCCATTTCGTCGTTGTTCGAGGCGACGGCGTCGATCGGGTCGCCGCTGGCGAGCCAGTTTTCCATGATGGCCAGCCCCTCTTCGCGCGACCAATTGCCGGACTGCTCCTTGGTGAGGGCGATGTCCGGGAAGTTGGCAGCAACCTGCTTGACACCCTCGGTGCGCATCTGGGCCGCTTCCTGGCTCAGGTTGCCGTTGAGGATGACCACGTTGCCCTTGCCACCCAGCGCCTCGGCGATCCACTCCATCTGGAAAATCCCAGCGTCGATCGAGTCAGAACCGACAAAGGCAATGCCCTCTGGCAGGTTGGCGGGCTTGCGGTTGACATAGACCAGCGGAATGCCGGCGTCCAACGCAGCCTGGGTCATCGGGTCGGTCGCATCGGTGTTGGCCGGCACGACCACGATCGCATCCACCCCCTGGGTGATGAAGTTCTCGACCTGGCCCAGCTGCACCGCTACATCTTCTTTGGAGTCCACGAAGATGACTTCCACACCTTCCTGGGCTTCACCGTAGGCGGCCATGGCCTCGCGCATCGAAGTCAGCCAGCGGTCGTCGAAGAGCATGGTGACGCCGACCCGAATCGCGTCTCCCCCCTCAGCTGGGGCCGCTTCCTCCGCCGCCGCTTCCTCCGCCGCCGGGGCCGCCGCCGGGGCGACACAGCCGGCCACCATCGACAGCAGGAGCAGCAACGCAATTCCAATCGACAGATGCTTCTTGAAAGACATCGAACAGTTCTCCTTTTTTGGTTGATGAATTTGAGAGACGACAAACAGTTCTACAGATGGCTTGTGTAGCTCTGGCTGAACTCCTTTCTTTGCTGCACACAACTGCGTTCGCAGCGAAGGCTCTGGTCTGGCGGGTGCCGCCCATTGCTTCACGCCTGCTGTGTTTCCCTCACGAGTCGGTGCTCACTGGGGCCAGGCGGACAGACCCCCGCCCGGCCCCCTTCACGGCCGCACCACGCCGTCGCTGCCCTTAAAATTTGCGCGCCCACTCGCCCAGCCAGCGCTCCACCACGACCTTGGTCTGGGTGAAGAACTCGACCGCATGCTTGCCCTGGGCGTGCAGCGTGCCAAAAAAGCTGTTCTTCCACCCACTGAACGGAAAGAAGGCCATCGGCGCAGCCACCCCAATGTTGATGCCGATGTTGCCCGCATCCGCCTCGTAGCGGAATTTGCGGGCGGCAGCCCCACTGCTGGTAAAGACACAGGCCATGTTGCCGTACTCCCCGCTGTTGACCAGCTGGATCGCCTCCTCGACACTGTCGACCCGCATCATGCCCAGCACCGGGCCAAACAGTTCGGTCTTGGCGATCGTCCCCCCTACAGGCAGGTCGCTGAGGAGGGTAGGCCGCAAAAAGTAGCCGTTCTCGCCGCCGGCGATCGACGCGCCACGCCCGTCCAACACCAGCTTCCCCCCTTCGTCCAATCCCTTCTGGATCAGCCCCTCGATCCGGGCTTTGCTCTGCGGTGAGATCACCGGCCCCATCTGCACACCACGCTCCAGGCCGTTGCCGACCAGACGCGCCGCCGCCGCTTCTGCCAGCGCCGGCACAAAAATTTTGTCGGCCTCCCCCACCGTGATCGCCAGCGAAGCAGCCAGACAGCGCTGGCCAGCGTTGCCGAACGCGCTGTCGGTCACAATGCTGGTGGTCAAAGCCACATCGGCGTCGGGCAGCAGAATCACCGGGTTCTTGGCCCCACCCTGGGCCTGCACCCGCTTGCCGTTGGCCGAGGCACGCGCATAGATGTGCCGCGCCACCGGCGTCGACCCGACAAAGGTCACCGCCGAAATCGCCGGATGGTCGAGCAGCGCGTTGACCGTGTCAGCCCCGCCGTTGACCAGGTTGACAACCCCCTTGGGAAAGCCGACCTGCTCCAAAAGTTGGAATGCCTTTTGTAAGGTGATCGGGCAACGCTCCGACGGTTTGACAATCACGGTGTTGCCCGTCGCCAACGCATAGGGCAGGTACCAGAAGGGAATCATCCCCGGAAAGTTGAACGGGCAGATCAGCGCAGCCACACCGACCGGCTGACGAATCATGTACTCGTCGACCCCGCGCGCCACATCCTCGGCAAAATCCCCCATCATCATCGTCGGAATCCCGCAGGCCACCTCCACATTCTCGATCGCCCGCCGCATCTCCCCGCGCGCGTCGTCGAGCACCTTGCCGTTTTCCAGCGTGATCGACCGGGAGAGATCCTCAAAATGCTCTTCCATCAACGCCTTGAGCTTGAACAGCTGCTGGATGCGGGCCGTCGCCGGCGTGCGCCGCCAGGCCGGAAAAGCCGCCAACGCCAGCCGAGCAGCTTCGTCGACCTCGCTGACCGGCGAAATTGGAACTGTCGCCAACACTTCAGCCGTCGCCGGGTTGGAAACCTCCAGAAAACGGTCGGCCGCCGACCGGCGCCACTCTCCGTTGACATAGTTCAACAGTTGCTCCGCCATGCTTTTTTCCTTCTTCCAGTTCTCCTGAAGATCTTGTCTCAACCCAAAAAGTGCCGCTCGCGAGCCCGCATTTCGCCGTACTCTTCGCGAACCGCCTGCACCGACTGCAGTTCGCTGACTTCCGGCACCGGCACATCCCACCAGCTCTCGTAGCCGGGCACACCGTGGAGCCGGTCATTCCTGATCACGACCACCGTCGTGCGCTGCGCTCTCCTGGCCATCTGCAGGGCCGCAACATAGTCTTCGCGTGTCACACATTCGATCACGTCAGCCCCCAGACTGCGCGCGTTCATGGCATAGTCGATGGCAAGTGGCCTGACATCGTCGCCAGCCGAATCCCCCACCAGTACACCCGCTTTGGGCTCGATAAAACGGGTGCCAAACCCGTCCAACCCCAACGAACGGCTGAGCGAACCGATGCTCTTGAAGCCGCTGTTGTCCCACAACAGCACGATCAGCTTGATCCCTTCCTGCACCGCAGTCACCAGCTCCGAGGAGAGCATCAGCCAGCTTCCGTCGCCGACAATCACATAGACCTCGCGCTCCGGTGCCGCCAGCTTGGCCCCCACCCCCCCAGCAATCTCGTAGCCCATACAGCTGTTGCCATATTCGAGATGAAAATTTTTGGGGTGCGTCGCCCGCCACAGCTTGTGCAGATCCCCCGGCATCGAACCCGCCGCATTGATCAAAATCGCATCCGGGCCAGACAACTCGTTGATCACCCCGATCAACTCCCCCTGGCTGGGCAACGGGCTGAGACGGATGTCGTAGATCCGCTGCACCTCGGCGTCCCAGCTGTCGTGCAGCCGCTGGGCTTCGGCCCGGTAGCCCGGGTCTACGCTGTACCCAGCCAGCAGCTCCTGCAATTCGACCAGTGTCTCGCGCGCGTCGCCGACGACCGCCACCCCGTTGTGCTTGCCAGCGTCGAATTCGGTCACATTGATGTTGACAAAACGCACAGCAGGGTTCTGCCATGCCGTCTTGGACGCAGTGGTAAAGTCACTGTAGCGGGTGCCAACCCCGATCACAAGGTCGGCGTCGCGGGCGATCCGGTTGGCCGCCAGCGTACCCGTCGCACCGATCGCCCCGAGGTTGAGCGGGTTGTCCCAACGCAGGCTGCCCTTGCCCGCCATCGTCTCCCCAACCGGAATTCCAGTCGCTTCGACCAGAGCCGCCAGAGATTCGGTCGCCCCAGCGTAGATCACGCCTCCCCCCGCCACGATCATCGGCTGTCG
>CAIOHJ010000039.1 GCA_903858085.1 uncultured Chloroflexota bacterium
GCTCGGCTATGCTTGGCGTTCGTAATCCGTCCTTTATCCGCTGTGGTCAGTTCAATACTACAGCGGATTTGGACGGGGACGGATGCTGAGCTGCGCTTGGCTATGCTTGGCGTTCGTAATCCGTCCTTTATCCGCTGTGGTCAGTTCAATACTACAGCGGATTTGGACGGGGACGGATGCTGAGCTGCGCTCGCCCAGCACCCGCTTGACCACCCGGCCGACATGTGCGCTGGAAGCGCCGAAGAAGCCCAGCCGCGCCATGACCTCTTCGTAGGCAGGCACGGCGTCGCGCACGCGCACGTCGACGAAGACGCGCTGCAGCCGTGGCTGGTGCTGCCCTTTCTCCACGTCGGCCAGGGGCAGGGCGTTGCATTCGGCGTAGACCTGGTTGAGATAGTGCCGTTCCAGGTCGTCGAGATCAAGGGGCGCCAGGCGTTCCAGCAGCGCGTTGCCGCGGCGCAGTTCGCCGATGGCGATGACCGGCTGCAGCTCACCCTGCCAGGCTGCGGAGGCGACGAACGCCGCGCCGATGCTGTCGGCGATGGACACCAAAGGCTGCATCAAGGAAGCGGGGTCGAAGCCGGCTTCCTCGAACTCGGCGCGCAGCAGCGTCCTGTCGAGGTCGGCTTTCGGCGCCGGTGCTATCAGCTGCGCATACTGCCCTGCCACCGCCGGCCGTGCCAGCCATTGGCCGAGCAGGTCAAGATCATGCTGCATCTGCTCGGGTGCGTCGGTGAGCAGCGGCAGGGTTTGCAGCAGGGCGTCACTCAGGGCGCGCTGGATCGCCGCCTGCACCGCCTCCTGCCGCCTCCGATCAGCGCTGTGCGCTTCCAGACGGGTGCGTGCGGCTTCGTAGAGCACGGAGGTGGCGAGACCGGCATACTCGGCTGCGATACCGATCAGCAACTGCTGGGTTGAGGAGTTCAGGGCGTTGAACCATTCCATAGGGTGTGCTGCTCCATGGGTGCCCGCTCCTGGTAGCGGGATCGGCGTTGGACGGCCAGCCGGCCCGGCGACAGGCTGCGGAGGCAGTGTCGGGGCGTCAGGGACTTCTTCGGGCGAAACCAGGACATACGCCGTGATCGGCCACAGTATCGCGTAGCCGGCGTCCCACTGTCAAACAGCCTGGCGAGGCCGTCCCTCTGTCCCTTGCAAGCCCTGCGCGTTTCCACTGCGCTACTCTCAGCACGGGTGTTCTGCTGGTGGGGGCGTGGGAGGCGGGCGGCCTGCCTGACCTGGTCGTGCCTGCCGCGTCCTGTGCGGCGCTGCGCCCGGGCAAGCGCCTGACGGGGATCTCCTTTCATCGTCTGCTCGGCGCGTCGGCCGACGCGCAGGACGCCTGCCTGTGCGCCGTGTCAGCGTGCCAGGGGGCGGCGGCAGACACTCGCCCACGAAACCGGCCACTGACTTCCTCCCGACAGAGACCGAAACTCTCTGCGCCGATTCGGTATACTCTCCCCCAATGGAGCAGGAATCACACCCCTGCCAGCACTTTGCCGACCACCCGATCATCGACCGGGACCTGGTACCCTGCTATGACCTGCCTTCCGCAAATACGGCATCACTGCTGATGAGATTACGTTCATTGAGAAGGTTGTCCGCCCAATGGATCTCAGTGGAGACCCTGAGGATGA
>CAIOHJ010000040.1 GCA_903858085.1 uncultured Chloroflexota bacterium
CAGCAGTTGCTGGTCACCACCGACCAGCAGATCCTGGAAATTGCGCTCGAATCTGGTTTCGGATCGGCCAGTCAGTTTTATGCACACTTCAATCGCTTGTGTGGCATTTCTCCCAAAGCCTACCGGGCCTCGCTGCGGTAGAGGCTGGGCCGGCGCCCATTGCCGGTGAGCAACAGGTGGGTTCTGTGGGCTGGGTGATGCCAACCTTGGAGAGCAGGCAGCTTCATGCCGCTGCCGACCTGTGGCATACTGAGAAGCAGCAACTGAGAAGCAGCAACTGAGAAGCAGCAACTGAGAAGCAGCAACTGAGAAGCTTCAGCCTTGGTGGAACGTCATCGGCGATGGACAGACAACACAGCAAGCCTCACACAGCATCCAACACCGGCGCGGTGCCTGTCGCCGACCGTTCTCTTCTTGCGTCCTCCTACAGCCGCTGGCTGGTCGGCGTTGCCCTTCTCTGGTTTGCTTTGCTCTTCCTGCTGCTCGTCGGTCTGGCGATGCGCCGCCACTTCAACCACGACGAACACCAGTTTGTTGCAAGCGCAGCGGTGATTGCCCAGTACGGGCTGCTCCCCTATCGCGATTTCCCCTATTTTCATGTCCCCAATTTGAGTTTTCTCTACGCGCTGGTCTTCCAGTTCACAGATTTTTTGCTGCTCGGCGCACGCATGGTCTCGTCGGTCAGCAGCTGGCTGTTGATGGTGCTGCTCTGCATCACCGCACTGCGCTGGCTGCGCAATCTACGCCCCAACGAACGGCTGGGGGTGGGCCTGCTGCTCACGCTGCTGCTCACCCATATACCGAGCTTCCGACATGCCAGCGGTGCAGCGTGGAACCACGATCTGCCAGTTTTGCTGACCCTCCTGGCCAGCACGCTGCAGGTTGCCTGGCTGCGTCGAACGACCCGCCCAGCCTTCTGGCTGCTGCCGATCGGCTGGCTGGCCGGCAGCGCCGCCGGCATCCGCTCTTCGTATCTGCTGACCCTGCCTGTGTTCGCACTGGCCCTGTTTTTGGGGCTGAACTGGCGCCAACGACAGTTCTGGTTTTCTCTGGCCTGGCTGGGAATCGGGTCGCTGGCCGCAGTGCTGCCCGTCCTCTACACCTTCTGGCAGGCACCCGCCGAGTTTCTGTTCGGCAACTGGAGCTATGCCCGCTTGAACACCGCCTACTATGCCGCTGTTGGCACCACTGCGCCGATGTCCATCGGGCACAAAGGGGTGCAGACCCTGCTCTATCTCCTCGAACCGGGCAATCTGCTGGTCACCGCCCTGGCTGGCGCTGCGCTGGTGCGCAGCCAGTGGCGGATCCGTTTCAACCCCGAACTGCTCTTTCTGTTGCTGTTGCTGGCCAGTTTGCTGGCCGGCGCCTTTGCCCCGACGCCGCTCCAGCCCCAATATATTTATGCGCTCTTTCCAACCCTGGCCCTGCTCTTGCTGGCTGCGCTGGCACGCACAGCCCAGCCCCGCTTCAGCCTGCGGGCCATCGGGGCGGCCGGGCTCGTCACAGTGTTGCTGGCACTCCCACGCGATGTCGAAGGGCTGGCGATTCTGTTTGAGCCAGCCGAATGGCTTCCACTCAAAGTCCATGCTCGCGGCGAATATCTGGCGTCGCTGGCAGGCGAGGAGCCGGTCGTCACCTTGGCCCCCACCTATGTTTTGGAAGGAAAAAAACCAATCGACCCGGCCTTTGTCACAGGCCCCTTCGGCTGGCGTGTAGCTCCCCTCCTGGCGCCCGCCGAACGGGCCCGGTTTGGGCTCAAAGGAGCCGAGGAGTTGGCTGCCCGTTCAGGAACAGCGCCTCCCCAGGCAATCCTTACCGGTATCCACGACAACGACGCCGAAAGCGAGCAGGCGCTGTTGGACTATGCTGCGGCGCAAGGCTATGCGCCGATGGCGTTTCCCGGCCAAGGCACCCTCTGGCTGTTGCCCAAGGCGGCCTGGGGCGAAACGATCGTCCTGGCAGCTGCGCTGCTGCCCCAGCAGGCGCTGATCCCCGGACAATCGTTCCTCACCACCTTTTACCTTCAGGCACGCCAG
>CAIOHJ010000041.1 GCA_903858085.1 uncultured Chloroflexota bacterium
ATGACACCCTACACAAAAGAATAGCGCTTGCCACAGGAGAAATGACCGATGCGTTTTCAAGATCTGCTCTATCGAGGGGCCCACCGTACCCCTGATGCAGTTGCACTGCGCTGGATCGACCGCGGCCGAGCGCTGACCTATGCCCAGGCAGCAGCCGGGATGGAGCAGGCCGCCGGCGCGCTGGCCGGGCTGGGGGTCAGCGCCGGCGACCGGGTCGGCATCTTCGCCCACAACGGCCTGGACTATCTGCTGACCATGTTCGGGGCCTGGCGGCTGGGCGCCTCTGTATGGACGGCGCTCAGCCAGGAGCCTGGGACTGGAACCAGCTGCTGGCACACGAAGCGACAGCTCTCCCCCCCCCCTCCTCACAGAAATCATGCAGAGTGCACAATCAGATGCTGTTCAAAGTGCACATTATGTCACATCTATTCTTCAGAATTGTGTGAATTGGGCTGACACACGTATAATGGCTGTGGTGCAGGTCAGCAGTCAGCAGCAGAATGTACAGGAGGGGAGCCATGGCGGAAGCGAGGCAGGTGACAGCGAGGCAGGTGACAGCCACGCAAGATCGGCGTTTTCAAGCCTACCAGCTCGACGATGCCTACGACGAGATGTTTGCGCCGGACGGCAGGCCAAGGCCACAGTACTTGACCTTGTTCAACCGGCTGCTGGAACTCTCCCCCAGCGAACTGGAAGCCAGACAGCAGAGCGCCGATCTCTCCTTTTTACACCAGGGGGTCACCTTTACCGTCTACAGCGACGCGCGCGGCACGGAACGCATTTTTCCCTACGACCTGCTGCCGCGCATCATCGCTGCGGCTGAGTGGGAAACGATCGAGCGGGGGCTGATCCAACGCATCACAGCGCTCAATCTGTTTTTGCACGACATCTACCATCAAGGGCAGATTTTGGCGGACAAGGTGGTGCCCAGGGAGATGGTCTACAGCAGCAAACATTACCGTCGCGAGATGCGCGGGCTGGATGTGCCCCATGGTGTCTATGTGGCGATCACCGGCACCGATCTGATCCGTCTGACCGATGGGCGGTTTGCCGTACTCGAAGACAACCTGCGCGTGCCGTCAGGCGCCTCCTACATGCTGGCCAACCGCCAGGTGATGAAGCGCATTTTTCCAGGGTTGTTCAGCCAGTACGGGGTGCGCCCGCTGGAATTTTATGGGCAGGCGCTGCAAAACACGCTGGCTGCGCTCTCGCCGGTCAGCGGCGAAGAAACAACCATTGTGCTGCTCTCGCCCGGCGTTTACAACTCCGCCTACTTTGAGCACACCTTCCTGGCCCGCCAGATGGGGATTCCGCTGGTCGAAGGACGAGACCTGGCCGTGCACGACAACATCGTCTATATGCGCACCACCGCCGGGCTGCGGCGGGTCGATGTCATCTACCGTCGGATCGACGACGATTTCACCGACCCGCTGGTCTTTCGTCGCGACTCGATGTTGGGGGTTGCCGGTCTGTTCAACGCCTATCGAAGCGGCAACATCACCTTGGCCAATGCGATCGGCACCGGCGTCGCCGACGACAAAGCGATCTACGCCTACGTGCCAGCCATCATCCGTTACTATCTGGGGGAAGATGCGATCCTCCCCAACATCGAAACCTACCAGTGTGGGGAGCCGCACGAACGTCGCTATGTGCTGGACAACCTGGCCAGCCTGGTGGTCAAGGCGGTCGGCGAATCCGGCGGCTACGGGATGCTGGTCGGGCCCCACAGCACAGCCGAGGAACGAGCCACCTTTCGCACCTTGATCGAGGCCAACCCGCGCAACTACATCGCCCAGCCGACGATTCACCTGTCACGGGCGCCCTGTTTTTTGGAAGGCCAGGTCGAGGCACGCCACGTCGACCTGCGCCCCTACATTCTGTACGGCAAACGCGTCACGATCCTGCCAGGGGGTCTGACCCGGGTCGCGCTGCGGCGCGGGTCGTTGGTTGTCAACTCGTCGCAAGGCGGCGGCAGCAAAGACACCTGGGTGCTGACACGCTGAGCCCCCGTCCGAACGATGGTACACACCCCACGGAAGGAACCAGACCGCTTATGAACGCCATGCTCTCGCGCGTTGCCGACAGCCTCTACTGGATGAGCCGTTATCTGGAACGGGCCGACCATATCGCCCGCCAGTTTGATGTCCACATGACGATCGTGACCGAACAAGCCGTCGATGCTGCCCGGCGGCGGCGCCGTCGGCTGCTCATGACGCTGGTCGGCGAAGAGGAGTACACAGAGGCCGAAAACTCTGATTATCATCTCTCCGCTCTGCTCACCTTCGACGAAAACAACCCCAGCTCCATTGTCAACTGTATCGCCGCTGCCCGCGAAAATGCCCGCCAGGTGCGCGAGCAGATCAATTCGCAAATGTGGGAGCAGATCAACCAGATGTACCTGGCCGTGCGCAACCAGCGCATGGATGATCTGTGGAGCGGCCAGCTGCACAGTTTCTACCACGCAATCAACCAGGAGGTCTACCGGTTCCAGGGAATCACCGACGCACGCATCACCCGCGACCAAGGCTGGCATTTCGTCCAGATCGGCCGTTATCTGGAGAGAGCCAGCGAGACCGCCGACGCGCTCAACGTCGACTTTCGCGAGCTCTATTCCAGCGCACTGGAACAGGACGCCGTCGACCAACAGACCTATCTGGACTGGGTGGGTCTGCTGCGTGGGTTCGCGGCCTACGAAGCCTACAGCAAAGTCTACACAGCCAACGTCCAGCCCCGCCACATCGTCGATTTCCTGTTGTTGAACCCCCATTTCCCCTACTCGGTCCACTTCGGCATCAACCGCATTCAGAGTTCTTTGCAATTTATCGGC
>CAIOHJ010000042.1 GCA_903858085.1 uncultured Chloroflexota bacterium
CTAGGATGAATGATGCTTTGGATATTCCCGAAATTGTCCGGCAACTTCTGAGCAATCTGGAAGCGCACGACTACGGAACTGTAGAAGAATCGCTGCTTGAGGCCTCCTTGGCATGGAGTGAAAGCAGCCTCAGTCAGCTTCTGCCAATCTTGCGCAGGCTACCGCCCGAACGGCTGGCTGCTTCGCCGCGCCTGCTGACGCTACAGGGCAAGGCTCAGATGGCAGCAGGGGAGCAGGAGGCTGCGGCCATCAGCCTGGAGCAGGCGCGCCTGCGCGCCCTGGCCGGCGCTGAATGGGCGGAAGCGCTGAACGCGACAATACAGCTTGTGCGCCTCCATCACATGCGTGAGGACTTGGGGCTGGCGCGTGTCTATACACAGTTGGCCGATGAACTGCTGCACAAGACTCGGCTGGACGATCGCGGGTTGAAGGCCGACACGCTCCTGCGCGTGGCGGCATTGGCCCCGGATTCCGGCCTCTATGCGCAGGGCGAGGCAATGGCGTTCCGCGCCCTCAGCCTGTATGAAGCAAGCGGTAATCTGGCCGGAGCGTGCGACGCGCTGCTCACGCTCTTCAGTTTTCACAATCAGACGGGACGATACCAGGCGTCGGCCAGCTACCTGCAGCGAGCGATCCAGTTGCAGCGGGTGGTGTCGCTGGGGCCTGCCCAGCAGGTGGCGATCCTGAACAAAGACGCTCACTGGCACTGGTATCAGGGGCTGCTGGCACAGGGCATGGTGCTTGCGCAGCGCGCCGTGATAGTGGCTGACCAGACCGATCAACGCAAGCAGCGGGTCTACAATCGCCTTGTGGCCGGCAACCTGGCTCGCGCGCTGGGCGATTATGGCGCTGCGCAGCGCTGGTATGATGAGACCGAGCAGCTGACTCGCCAGCTGGATTTCACGCTCTTCCTGTGCTGGATCGACGTTCATCGGGCGTGGCTGGCGATTTTGCAGGGACAGTACACGGGTGCGCGTCGGCTCTTGCAGCAGGTACTGCAGACCCAGGATCACGGCCAGGCCATGAGCTTCAGCGTTTTTCTTGCTGTGCTTCACCATCTGACAGGACGGCTGGACGACGCTGTGCAGCTGTTGATGCAGGCGCTGGCATTTTTTGAGCAATCTGCGGATCCGCTCTCTGTCTGCACGATCCGCTGGCACCTTGCTGCCAATTACATTGACCTGGGGCAACTGCCGCAGGCCAGTGCGGCGCTGGCAGACGCGCTGGCGTGGATGGCGCAGCGCCGCATCGAGTACTTGCCTCACTGGTGGCACCCTCAGATCATGGCTCTGCTCTGTGCCTACGCGCTGGCGCAGGGCATTTTTCCCACTCTGGCCGAGCAGATCCTGGTCAGACACCTGCGCGATGAAGGCCGCACGGCTGTACAGCCGCTTCTTCAGCACACGGACAGTGTCGTGCGCCGCCGCGCGCTGGATGTGCTCAACCAGAACGCTGTAGATCCATTCGGCAGCCTGGGCAGCACCTTGGATCCGATCGTGCGTGATGTGTTAGAGCGTGAAGTCGCTGCTGGTTTTTTGTTGATGCAGAAGTTGCCGGAGTTGGCGATGCTGTTGCGGACAGCAGAGGAGCGCAATGCTACCAACCCCACCCTGATCGCCGTCTTTTCGCTCTATGTGCGCGGGGTGACGCGCCCGGTGATTGCCGAGTCGCTGGGGCTTTCAGAAGCTTCTGTTCGCAACTACATCAGCCACCTCTACAAACTATTTCAACTTTCGTACGATCCAGCACAGCGTGCTATGCGGCGCCAGCAGCTGCACGCCCTCGCCTGCCAGGCCGGGTTTGTCGCGCATCTTCCCTCAACATAGGAATCACTACAGGACATTTTCCCTTGATCCCCCTGCAGCCAACACTGTATTGTAGGAGGCAGTTTGTTGCTGACACTGGCATATGGCTGGCCGATGCTCGCTACGACATCGATTCTTTCACGCTTCCTGGCGAGAGTACACAGAGTGCAGCTCTGGAGATTGCTGCGCCGACTGTCCCCTCCCTCCTTTTGCCGCCGATTACGGTGGAGTAATTCGTATGCGGGTGACACGGAGCAAGTATGGTTTTGTTATTGTCAACTGTGTGCAACCCTGGCGGGAGAATAAAATCGCTTTTGCCATCGCCTTCGTGGCACAACAGTGATTTTCATACCGCCGTTTGTGATGGACTATTCTGGCTGATTTGTACAATCATGAAAGCGCAGGCCTATTTTGATGTCAAAGGCGAACATAAAATGGAGCGGCATCGGGGTTGTGCTTTTTGTGATTCTCCTCTTTCTCTCTGAAATTGCCCATTTGCCACAGGCTGCCGCAGGGGCTGGGGATACAGACATCCGCCAAGAAGTTCCATTGACGCCGCACCAGCCAAATGATGAAGAGGATGCCGTGATAGCAGCATTGCAGCAAGCGCTATGGGCACGCGCGACAGCTGGAGCACTGGGTGATCAGCCCTCTAATCTGGTACCAGCTATCCAATCGATCACGGTCGACGGGGAATGGGCTTATGCCTACCTGCAACCTCCAATGGATTCATCCCAACAACGTGTGAATCTGGCGACAGTCGCCCTCCTGCGCCAAGCGGGTCAGGACGACCCCTGGCAGGTAGCTCTCCCCCCGACATCCATGTGGCAAATGTGGATGAAAGAAATCCCGCCATCCATGATTGATGAGCCAACAAAAAACTACCTGCTCGGAACGCTGGTGCCAAGCACACCGCTTGCCCACTATAGCGGCTATAAACTGCCGTGGTCAGGTGGGTTCCCGGCAACAATCTGGTGTGTCCTGAATAATTGCACTATCAATGGTCAGTCCTATCATGGGTATGCAGCGGCTGATTTCAATATTGGAGGGGACTATCTTGTACGCGCGGCCAAAGGCGGTACAGTGGTTTTTCGCAAAGACACGAGCCCAGACACCAACCGATGCAATAATGCCAGTTGTTGGCGATGGTCGAATGCCGTTGTGATTCGTCACGGTACCGCTGAGTATTCTTGGTACATGCATCTGGCATATAATTCCATCCCAGCCAATATTCAAGAAGGTGCCTGGGTCGAACAGGGGAGTGTCTTGGGACGTCAGGGGTGTACTGGTTTTTGTACAGCCGAACACATACACTTTATGGTTGCTACGGTCATGCATCCGATACTGAGCAATGGCGACCCTGTCACGCGTATGCCGAACTGGCCAAGCGGCAGCTACGCAACGTTTGACTTCGATGAAGTTGACTGGGGACGCCTCTCTCAAATCGCTTACAATTCATTCATCACATCGTGGAATACGGGTAGTTCATTACCGCCCCCCACTCCTCGCCCGACGACCCAGCCGCCCCCCACATCGACGCCACGCCCTACCCAGCCGCCCAATCCGACGGCAACGCCGCTGCCCACACAGCCCCCCCCGCCCAACGGGAGCAGCATTGAGATTGTGAGCGTCTCCAGCCACACAGTCAACCCGGGTGAGTCGTTCAACCCTGCGGTGACGATGCGGATTCTGAGCGGGCAGCTGCTGCTCTCGCGCGGCGACCATCTGCACGCCGTGCCGGAGGAGACCACCAACACGCTGGGCGCCTGGCCGGTGCAAAGCGTGCGGCGCGCTGTCAATGCAGGAGAGACCTATACCTTTGACGTGGCCAACGACGCAGGATTTCGCATGACCGCGCCCGGTTCGCCCGGCACCTATACCAGCCGCTGGCAGCTGCGCGTGGCGGGCAATCACATCGGCCCCGTCGTCGAAATCCCAGTGACGGTGCGCTCCGTGGCGCCGCCCCCTTCGCCCTCGGGCTGGCGCGCACAGTATTGGAACGGCTATTACAGCGACAATCCCTGGGGCAATGGCCGCTGCAAAGCGGATGATTACACCAATTCCATTCCTTTCACCCAGGATTGGGGCAGCTCCGGCCCAGGGGGCGGCTGCTCTGGTGAGCGCTTCAGCGTGCTGTACGAACGGCGCTTCGAGTTCGTCGCCGGGCGCTATCGCTTCCACTGCCACCGGGATGGCTACTGCCGAATTTTTATCCCAGAGCTTGGCTTGACGCATGCGGAGGAAGCTGGCTCATTTGCCGGCATGGATTGGGGCGTCGATATCCCAGCCGGCAACTGGGAGGTCAAGATCGAGTATTCGCACCGCCGCGAAAACGGCAACGCTCGCCTGGAATTCTGGTGGCAGGGGCCGACATCTTACCTGCCCCCGCTCGACGCCGACTGTGCTGCCAGCCCCTACGAGTGGTGCGGGGCGTACCGCGTCGCCTGGAACTCGCCTTCGGACAGCTACGTCTTGCGTCGGCTGGAGGGATCCGGTTCTCTCGATCACGACTGGGGAAGCAGCGGGCCTGGGTATGGCATTTACGCAGATTTCTCCGGTGAGTGGTCGCGGCTTGCCAAATTTGACGCCGGGTTGTACCGCTTCCACGCCATCCACGACGACGGCGTCAAGATCAGTGTGGCCGGAGAAGAGATCATGAACGAATGGGGGAGCTGCTGCCGCGAGGATACCGCAGAGATCTGGCTTCCTGCCGGCGACCACCCCATCTTCGTCAACTGGTTCGACAGCGGGGGCAGCGCCGTGCTCAAGGTGTGGTGGGAAAAAATCACAGCCTGCTACGACCTGACGATCACCCAGGATCCAGCGGTGCCGGCCGGCCAGATCACCCGATCACCGCTGCCCAATTGCCCAACCAACGATACAAAATACATGGCTGGCAGCACAGTGACGCTTTCCGCTACGCCGCCAACCGATGCAGAATTTGTCGGCTGGGGAGGCGACGTCAGCAGCACCAGCGCGTCCGTGAGTCTGGTCGTCGATTACGACAGAAACATCGTGGCACGTTACAGCCCCTGCCACAGCCTCCAGGCGGCTACATCAGCAGACGGGCGCATCGAGACCAGCCCAGCCCCCTCGTGCGCGGGCGTGGGCTACCGCTCAGGTGCCGCGGTGCGTGTAGAAGCGATCCCCAACGCAGGCCAGCAGTTTGTCCGCTGGCGCGAAAATCTGGCAGGCGCCAGCAACCCAGTGACGCTGCTCATGGATGCCAATCAGTCAGTGGCTGCCGACTATGCAGCAATCCCGACAGCTGCCCAGAATGCGTGGTACGGCGAGTATTTCAACAACTTGACGCTGGCCGGCGACCCTGTGATGGTGCGCAACGATCCCTCCCTCAACTTCAGCTGGGGCAATACCTCTCCTGCGGAGCCTGTCGCTGTTGATTTCTCGGTGCGCTGGACACGTTCGCTCAGCCTGGCGGCAGGTACCTATCGTTTTTCCCTGACACATGATGACGGGATGCGCCTGTGGATCGATGGCGTTTTGCACGCAGACGAATGGGAGCGCTGCTGCCGGACAGATACGGTCGATGTGCCCCTGACGGCAGGTACCCATACGATCGTCGTCGAATTCGTTGATCTGTACGGTGCCGCACAGGCAGCCCTGGCTTGGGAAAACCTGGCGACACCCACCCCGGCGACACCCACCCCGGCGACGCCACCGGAGGCATCTGCCCAAAGCATTTTTCTGCCAGTCACACTGCGGTAATCCGCTCTGGCGCTGCGCTGGGGCAGGCCGCCCTGCGCGCCGACCCGCAGCTGGAAACAAATTGGGGTCCATGCAACGCCGATCTCCCGGTGCCAGAGTCTGCTGGCGCACGTGGACTTAAATCGTCCAGCGGACAAAAAACCGAGTTTCTGCCACGGTGGCTGAGCTTGTCGAAGCCACCGGTGCGTGCCGCTCCCGGTCTCATTTCCCAAGGGACGCTACGCCTGAAATTCGCTCGACCGGGCCAGGGTCTGGTCGCGCACAGCGGTGCAGCGTCGGAGATAGTCCTGGTAGCTCACCAGGTCATACTCCTCCAGGATGCTCTGGACGCTGAGTTCAGGGGAACGGCTTTCCAGCAGGATCCAGTGCTCTTCGGTGTAGGTGCGGACAGCCACCGCATCGCCGTAGCGGGCCTGAATCTGGGCGATCTTGTCGATCTGCAGGTCGGTGTGGAGCAGCACACGGTCGAGTGGAAGGTCGCAGACGGCAATGCGGGACCAGCGCGAGGTGGAGGTCAGCACTTCGCCGGTCAGATCGACGACCCGGGCGTGGTAGGGCCAGACGGAAGAGACGATCGGGTAGCGGTGGGTCCAAGCATAGCTTTTGACCGGGAAGCCGCCTTCGTAGGCCGAAATCCAACAAGCAAAATCGATCTGTTGTGCTTCCAATGCGGCCCACAGCGAGGGCCAGTTCAGGTCAAAACAGATGGCGACGCCGATGCGGCCAAAATCCAGGTCGAAGGCAGCGGGTTGGCTGCCCGGTTCGACACCGCAGCGAATTTCCTCTTCCACCGGATAATTTTTGCGGTAGCTTCCGACCAGCGTTCCGCTGCGGTCGAGCACCAGCGCCTGGTTGTAATAGTGACCCTGCTCGACGGTGACATGGCCCGCCACCAGATTGAAATGGCCGGCCCGGCAGTGTGCGGCGAGCATTTCGTAGATCGGACCTGGCACCGGTTCGGCGACCTCTGAGAGGCGGGCCAGCGGCATGCCGGCCAGCGGAAAGGCCTCCGGCAGCAAAACCAGGTCCGGTCGGTAGCTGCGGGCTGTTTCCAGAATCGAGTGCGCGGTCGCCAGGTTTTCCTGCAGCGTGGGGTGGCGCAGGTTGTAAGGAGGGCGTGTGTCTTCCAACGTGGCGAACGATGAGGTGACGATCCGAACGGTGCGCGACATAGGTGTTTCTTCTTTCTGTGGGTTTTGCTGTCGGGCAATCGCTCTTGCCCCCAGGAGGGCGGAAAGGAAATTCCTCTCCGCCCTCCTCACTTCCTTTCAGCTGCACGCCCTGTGCAGCCGAGACCCTACCAGCACATCGGCAGCCACTGGTCGATGTTTTCTGGCGTGACCGGAGCGGTCGGTGCCAGGATTGCTTCGGGAACAATCCGTCCTGTATGGATGTCGTAGGCTGCCCGGACTGCGTAGACGCCCACCAGATAGCTCATCTGGAGCGCGGTGCCTGCCATGTCGCCGCTTTGAATGGCCTGACAGGCGTCGGTGTTGCCGTTGGTGCCGAAGACGGCGATCTCTTTTTCACGTCCGGCCGCCTTGATCGCCTCCAGCGCTCCCATGGCCATCGGGTCGTCTACCGCATAGACGGCGTCGATCCCGGTCGGGTAGCGGGTCAGCAGATCCTGCATCACGGCGAGGGCCTTGTCCTTGCTCCATTCGGCCGGCTGGTCGGCGAGCACTTCGTAGGAGACCCCTGCCGCTGCCCAGGCGTCCTGGGCACCCTGAACGCGGTTGACGTAGTCGGTCTGGCCAGGCTTGCCGCCCAGGAAGATGACTTTGGCTGCTTTGTCGCCCAGTCTGCCGACCATCATCTTGCCGACTGCCAGCCCTTGGTCGTAGGACTGCGAGCCGACAAAGGTTTCGGTGAAGCCTTTGCCTTCGGGCGCGATGTCGGCGTTCTGGGTGATGACCGGGATGCCCGCCTCGGCTGCTTTCTGGATGGGGGCGATCGCAGCCGTGGGGTCTACAGCGTTGACGACGATCACATCGGCCTGGCGGGCGATGCAGTCTTCGATCATTGCGGCCTGTTTTTGTGGGTCAAAGGCAGGGTCAAAGTAGGTGACGTTGGCGTTGAAGAGGCTGGCTTCTTCGTCCATGCCCTGCACGATGGCCGTGATGGAAGGGTGGTCGGCGTTGTTGTGCACCACGCAGATCTCGAACGGCTCTCCTGCTGCTGGGCTGGTTGCCCCTTCTGCCTCCGAGGCGGCAGGGGGGGCAACGGCTGGCAGCGCTGTACAGCCTGCCAGGAACAAAACAGCCATCCCTGCGAACAATCCCAGTTGCTTTTTCATTGCTGGATTCTCCTTTTGAAAAAAGCCTGAACAAAACGATGATTGGAACAAAGGACCTGTCGGTTTTTTCTCTGTTGTGCTCTCTGCCATCACCTCCTCTTGTAGAACGGACCTTTGTGGGGGCTGCAGAAAGCGTTCGGTGTCAGCCCGGTTATTCCCGGTTGCCGTAGGACTGCATCACGAGTTTTTTGCGCAGATTGGCTGCTGAAAGCGCGTCGACAGCCACCACCGCGATCAGAATGACGGCCCGAACGCCGATCTGGTAATAGGTATGTACGCCCAGCAGATTCATGCCGTTCACCAGCACCCCGAGGGTGACCACCCCCAGCACGGCACCCAGGGTGCTGCCTTTGCCTCCAGTCAGGCTGGCCCCTCCGATAATGGCTGCGGCGATCGCCCACAGCCCTGAGTCGAGCCCGATGTGCACCGTCGATGCGTTGAGCCGCGACGCGATCAGCACCCCGGAAACGGCGGCCAGCAGCCCGCTGAGCACAAAGGCCATCACCTTGTTGCGTTCGATCTGGATGCCAGCCAGGAACGCTGCGTCGGCGTTGCCGCCGATCGCATAGAGGTTGCGGCCGAACTGGGTGTAGGTGAGCAGGAGATGCACCCCGACACAGAGGAGGGCCACCACCAGAATGGGGACTGGCACAGGGCCCAGCGAGCCTGCCCCCCAGAAGGTGAACGCTGGGTCGCTGCCCGGAATCGGCTGCTGGCGCGTGTAGGTCAGCATGGCGCCGCGCACGACGGTCATGGTGCCCAGGGTGGCAATGAAGGGGACGATTCTGCCTTTGGTCACCAGCAGCCCATTGATCAGGCCGACCGCAGCGCCGAAGAGCAGCGCGACCCCGACAGCCAACCAGGTGCCCAGCGGCTGCAACCCCATGGTCAACGCGGCTGCCATGCTCAGCACCGACCCGACAGAAAGGTCGATCCCGCCGGCGACCAAGACGATCGTCAGCGCCAGGGCCAGCGGAATGTCAAACGAGATCTGGCGGGCGATATTGTGGAGGTTCTGCTCGTTCAAAAACAGCGGACCTGTCGTCGAGCCAAAACAGAGGATCAACAGCAGCAGCAAGAAGACAACGTTGTTTTGCAAAACAAAATGGCGCATCTTTGTCAACATGGTGGTTGCAGCTCCTTGGCCTACCGCTTCTGTAAAAAGCCGTCCATCCAGACGACCAAGAGAAAGACCAGCCCTTTGGCGATCTGCTGTGCCTCGTAGGGCACGTTGAGCAGGACCAGCAGATTGTTGAGGACGCCCAGGATGAGGACGCCGACGACCGTGCGCAGGGTGCCCCCGCGCCCGCCAAAGAGGCTGGTTCCGCCCAAAACAGCCGCGATCAGCGAATCAAAATCCATCCCGACACCCGCATTGGCGACGGTGCTGCCCGTGCGCGCGGTCATGATCAGCCCGGCCAGCGCTGCCGTGGTGCCACAAAAGACATAGGTGGCCAGCTTGAGCGGGGCCACCCTGAGCCCGGCCAGGGTGGCCGCCCGCGGGTTGAAGCCGATCACAAAGAGCGAACGGCCAAAGGTCGTGTGCCGCAGCATCAGCTCCAGCACGACCCCCAACAGGAAAAAGAGGAGGACCGAGTAGTGCAGCGAATCAAAGAGCTTGCCCCGCCCCAACAACAAGAAGCTGTCGACCGACGCATACCAGGTCTTGGACTGGGTCAGAATCAGGTTGACCGAATAGACCAGGATGCTGGTGCCGAGTGTGATCAAAAAGGCGTTGGCGCGCGTCCAGACAATGAGGCTCCCATTCAACAGACCGATCAGCGCGCCCGCCAGCAGCCCCAGCAGCAGAGAGAGGCCAAAGCCTGCGCCCCACAGCTGGCTGATCACCGCCACGATGCCCGCCAGCCCAACCACATAGGCGACGGACATGTCGAAGTTGCCGGTGATGAGCAGGATCGTCTGCCCCATCGCCACAATGCCCAACACCGAGACTGTCCACAAAATGTTGAGCAGATTCTGGGGGGTCAAAAAGACCGGCGACAAAAATGCGCCAAGCCCCATCAGCCCGGCCAGGATGATGAACGCCGGGTTGGCCGCCAGAAAATGGCGCAGCTCTGCCAGCGCGCCGTGTGGGTCGAAGCCTGCTCCCCCTGGGGGCTGGGCCAGGGGCTGTGCTGTCTTGTGCATCGTCGCCTTCTCCTGCTCTTTGGTCATGCTGCCTGGCCCGTTGCAAAGCGCAGGATGCTCTCCTCGGTGGCCTGCGGGCCCGGCAGCTCCGCCCGGATCCTGCCCTGGTACATCACCAGGATGCGGTCACTCATCGCCAGAATTTCGGGCAATTCAGAGGAGATCATCAGGATTGCCACCCCCTGGCTGGCCAGACGGTTGAGCAAGCCATAGATTTCTGACTTGGCCCCCACATCGATGCCGCGCGTCGGCTCGTCGACCAGCAGCACTTTGGGGTGGGTCGCCAGCCACCGGGCAATCACCACCCGTTGCTGGTTGCCCCCGCTCAGGTACTGCACCTGCTGCTGGATCGAGGGGGTCTTGATGGCCAGACGGCGCACAGAATCCTGTGCCAGCGCTGTCTCCTGGCGCGGCCGGATGACCCCCAGCCAGGAGAGTTTGTTCAGCACGGCCAGCGAGATGTTGTTTTTGACCGGCATGGGCAGCACCAGCCCCTGCTCTTTGCGGTCCTCTGGCACCAGCCCGATGCCTGCCGCAATGCAGTCGTCGGGGCAGGTCGGGCGGATTTGTCTGCCCTCCACCCAGAGTTCGCCCTTCTGGTAGGGCAGATCGCCAAAGATCGCACGCGCCAGCTCGGTGCGCCCGGCACCGACCAGACCGGCTACCCCCAGAATCTCGCCTCGGTGCAGGGTCAACGAGATGTCATTCAAAATTCCCTGGACCGTGAGCTGTTTCACCTCGAGCACGGGAGGGCCGACTGCTGTTGCCTGTTTTTGGTACAGATCCTGCAGCTCGCGCCCGATCATCATTCGGATCACGCTGTCGGTGGTCACCGTGTCGAGCGTCTGGGTGGCCACCAGGGCCCCGTCGCGCAAGACGGTCAGGGTGTCACAGATCTGAAAAATTTCCTCCATACGGTGTGAGATATAGAGGACCGCAATCTTTTTGGCCTGCAGACGCCGGATCACAGAGAAGAGCCGTTCTGTCTCGCGCAGCGTCAGCGAGGAGGTCGGCTCGTCAAAAATCACGACCCGTGCATCGAGCGAAACCGCGCGGGCGATCGCCACCATCTGCCGTTCGGCGATCGAACACATGCCGAGCGGCAGGGCAGGGTCGGTGGCGACCCCCAGCTCCGCAAGCCAGCGGGCAGCCTCCCGGTTCATCTGTCCAAAGTCGATCAGCCCGAAGCGGTTGCGCGGCTGCCGGCCAATCAAGATGTTTTCGGCGATCGACAGATAGGGTTCCAGGTTGACTTCCTGGTGCACCGGGACGATGCCCAGCCGGAGCGCGTGGGCGGGGTCCCGGATCAGCTGCGGCTGGCCGTCCAACAAAATCTGACCTTCGGTCGGCTGGTAGACGCCGGCGAGGAGTTTGATGAGCGTCGATTTGCCGGCCCCATTTTCGCCGACCAACGCGCGAACCTCCCCTGCCCGCAGCTCGAGGCTCACCTGGTGGAGCGCCTGCACGCCTGGAAAGGATTTGCTGATGCTGCGCATCTCCAACAGCGGCGCATCTGGCAGATGTCCTGCATGGCTGGCCTGCATTCTACTCCCTCACAGCCAGGGTCAGGGTGCGGCGCATGCGGGGGAAGTTGTAGCGGGTGCCTGGGAAGCGCTGCAGCCCTTCTTCGGTGACTTCGGTCTGAAACAGGTCGGTGATCTCCTGGCGTTCTGCAGGGGAGAGAAGGATGTCAGGGACCTGGACGGCTGACTCCACCTGGGAGAGCGAGCTGACGCCCAGGATCGGCTGGGTCACCACTGGGTGGTGCATCACCCAGGCGGCGGCGAGCTGGGCTGGGTGGAGCCCCTTGGCTTGGGCATAGGCCACAAACCGTTCGAGCGAGCGACCGTGCTGAGAAAGCCAGGTCAACACCCGTGCGTCGGTCATCCCGCGCGTGGCCGCATCCATCGGCATTCCTGGCAAAAAACGACCGGTCAGCAGGCCGATGGCCAGGGGGCGATAGGCGGTAATGGCAAGTTGTTCCAAAGAGCCCTGTGGCAGGATTTCGACCTCTATCCCGCGCTCCATCAGATTGTAGGCGACCTGGTTGCAGCGCAGCTGTGCCCAGCCGCGGGCAGCTGCGACGGCATTGGCGGAGGCCAGCAGATAGGCTGGGAAATTGCAGCAGCCGACCAGGCGGCTCTTTCCAGCGCGAACCACCTCGTTCAGGGCCCCCATCATTTCGGTCAGGTTCATGCCCTGCACGGGCCAGTGGATGAGATACAGATCGACATACGCCATTTGAAGTCGTGTCAGCGATTCGTCGAGGCTGGCCAGGATGCTCTGGCGGTCGACACCTTTGACGACCTTGGTAGCGACAAACAGCTGTTCGCGGGGGGCTGCCTTCAGGGCATTGCCCAGGTACTGTTCGCTGGCGCCTGCCGAGTACATGGCGGCGGTGTCAAACGCGTTGATTCCCAATGCCAGTGCCCTGGCGACGATCGCCTCGGAGAGGGCTGCATCGCACTTGTCGCCAAACATCATGGTGCCCAGACAGACCTGTGATACGGGCAGTGGGTGCCCAGGAAAAGCAACGTAGCGCATAAAAAACCTTATGTTTGTTTAGAAAAACGTTTCGCTAGAGAATAATGGGATTATAGCAAACCTGGGCAGCCAAGTCAACCCACAAAAAGGGTGTGGGGCAGCTCTTCCCCAAACCTCCCCCAGGGCTGTTTGGGGAAGAGCTTCTGGGCAGGGTGTGGTATGATTCAGGGCCAAACCGTACAACAGAAGTCGCGCAGGCTGGGCAGGCCAGCCGCGATACAGGGAGGCTTTATGGCGCAGCAGCGAGTCACCATCACCGACGTCGCCAGAGCGGCTGGCGTTTCAGCTGCGACGGCTTCGGTGGTCATCAACAACAAAGAAAAATATGTGGCCCCCCAGCTGAGGCAGCAGGTGCTGGAGGCAGTGGAGCGGTTGAACTATCAGCCCAACCTCGTGGCCCGCAGCCTCAAGGTACAGGAGACGCGCACCATCGGCCTGGTCCTCACCAACATTACCAGCCCGGTGACGCCTGCTTCGGTTCGTCTGGTCCAGCGTCATGCCCGCCAGCAAGGATTTGACACCTTCCTGGCGGTCAGCGAAGAAGATCTGTCGCTCGAAAAAAATATTGTCGAAACGATGCTGGCAAAACGGGTGGATGGGCTGATCCTCTGTCCGGCAGACTCGGGGGCTGTGGAGCATCTGCAGTATGCGGCGTCGCTGATTCCGGTGGTCGCGATCGAGCGCCCTGTGCCGGGCACCTGCAGTGTGGTCACCAACAATTTTGAAATCAGCTACCAGGCAGCCTTGCATCTGCTGGCACATGGTCGCCGGCGAATCGGTGTGATCCATATGCCGCTGCAAGGGAGCAACACACGCCAGCGCATCGAAGGCTATCGACAGGCGCTGCGGGAGAATGGCTCTTTGGACGAGACGTTGTTTTTTGAAACCGACTATGTGGGTTCCTCTGCCTTTGATTTTGCCTGTCATCTGGCGGCTGTGCAGCAGGTCGACGCCATTCTGGCGACCAGCCAGTCGATCACGATGGGGGCGGTCAAGGCCTGCAACCAGTTGGGGGTGCGCGTTCCCCGGCAGCTGGCCATTTTTGGCTACGACAATGTGCCTTGGATGGAGCTGACTTCGCCGACGATTTCGACGACGCAGCAGCCGATCGAGCAGATCGCACAGCGAGCGTGTGAGATCCTCTTTGCTGCGCTGGCTTCTGAACCGGCGGCCCCGCGAGTCGAGGTCCTGCCTTCGCAGCTGGTTTTGCGTGCCTCCTGCGGCTGTGACAGTTCTTGAGATTCAGTGCTTCACGAATTTGCACGGCAACGCATCCTGGTCTATACTCTTGCAAAGATGACGGCAGCGATGCCGACGTGGCGGAATTGGCAGACGCGATAGACTTAGGATCTATTACCGCTAGGTGTGGAGGTTCGAGTCCTCTCGTCGGCACCACGTGGCGAGACCAGGCGTGGGCCCGTGGCCTAGCGGGAAGGCGTCTCCTTTGCAAGGAGAAGATCGTCGGTTCGAATCCGACCGGGTCCACTTGTATGCAGGCAACTATGCGGGCGTAGTTCAGCGGTAGAACGTCTCCTTGCCAAGGAGAAGGTCGTGAGTTCGAATCTCATCGCCCGCTCTCGGAGGGGTCGGCTGCAAGCCGGCCTTTTTCCTGAAAAAAAAGCCGAGATAGCTCAGTCGGTAGAGCACAGCACTGAAAATGCTGGTGTCCCCAGTTCAAGTCTGGGTCTCGGCACCTGAAGGGGATATTTCCTCGATGGGGGATCGTCTAACGGCAGGACTATGGACTTTGGATCCATCAATCGGGGTTCGAATCCCTGTCCCCCAGCCAGATCTGGGATAGACAGCAACGCCTGTCCGTTGCGCAGCAGTAGCTTGAATATGGCGGCCATAGTTCAGCGGTAGAACACCAGATTGTGGCTCTGGGTGTCGTGGGTTCAATCCCCACTGGTCGCCCCTCGTTTTTCAGTTCAACTAATCCAGTTGTTCAGGGGCATTTTTGCAGAGGTTGCTCACCCACTCGGAGGGGCTGCCTCTTTTTGATTGTCTTTTCGCGGCCGATTGGCAGGGAGATCTCTCCCGCAATGTCTCCGTCAGTAGTCAGGTACTCCCCAGAAAAAATTTTATGCCTGTTGGCAGGCTTCGTCCATCCCCGGTTGGGGTGGGCTTGTCTGCTATATTGGAAACGCAGGAGTGTACCTGCCGTTTTTGTGACATAGGTCAATGTATAAAAGGAGTTTATCGTCTATGCGTTTGATTGGAGCTTTGTTGTTGAGCGTGTGGCTGTTGGCGCTCGGCGCCACACAGGTCAACGCCCAAGCTGACCCCGAAGCAGTGGGCAG
>CAIOHJ010000043.1 GCA_903858085.1 uncultured Chloroflexota bacterium
CTCTGGCGTGGCGAATTGCTGGCAGGATTGGAGGAGATCGACGCGCACGGATTCTGGGAATGGCTCTCGCTGGAACGCGGCCTCTGGCGCGAAAAATGTCTGACAGCGTATGATCGGTTGATTCAGCTCTATCTGGCGCAGGGGCGGGCGACCGCCGCCACCGACGCTGCGCGCGGGCTGATCACCCTGGATCCCCTGCGTGAAAAGTCTCAGCAATATCTGATGACCGCATTGGTCGAACAGGGGGAGCGCCGCCAGGCGCTGCACGAGTACCAGAGCTATACAGCACTGTTAGAAGCTGAGGTCGGCGCAAAACCGGCTGCCGAGCTGACCCGCCTGCACGATCAGATCCGCGCCGGCGCGTCAGCACGCCCTCTCCACCACAACCTGCCACACGAACGCACACCCTTTGTCGGCTATCCCCAAGAAGTGGCACAGATCACGGCACATCTTCGTCAAGGGAGCGCTCGCCTGTTGACCCTGATCGGGCTGGGTGGGAGCGGCAAAACCAGACTCGCCGTTCATGTGGCACACCAGGAATTGCTCAATCGATGGGATGGGATCTACTTTGTGCCGCTGGCTGCCGCCAGGAGCGGCGAGTTGCCCGACCTGATCTTGCGCGCGCTCGGGCTGATGCACCACAGCTATCGGGATGCAGCGGCCATCCTCAAAGCATGGCTTTTCCGCCGAAAAATCCTCCTGGTGCTCGATAATTTTGAGCAGGTGTTGGACGATGCCATCCAGCTGGTCGATCTGCTCACTGGGGCGCCCCAGTTGACAATCCTCGCCACTGCACGCGAGCGGCTGAACCTGTACGGCGAGCACATTGTCGAATTGAGAGGCCTTGAACTGCCCCGAGCCCCCCTGAATCTCTCCAGCCCCACCCAGGATCTGTACGAAAATGCAGCGGTGCAGATTTTTCTGCAGACTGCACGGCGCGTGGCGCCGCACTATCAGCCGGCGCGCATCGAGGAGGCCTATCTGCGCGAGCTCTGCTGGCGGCTGGGCGGCTTGCCGCTGGCCTTGGAGCTGATGGCGGCCCGCATTCGTGAGGTGTCGGTCGGCCAGATGGTGGCCCAGCTGCGGCAGGATTTCAGCCTTCTCACCAGCGAGCACCGCGACGCTGCCGAGCAACAGCGCAGCATGACCACGATCGTCGCGACAGCCTTCGCTTCACTCTCCGCGGCGGCGCAGCAGAGCTATCAGCAGTTGTCCCTGTTGAGCGATCCCTTTGAGGTGCAAACAGCAATGGCCCTGTGTGCCGTCGACGCGCGCACAGCCGAGCTGCTTCTGGCGGAACTGGCACGCAAGATGCTGCTGCGGCGCACCGACGATGGCCGCTATGACTGGCATCCCCTCATCCAACAAGATGCCCGTGACCGTCTCGCCGCCAATGCTGCACACCTTGCCCAGCAACAACAGCGCCACCGCAGCTTTTTCGGCGAGTATGTCGGCGCAATCCAACTCAACCGCTTCGGCCCACGCAACCATCCAGAAATTCAAGCCATCGACCGGGTCTTCAACGACCTGGCCACTGCCTGGCGCCAGGCGTGCGACTCGGTCGATCTCGCTTTTCTGGCGGCCACTGCCAAAAACTTGATGTTGTATGCCGACCTTGCCTTTCGTTATCAGGCGGTCGCCGCGCTGTTGGAGGAAGCTGTGCAGCGGCTGCGCAGCTTGCACGCCCCCCCTGACCTTCCCCAGAAGGACCGAGGTCCGTTGGACGCAGCGCAGCGGGTGCAGGTATACGACGAGGTGTTGCTGCGGCTGGCGCGTGTCTGCCTGTTGATGACCGACCTGGATCGCGTCGACGCGCTCTGTCAGGAAAATGCCCGCCTGCACGCCAGTTCACCGGCACATGGGCGGCCCGCCCACAACGCCGGTGAACTGCGCACCCTTGAACTGGGTCTGCAGGGGATCGTCGCGCTGGCGCGCGGCGATCGGGTGCGGTGCGCCGCAGCGATGGAGGAGTTGATGGCCGTCGCAGTGGCGCTGCAGGATCATGGCCTGGTGGCGGTGGTCTTGGGACACTACGCAGAGCTCGCATCGGCGGCAGGCGACTTTGTCCAAGCCACAACCTATCTGACCGAAAGCCTGGCGATCTTTCGCCGCATCGACGACCGGTCGAGCACAGCTGTGGTCTTGATCAACCTGGCCGAAGCCGACTACAACCATCGCCAGGATGCGCCAGCAGCGCTGGCGCTGATCGAGGAGGCGGCCACCCTCTATACATTGGAACAAGATCGTGTGGGCCACGCCTACGCGAACTATAAAAAGGGCTGGATTGAGCTCGAAACCCTTCACCCACTCCCTGCCACCTGGTTTGAAATGGTGCGAAACAGCCTCGACATCCGCCGCGATCTGCTCGACAAGCTGGAGATCGCAGCGACCCTGCAGTTGCTGGCCTGCGCCGAAATCCAGCAAGGAGACCTGCCTGCAGCAGAAGACAATCTCTACGAAGCGCTGCGGCTCAGCGTCGAGATCCAGGCACTGCCCCAACAGATGAACTGCATCGGCCTGTATGGACTCTGGGCGGCAGCACGCGGAAATGTCCAGACCGGCGCTGAATTGATGCACTGTGCCCTGCAGAGCCCTGTCTGCGAGCCACATATCCGGCGGCGGCTCCACCGCGCGCTGGAGCAGGTTTCCCCTCCTCTGCCCCCTGAAACAGTCGCTGCCGCCCGCACGCGCAAGGTCGACGAGACGGTCACCGATCTGTTGGCGGGCATTTTGCTGGTTTCTGAGTGAGCGGGGGCAGACAGGCAAAAACCAGTGTGTCACGCAGCTCCCCGGTCAGATGGTGGCGAGTGTGGTTGTGCAGGGTGCCCTCCAGCGTAAAACCGGCCCGCCGCGCCACAGCAGCGCTGCGCTCGTTGGCGGCGTCACAGCGAATTTCAACCCGCTGTGCCCCCACGGCATCAAACGCAAAACGCGTGATCGCCGACACCGCTTCGGTGATATAGCCCTGGCCGCTCAACGACGTGCGTACCCAGTAGCCGATCTCCACCGCAGGCAGCTCCCAGTTGATGCGATGCATGCCACTGCCCCCGACCAGGAGCCCGTCTGACTTGCGCCACAACAACAACACCAGATCTGCACGCATCAAAAAATTGGCTGCAGCCTGGCGTGCCCACGCTTCGCTCTCTGCCAGGTCCGGCATCTTCACTGCCCAAGGCAGCCACTGGCTCACCGCTGCCCACGACTCCCGCAGCGCCCCATTGACCGCTTCGCCCTCCCCTGGCCGTGGTGCACGCAAATACAGACGATCGCTTGCAAATTCGCTCGGAAAATCATACAAGATCGGCACCGGGTTCATCACTTTTTTCCTCTCAACGCCGAAAAGACCCTCTCTTTTCGGCCCTTCTCTGCTGCCAGAGCGCTCTTGGGGGTACGCCTGTTCTGTGCTATAGTGCGCACAGAGTTTGCTGGGGAGAAAGTCCTCTGAAAAACAGGTTATGCGATGAATGCAGCTGCTTCTCTTCTGATCTTTACCCTGCTTCTGGCCGGCACGCTGGGCCTGGCTGGCTGTGGCAGCCCTGAAGTCCTGCCCACGCGCACCCCGGTGCCTACCTGGACACCGACCCCCGCAGCCCAAGCGCCCCCCCCGGTTGAACAGACCGCAACGCCTGTCGGCCCGGTCCAGCCGGGCGAACAGGCGATCGACCCGACCAAAATCGCAGCAGCCATTGCCACGCCCACCAGCACAGCGACACCGCTCCCCACGCCCACCGCCACACCGCTCCCCCCGACTGAGACACCCACTGAGACACCCACTGAGACACCCAGTGAGACGCCGACCGAGACACCGACCGCAACAGCGCTCCCTCCCGAGACGCCCACCCCGTTGCCAGTCCCTGAAGCCACCCTTCCCCTGGACTCAGGGTACCCCTTTCTGCTCGAAGAGGCTGTCAAATTCCCCACGACCTCGCTGGCCCCGAATGTCGTGCGGATCTACGGCTATATCTATTCACCTGCCGAGTTTGGCCTGGCCGGCTACACGCTGCGTGTCCTCCATCAGGGGATGCCACTTGTCGTCGACGAAGTCTCCTGGGCAGGTCTGCCCGAACAGACCCGTACCGAAGCCAGCCCCTACACCCGTTTCACCAACTTCAGCGTGATCTTTGTCGAACCCCAGTCGGGCGAATGGCGGATCCAGCTGCTCGACCCCCAACAACAGCCCGCAGGTCCAGAGGCAATTTTTACATTGTCTGCCGACGAAATCACCCGTGAGCTCTACCTGCGCTATGCTCTGAAACGTTAGAAGTAAGTGTAAAATGAGTGCATGGCAAAGACAAATGTCGGACAAGTTGTGGTCCGTGTGGGAGCCGTTGATACCAGAGCGTGTAAATCAGCGCCGATGGGCGGCGGGCGACCACGCAAGCGGGTCGTGCGGACGGGATGGCTGTAGGGCGAAGTGGCACTTCGCCCTCTTTGCGGCGCTCTCAGGCGGGGCGTAGCCATGCTTCATTTCACGTGTGCCCTGATCGCTTTTCGCGCAGCCGGGTGATTCGGATAGGCGCTTCAGAGACCCTGCGGTTAATACTGCAAAATCCAACGATTTTCTTCGCCCGGGTCGGGGACAAAATAGAGCCAGATGGAGCGTTCTTCCTGATTTTCCATCAGCAGCTCTGCATTTCCCGAAAGACCGCGCCAGGCTGAGCTGACCGAAAAAGCCACAGTCCCCGGATAGACCAGAATCGTCGCCGAAGCACCTGGTTCCAGATCCCACTCGCTGGCAGGGTGGTCGCCTTCGGGGCGATAGCGCAAATCCAATGTGAAACGAACGACCTGATCGAAGCCGTTGTTGACGATCAGGCGTGCCAGTCCATCGGGGACCGGGGGGGGGAGGACTTCCACAACTTCGGGGGAAGGCAACGCGGTTGGCTCGGCAATTTCGACGGCAGCGGGAGGCGCTTCAGCAGGAACGTCGGTCGCAGGAGGCGGTGCGGCCACAGTGGGCTCGGGTGTGGGGGGAAGCGGGGCCACAGTAGGCTCGGGTAGGGGGGGAAGCGGGGCTGCGGTGGGCTCGGGCAACGCAGCGGCCGCCGGCTGCCCGATCACAGGCAATTCCGCCAGCGGGCCTTCGCAGACAATAAATTCTGGGCTCGCCGTCACCCAGCCGTCCTGTGCCACCCGCTCGGTCACCTGCATCCAGCTTTTGGTCCCGTCAAACGCCACCACCACAACCGACCCTGGCTGGTTGTCGACGCTGCGGACCTTGGCGATGATCGGAAACTCCAGACCAGGGCCGCTGCGCACATTCAAGGTGGGCACGCGCAGCCGACAGATGGCCTGAGGCGGCGGCTGGATTGTCTCACCGCTGCTGGCAAGAATCCCCTGCAGTGTCACGCTGGTCAGTTGGGTGTTCTGGGGGCCAGGTGTCAGCATATGGACCAGGCCATAATAAAACCCTGCCTCCACACCCTGGGGAATCCATTCACAGACCGTCCGCTCCGCAGTGCCGATGCACGAACGCAGCTGTACAATCACCGGGCCTTCCAGCTCTACAGAAAATTCTTGAACCGCAGCCGGCGCAATTTCGTACAGTTCGTTGTTGACAATGACACTCTCTCGTTCGCCGGTGCGATTCTGAATCCAGATCTGGTTGGCGGGAGGAGCCATCGCTGCCCGCAACACAATCACCCCGTCAATCCCCAATGGCTGGCTGATCAACACTTCATAAAACCCATCGCGCGTCAGCAGATAGGGATCCCAGAAGCAGCCAGCCTCTCGCTCGCTCCTGGCAGCCTCACA
>CAIOHJ010000044.1 GCA_903858085.1 uncultured Chloroflexota bacterium
CCCGACCAGAAAAAGAGGGGCTGCGATCGGGCAGGCATGTTCGTGGCGGTTGGCGTCGATGGCGACCAGCATGGCGCCAATCGGGACGAGGAGAGCGCCAAACAGTTGCATGGCGTGGTAGGCGGGTTCGATGTACAGCAGGGCCGCCAGGCCAGCCAGCAGACCAGCCAGCGCGCCAACCCAGCCCATCGCCACCCCGAAACGGATCGGAACCGTGCTGGAAAAGGGCTCTGGCGTGCTGCCGGGCAAGCCGTAGCGGGCTGCCGTGCCTGCCACTGCCAGACCCAGCAGCAGAAGCGCGCCGCCGCCGCTGGCGCGGCCCAGCCCAGCCGAATTGAACGTCGGCGTCGAAAACAAAGCACCGCTGCCTGCATGCCCGCCTGACAGCTCTGCCACCGCATACCCAATCCAGAGCAGACCGCCCCCGATCGCCAGCCAACCCGCCCCGCTCGCCACCTGCTTGTTGATCCAGTTCATCGTTCCTCTCTTCAGACTCAAGCATGATCCAAATTTGATTTTTGTTATCCAGAGGACGATGCAAACTGCACGTATCAAGGCAAATTCTCATACAGCAAAGTATAGCGCATTATCGGGTTGGTGGATAGTATACAGCGCAACCCTGGCCAAGGAGGGCCAATGTGATGTGAAATGAACAGGCATGGTCTCATTCTCCATCTCCCAGCGAGTAGGCGGGAGCAAGGTCGATACCCTGCCGTGGCTCTCTGAGGGTGTCACACCGAAAGGTGGGGGGAACCCGGCCAGTTGGAGAGAACCGTCTGTGCGTTTGGGTCAGCGTCCGGTGGGATTGGCGGCGGAGGGCGGGTAGGGGCTGGCGGCAGGGGTATAGCCGGGGGGGGGAGAAAGTTCGAGCGGGGGAGCGGCGGCAGCTCCCCCCTGCGCCCGCTGAAAGGCAAAGAACTCCCAGACGACCCGGCTGAGATCAGCCACCGCCTGGTTGGCGACTTCCCATCCGACCAGGCCGGGGTTGTAGACAAAGACGCTGAGCACATAGGGGCCGGTCGGTCCCCAGATCAGCGCAACTTCCCCCTGTTGGGCAAAGGAAAGGCCGTGGCGGTGGACGATCCAACGAGCATCCCATTCGGGCAAGCCGCGCCAGACCGCGCTGCGCAGCGGGTTGTGGGTCATGTAAAAGAGCAGCGTGGCACATTTTTCAGCGTTGAGTGTCTCTGGAAAGCGTTCGAGCAGCAGCCCACCGCCCTGGCTGCAGCGATAGAGGGCCGCCAGCAGCGTCGCCATGTCGTCGGCCGTGGTCTGCATGTTGGCATCCGGCCGGGTGTTGGGCCGCTCCCGTTGGTTGGAAGGAGTCACCTGTGGAGATTGGGCCGTGCCGCCGAAGGCTCCTTGGATAAACGAGTTCTCCAGCCCCAGCGTGCGCAGAAAGGCTGTCAGCCGTTCTGCCCCGGTGGCGGTGCTGCCGTCGCCCAGCCACGCCAGTGCCAGATTGGCAGCTTCGTCGGCATCCTTGCCCAACGCCAGATCCAGCCAGCTCCCCACCTGCATCGCTTCAGGGTCTTCCCGGGCAACACCGCCGGGCAATTTTTCCAGCACAGCAACCGCCAGTGCGATCCGCAGGGTCGCCATCGCCGAGAATGCAGCGTCGCCGTCTACACTGGCACGCTGCTCCTGCTGGAGGTCGAAGACACTCACCGCCGTAAAGGCCGGATACTCGTTCAACAGGCGGAGCAGTTCAGGCGTCAGATCGCTCATTTGGGGGACCGGGGGGGGCAGCTGGCGCGCGACCAGGGTGACCTCGCGTGCATCGTGGCTGGTCAACCCCGCAAGGATCTGCTGCAGGCTGGCTTCGACGTCGATCGCGTAGCCCGGGCGGCCGGGTTCCCAGACCAGCCCGTTCCTGGGCCTGGGCACGGTGGCTGGGAAGTTGGGAGGGGGCGTCGCAGGGACGCTCTCGACCACACGCGCCGCAACCGGGCTGGTGTTGAGCTGAGCGGCACGCTCTTCCAGCCACGTACGCAGCCTTGCTTCGTCGACTGTATAGCGCGCCGGTACGGCGCGCACCTGCTGGGGAAGCCCGATCGCCTCGCGCACGGCAATGTCGACAAAATCCCACCCTTCCAGATAGCGCCCTGCGTCGGCAACCATCTGGTCAAAATCGACCCGAAAGGCAAAGTCGTCGGGGTCGAGCATAAAGAGGGAGTTTTGATAGCGCACCCCGATCAGTTCGTGGTAGATCGGGTCCATATGCGCACGAATTTCCGCGACGGTTTTCAGCCCGGTCACGTCGACACCCGCCAGCAGGACCCCCGGAGGGATGGGGGCAGCCGCCTGTTTGTAATTGCTGTAAAGGGGAAAAAGGGAGAGCAGTGCGACCAGAAGCAGCGCGAAGCGGAGAAAGCGGGCAGACGGCCGATGGCGCATGATCTGTCCTTCAGGTTACTCCCATTCGATCGTGGCCGGCGGCTTGCTGCTGATGTCGTAGACGATACGGTTGACCCCAGCCACCTCGTTGACAATGCGGGTGCTGATGCGTGCCAGCAAATCGTAGGGCAGCCGAGCCCAGTCGGCAGTCATAAAGTCGTCGGTGGTCACGGCACGCAGCGCCAGGGTGTCGGCATAGGTGCGTCCGTCCCCCATGACACCGACCGACCGCACCGGCAACAACACGGCAAAGACCTGGCTGGTCGAACGGTACAGCCCGGCTGCCTGCAGCTCGTCAAGAAAGATCTGGTCGGCCTGGCGCAGGGTCTCCAACCGTTCCCAGGTCACTTCGCCCAGACAGCGGATCGCCAGCCCTGGGCCAGGAAAGGGATGGCGCCAGACGATGTCGGCGGGCAACCCGAGCGCCTCGCCGACCGCGCGCACTTCGTCTTTGAAGAGCATGCGCAGCGGCTCGATCAGCTGAAAGGTCATGTCGGCGGGCAGCCCACCGACGTTGTGGTGCGTCTTGATCGTGCGCGCATGCTGGGTGCTGGTTTCGCTGGCCGATTCGATCACGTCCGGGTAGAGGGTGCCTTGGGCCAGAAACGCGGGTGCTGCCCCCCCCCACTCAGCCGCCAGCCGGGCCGCTTCTTCTTCGAAGACACGCACGAAACGGGCGCCGATCCGCTTGCGTTTGATTTCCGGGTCTGTGACGCCAGCCAGGTCGGCCAGGAACTCCTCTTTGGCATCGACGGCGACCAGCTGCATCCCCTGGTGTCGCTGGAAGGTTCGGACGACCTGCTCTGCTTCGCCCTGGCGCAGCAGCCCAGGGTCGACGAACACGCAAGTCAGGCGGTCGCCGATGGCGCGGTGGAGGAGGGCTGCGGCCACTGCGCTGTCGACTCCGCCGCTGAGCCCGCAAAGCACATGGCTGTCTGGGCCAACCTGCTGACGGATCTGTTCGATGCTCTCTTCGATCCAACTGCCTGGCGTCCAATCCCCCTGGCAACCGCAGATCTGCCGGGCAAAATTGGCCAGCAGGTCGCTGCCCTGTTGGGAATGGAGGACTTCGGGGTGAAATTGCAGGCCGTACAGGCGACGCTGTTCATCTGCGATTGCAGCCAGCGGGGAGTTGTCGCTGGTCGCGATCGGCTGAAACCCTGCCGGGAGCCGCTCAACACGATCGCCGTGGCTCATCCAGACCTGCAAGGTAGGGGGCAGCGAGGTAAAGAGCGGGCTCACGCTGCCAGAGTGCGCCCCGACAATCTGGAGGATGGCAGCGCCGTACTCCCGCTCTTGGGCAGGGGCAACCTTCCCCCCCAACGTCTGAGCCAGCAGCTGGAGCCCATAGCAGATGCCGAGCACGGGCACACCGCTGTCGAGGACGGCTGCTGGCAAGAGAGGAGCGTCAGATGCATAGACACTGTTGGGCCCCCCCGACAGAATAATTCCCTGGAGAGGGAGATGGGGCAGTCGCTCGGCGGCCTGTTCCCAAGAAATCAACTCTGTATAAACAGAGGCCTCGCGCACGCGGCGGCAGATCAACTGGCTGTACTGGCTGCCGTAGTCGACCACGGCGATCGTCTGGTGTTGCATCGGTATTTTCTCCTCGATGCTGTCAGACTAGCAGATCCAGCGCAGCCATGCAAAACCTTCGACGGGCAACGGCGCGCTTGTGGACAGGCTGCGTCGGCGGACAGCTGCCATTTGTTTGCTGCGCTGTTTCGACAGATTGACACCCGGTAGAGGGCTTGTTACACTCTTCAGAGAAGAACTGCCAGCGAGCGAGCTGGACAGAGACTGTTCAGGAGGAAGGCATGGCGCCAGGCAGCCGCGATTATCAGGAATATGCCGAGCGCTTCGAACAGGCACCTGCGCCTCGAGGAGTCAGGAAAGCCAGACCCAAACGGGCCTCTGGCGAGCTGGCGCATGGGATCGTGGTGCGCGCACGCGGCCATCATTTTGATATCGAGACCCTGGCCGACAGCGAGCCGGACGGGC
>CAIOHJ010000045.1 GCA_903858085.1 uncultured Chloroflexota bacterium
GGCCTCCGCCAGGGCATGACAGTTCACATCGTTGTCGATCGCCACCGTCATCCCCAGCCCGGCAGCCAACCGCTCCCCCAGCGGAAAGCCGATCCAGCCAGGCAGATGAAAGGTGGCGTAGCGGACAGTGCCGGTCGCTCGGTCGATCTGTCCAGCGCTGGCGACCCCTGCCCGCCTCGGTCGGGCTCCGGCATGGGTGGCCGCATAGCGCTCCAGCACAGCGTTGCCGAGCGCCGCCACGCGCCCGACAACGCGCTCAGGCCCCTCTGCGGCCTGGGTGGCCATTTCCTGACGGCCGCTGACCACCAGACCCGGTTCCAACACGGCAGCAGCGACCTTGGTCCCACCGATGTCAAAAACCAGAAGCGGCTCAGAGGGCTGCACCGCACACCGCCAGCATCGGGTCAAAGCACGGCACGAATGTCCACCGTTCAAGGCTGTTGCCCGCCGTCACCCTGCTTCCTCCTGGCCACGGCTGGCGCGCAGGGCCCGCACAAAACGGCCGGTGATCTCCTGCGGCCGGGTGATTGCGCCGCCGACCACCACGCTGGTGGCTCCCGCATGCAGCGCAGCCACCACCTGTTCCGGGGTCTGATAGCGCCCTTCAGCCAGCAGCGGCACGCTGAGCGCCTGGCTCAGCGCGGCAACCAACGCCAGGTCGGGCCCTGCCAACGCCGGGCTGTAGTCTGTGTAGCCCGACAGCGTGGTCGAAACCAGGTCGGCCCCGGCCTCTTCAGCCGCTATCCCCTCGGCGAAGGTCGAAACATCCGCCAGAACAGGCAACCCGGTCTCGGCCTGGATCGCCGCAATAAACTCCCCCAGCCGGTCAAACTGCGGGCGGGGCCGGTCGGTCGCATCGATCGCCACCACGGCGGCTCCCGCCTCGGCAACCGCACAGGCATCGGCCACTGTCGGTGTGATGTAGACCGCATAGCCCGGCACCGCCACCTTGAACAGCCCGACGACCGGCAGATCCACAGCGCCGTGGATGGAGCGAATGTCCGCCGGTGTATTGGCCCGAATCCCCACCGCCCCCCCCTGCAGCGCAGCCAACGCCATGCGCGCCATGATGTCGGCGCCGTAGAGAGGCTCGTGCGGCAGCGCCTGGCAGGAGACGATCAGCTGCCCGCGCACCTGGCTGATAAACTGATTCAGACGTTCCCGTCGATTCACAACAACTCCTCTACAGATGGGGTCTCTGGTGCCCCGAAGGCCGGCGCCACCAGGGGCAGATGTCACCGTCGACGCACCAGCGTCATGCGATAGCGGTCACCGCGGTACAGGCTGGTCGCAGCTTCGATGACCTGGCCCTGGTCGTCGTAGGTCACCCGTCGCGTCAGCAAAGCGGGCGAGCCCACAGGCAAGGAAAAAATTCCCGCCTCTTCTGCCGAAAGCAGCACAGCCTCGACACTCTCCTCGGCCAACACCGGACGGACCCCCAGCTCCTGCTCGATGATAGAATAGAGCGACTGGCTGGCCAGATCGAGCGCCAACAGCAGAGCAAAACGAGCGTAGGGAAGATACAGACGCTCCAGCGCCAACGGCTCGTCGTCGGCAAATCGGAGCCGCTCCAGATAGATCACCTTGGCCCCGACCTCCAGCGCCAGCTGGGCCGCCACAGAGACATCCGCCACCGCCGCCGTCATCTGGCGAATCTGAGAGTGGGGGCGCCAGCCGCGTGTCTGCATCTCTTCGCTGAAGGACATGAAGGCGACACTTCGGCTGATCTTGTCGCCAGCCACCCGCGTACGTCGGTTGGGCTGGCGCACCAACAACCCTTCATTGGCCAACTGTTCGATCGCCCCCCGCAACGTCATGCGGCTGACCCCAAGCGCCTCGGCCAGCTCGCGCTCGGGAGGCAAGGCGCTCTCAGCGGTGAGCTCTCCACATTCGATCCGCCGGCGCAACTGGCCAGCCACCTGGTCACGTGCAAACATAGCAAGACAACAATACCAGTTTGGTATACAAATTGTCAATAGATCGGGCAAAAAATAGACCAAATTTGTTTTGGTCTATTGCAGAGGGCGGCCAGCAGGGCGCTTCACAGTTGCTTTCTGCTCCCCAATTTCCATTCTCGCCACTCGATCCGCTATACTTATCAAGAGGGTTGAGTTTTAGCGCATTCGTGTGCCACACCGGAACCCCGGGTGGCGTTTTTTTGATTGGAAAGACCAAACACTGCTCTTGTTGTGATGAAAGGGTACGCCGAATGTCTGCGATTGCTGCCAAACAGCCGGTCAAAAAGTGTGTGCTCGCCTATTCGGGCGGGCTGGACACGAGCATCATCGTGCCATGGCTGAAGAACACCTACAAATGTGAGGTGATCTGCTTTTGTGCCAACCTGGGGCAGGCCGACGAGCTCGTTGGGTTGGAGGAAAAGGCACTGGCCTCTGGCGCCAGCAAGGTCTACATCGAGGATCTGCGGCTGGAATTTCTCACCGACTATGTCTTTCCCACCCTGCAGGCTGGGGCCATCTACGAGCGCGAATATCTGCTGGGGACTTCTTTTGCACGCCCGCTGATTGCCCGGCGGATGGTCGAGATCGCCGAGTTGGAAGGTGCAGACGCTGTCGCCCACGGCGCGACCGGCAAAGGCAACGACCAGGTTCGCTTCGAGCTGACCGTCATGGCGCTCAACCCACGGCTGCGCATCATCGCGCCCTGGCGCGAATGGACGATTCGTGGCCGGCGCGACGCCTTGGACTATGCTGCCGAGCACAATGTGCCGGTCAAGGCGACGATGGAGCGCATCTACAGCCAGGACAAGAACCTCTGGCATCTGAGCAACGAAGGGGGGCCCCTCGAAGACCCCTGGAACGAGCCGCCCAAAGATATGTTTGAGTGGACCACCGACCCGCTCGACGCCCCCGACCAGCCCGAGTACGTCGAGATCTATTTCCGCAGAGGAATTCCCGAGCGTGTCAACGGGGTGGCCCACGGGCCGGTCGGCATCGTGCAGGCGCTCAACGAGATCGGTGCCCGCCACGGGATTGGCCGGGTCGATATTGTCGAAAACCGGCTGGTCGGCATGAAGAGTCGTGGCGTCTACGAAACCCCTGGCGGCACGCTCCTTTACAAGGGGCACGCCGCATTGGAGCAGATCTGCCTGGACAAAGCTACCCTGCACTACAAGCAGACGGTCAGCCTCCAATTTGCCGATCTGGTCTACAACGGACAATGGTTTACGCCGCTGCGCGAGGCATTGACCCAATTTGTCAACCACACCGAGCAGAACGTCACTGGCACGGTGCGGCTCAAGCTCTACAAAGGCAGCGTCATCCTGGCTGGCCGCAAGAGCCCCTTCAGCCTCTACCGTGAGGACTACGTCACCTTTGACCAGGACGACGTCTACAACCAGGCGGACGCCGAAGGCTTCATCAAGCTCTTTGGGCTGCCCCTCAAAGTGGAGGCGATGCTGCGTGTGCAGGGGCGCGGGGCATCGGCGTACGACGAGGTCGACTACGAAGATTTCAAGCGTGACTGAGGAGGGCTCCGATGGACTTCATCGTCAAGGGGTTTGATGTCGGTGCTGTGGTCGCCGGCATCAAAAAAAAGCCAGGGCTCCCCGATCTGGCGTTGGTAGCCAGCCGTGTGCCCTGCCGGGCGGCTGCGCTGTTCACCAGCAACCTCTTTCCAGCCGCCCCGGTGCTCTACGATCGCCAGCTGCTTGCATTCAACGCCGAGAGCATCCATGCGGTGCTGGTCAATGCTGGCTGCGCCAATGCCTGCACCGGGCCCGAGGGGGGGGCCAACGCCCGCCTTGCCGCCGAGCAGACAGCCCTCAGCCTGGGGGCGCACGAGCATTCGGTGTTGGTGATGAGCACAGGGGTGATCGGTGTACAGCTGCCGATGGACAAACTGTTGGCCGGGATCCCGCAGGTGGTCCAGACGTTGGCGCCAGAGGGCTGGCCCGCCGCTGCCGCCGCCATCATGACCACTGACACCCATCCCAAGCTGGCGACCCGCACCGTCCAGCTCGGAGACCAGACGGCCACGATCACGGGCATCGCCAAGGGCGCCGGCATGATCCACCCTCGTCTGGCCACCATGCTCGCGGTGGTCGCGACCGACGCCTGGATCGCCCAGCCCCTTCTGCAGCAGGCGCTCAACGAAGCGACTGCTGCCAGCTTCAACCGGGTCAGCATCGACGGCGACACCAGCACCAACGACACGGTGATCCTGCTGGCCAATGCGCTGGCTGGCAACGCAGAGATTGTCGAGGCTGCCAGCGATGCCTACGCTGCCTTTGCCGCTGCCCTGACCAGCTTGTGCGTCGAGCTGGCACAGGCGCTGGTGCGGGACGGCGAAGGGGTGACCCGTTTCGTCACCGTGCAGGTCAACGGTGCCGGCAGTGCTGCCGAGGCCCACCAGGCGGCCAACACGATCGCCACCAGCCCGCTGGTCAAGACCGCCTTTTTTGGCGGCGACGCCAACTGGGGGCGCATCCTGGCTGCGGTCGGCCGGGCCGGCATCCCAGTCTCCCCAGAGCGCTGCGATCTCTTTATCGACGGCGGCGCCCCCGCCCGGTCAGGAGAACTCCAGCTGGTCGCCGGGGGAGTCCCACTGCCGTACAGCGAAACAGCTGCCAGCGCGATCTTTGCCCAGCCCGAGATCGATGTTCGGGTGGAGCTCGGCCTGGGCAGCGGCACCGCAACCGTCTGGACCTCCGACCTGAGCTACGAGTACGTCCGCATCAACGGCGACTACCGCACCTAACGACAGTGGCATGCTGCGTTGTGGCCTCTGCGCCACAACGCAGCCAATGGGGGGATTGTGTCTCTCGTATGGCTGAAACTCTGCGCATCTTTGTCAGCACGACCCGGGACCTGGACAACCAGCGTGCGGTGATCGCCAAAGCGATCGCTGCGCTGCCGGTTCAGGCCTCCATCGAAATTCGCCGCACCCCTGCCCTGCTGCCGACCCAGGAGGAGATCGTCGAACGGGTCGCCTACTGTGACCGGGTCTACTTTCTGCTCGGCAGCGACATCACAGCGCCCGCTGGCCTGGAGTGGGCGATCGCCTGGCGGCTGGAACGTTCGGTGTTGCCTTTGCGTCAAAGCCTGCACCCCACCCCCGCCGTGCAAGAATTCCAGCGGCTGGCACCTGTCCCTTGGATCGATTTCCGAAACGCCACCGAGCTGGCCCGGCTCATCTCGCTTGATGTCGCCCGGCTGCTCAAACACCCGGCCAACCGCTATGGGCTGCTGGTGGCCGAACTGGAACGGCTGGAGGTTTACATTCGGCGTCTCGACCGGCTGCGGGTGAGGCTGGACGCAGAGACAACCGGCGCCGAAGGAGGCGGGATTTTGATCGACAGCCGTCCTTCTCCAACCGAGGAAAGCCAAAATGACTTTTAAAACGTGGGTCTTCAAAACAGTGATTGAGTGGGTGGTTGAACGGCCTGGACAATCCAAAAGCTACGACGAGTGGAAGCAACAGCTGAGCGCCAGCGGTGCAGCGATCGAAGCACGGGCGGCCAGAAGCAACTCCCCCGACCGGGCCAGCTCTGTGCTGCGCCATCTCACCGGCATCGAACGATGGGGACAGCGCCGCCTGCAGATCCTGCTGGGGGCAGCGCCGCTCCAGGACGACTACGACGGCTATCAGCCCGACGCCAACCTGGAGCTGGCTGGGCAGCTCGTCGCATTTGCCCAGACACGGGCCGCCACCTTGAAGCTGGTCGACCAGCTGAAGGAGGCTGGGGTCTCCGACAACCAGAAAGCCGCTCACAACGACTTCGGCCGGCTGAGCGCGCGCGGGTGGTTGCGCTACCTCGACCTGCATGCCAGCCTGGAAAGCAAAAAAATCCGCTGAACGCACACACGCTTTGTACAGCGGGACCTTGGCTTATACGCGTGCTATAATCGCAGCTATGAGGGGGAACGGACCATTTTCAGGGCTTGTGGGCTTCTGGGCTGTCCTGTTGGTCGGCATCTTTGCCTGGGCTCCAGCGCTCTATCCCGGCTACTGGCAGGGCTGGCAAGGCTTTGTCCCGGTCTATCAGCTCACCGCAGCCGATGTCGCTGCGGCCGACCTCTGGCGCGGCAGCGGCACGTTGCTGCTGGCTCAGCCCCTGCTGCAGTTGGGGCTTGACCCAGTCCAAGCGACCCGGGCGGTCTTTGTGTTGGCTTCGATTTTGGGCGGCAGCAGCGTCTATGCATGGCTGGCGGGCCGGCTGGGGGATCGAGGGGCCGGGCTGGCTGGGGTCAGCTACATGCTGCTGCCTCTCCTCCTCGACACCACGTACCTGCGCGGCAGCCCTGGAGAGGCGCTGCTGCTCGGGCTGGCCCCCTTGACGCTGGCCGGCCTCGCCGGCTGGTCCGAACGGCGCTCTCTGGCTGGTGCGGCGGTGGCGGTGCTCGGCATGGTCTGGATGTGGCACACGCAGGCTGGGCTGGCTGCCGCTTCGACGGTCTGGCTGGCCTGCTACACGATTTTGGTCGAGCGCGACCGCAGCCAGCTGTGGATTGTCCTCACCGGCGGGGCGGCCGGGCTGATTGCACTCCTGCCGCTGGGGGGGAACTCCTCCCCTCCAGCGGTCCCCTTTTTTGAGCACTTTGCGGAGGTTTACATCCTGCTCGACCCGGCCGCTGGCTGGTTGGGGGGAACGCACTCGCGCCAGCCCTACCAGCTGGGAGGGCTTCTGTTGCTGGCTGCGCTGGGGGTCGGGTGGGGGCTGTCTGTCAAACAAGTGCCTGCCCCCCTGAGCCGCCTGCTCTGGTTCAGCCTGGGCAGCCTGCTGGTTGCCCTGCTGCTGGCCCTCCCGATCAGCGCGCCGATCTGGCAGCTGCTGGCCGCCGACCTGCTTTTCACCTATCCTTGGCAGCTGCTCTTGGCCGCCGCCCCTTTTCTGGCTCTGCTGCCAGGCGCGCTGCCCGCCCTGTTCCCCGAATTGGAAACAGCCCCGCACTGGGTGGCGCTGCTGGTACTGGCCGTGCTGGGCAGCCTCGGCGCGCTGCAGCCAGAGTACACCCAGGTGCAACCCGCCGCCCGCCCGGTGGCCCTCTTCGGAGAGCGTCAGATTCTGGTGATCCACGCCCAGTTGACTGAACAGCCTTCGCCGCCTTCTGCCCTGTTGGAGGTGACCTGGCAGCCGCTGCAGCCCCTGCCGGTCGACTACAACATTTTTTTTCAGGCGCTGACCGCAGAGGGCCAAAAGGTAGCCCAGCTGGATATGCAGCCTCTGGGCGAAGCCCAGCCTGCAACCCAGTGGCGTCCTGGCCAGATTTTGCAAAACACCTACTCGCTCGACCTGAGCGCTGCCCCGCCGGGGGTGCCGTTGACCTATCTCTATGGGTACTACGACTGGCGAGACAGCACGCGGCTGCCGCTCGTCGGCAGCAACGAGGATACGCTGGTGCTGCATGGCCGCTGAAAGAATGGCACCTGCCCCACACCGGCCCCTCCCGTCCCTCTGGCGAGACCGCTTTTTCTGGCTGGCCTTGGGGCTGACCAGTTTTGCCGTCGCTCCCTTCCTGCTGCCGGGGTACTTTTGGGGTGCCAACGACGCGCGCCACCACGTCTACTTTCTCTTCGAGTACGACCGTCTGGTCCAGGATGGCATCTGGTGGCCGCGCTGGAGCCCGGACTTTGCCTTTGGCTACGGCTATCCGTTTTTCAACATCTATGGCCCGTTCAGCCATTTCCTGGCCCAGCTCTTTCATACATTCCTCGGCTTTGAGTTCACTGCGGCCATCGAAGCGGTGTTCGTGACCAGCATTCTCGCCAGCGCAGCGGCGATGTATCTCTGCGTGCGCAGCTGGCTGGGGCGCCCTGCCGCCTTGATCGCCGCAGTGGCCTACACCTATGCTCCCTACCATCTGCTCAACCTCTATGTGCGTGCCAACCTGGCTGAAAGTGTGGCCTTTGTCTGGCTGCCGCTCTGTCTGTGGAGCGCCCGCCAGGCGGTGCGCCGCCCCTCCTGGCGCTGGGTGGCTGGGCTGGCAGCCAGCTATGCCGGGCTGATGGTCACAAGCAACCTGGTGGTCGTCCTCTTCACCCCCCTGCTGGCCGGCTATGTCGGGCTGCTGTGGGTTCTGTACGTGCGTTTTCCGGCCGCACCTGCCGACCGGCTGCAGCAGCTGGCCCGGGTCGCCGCCCCGCTGCTGGGAGGCGCCGCAGGGTTGGGGCTGAGCGCTGCGTTCTGGCTGCCCGCCTTCACCGAACGTCAGTTTGTGCGTGTCGACCAGTGGTTTGACGGCCGCTATGCCTACCGTGGACACTTTGTCGAATGGAGCCAGTATTTTCGACCTGGGTGGGGCTTTGGGGCCAGCCTTCCAGGCCCGAACGACCCCATCAGCTTCCAGATCGGCGCTGCGCTGGCCCTTTTTGCCCTGCTCGGCCTGTTGCTCGCCTGGCCCCTGCTCGGACGGCAACGCTGGGAGGCTGCTTTCTGGCTGGCGGGGGGGGTGACTGCGCTGCTGGTCGCCAGCAGCACAGCAGCTGCACTGTGGGAGCTGCCGCTCCTGGGTCCCTTGCTGCAGACAGCCCAATTCCCCTGGCGCTGGCTGGCCATCACGGCGCTCTGTGCCAGCCTGTTGGCTGCGCTGCTCGGCCACCCGCAGCTTCTCCCCGAACAGCAACACCTCTCCCTCTCCCTGTTGACCCTGCTGCTGCTGCTGGCCAGCTACCCCTACCTGCGCGTGGAAATTCGGGAGCCTGCCGAAGGGCCGGTCAGCCTGGCCGCGCTGATGCGCTTTCAACAATCCGCCGACGAGCTGACCGGCAGCACCGCCTGGGTCCAACAAATTCCGACCTGGAGCCCGATGGCCGACCACTACATCCAGCAGGAGCAGGCCGGCCAGCCAGTTCAGCCGGTCACCACCAAACTGGATTATGCGATTTTCGACTACGAAACATTTGGCGCCAACTCGGTCATGCACAGTACAATTGGCGAAGAAATTTTTTATTTCAACGGCCGACAGACAGCGCAGACACTCGTCTTCAACCATTTTTACTATCCAGGCTGGAACGCCTACCTGCTCGACGGAGAGCATGGCCAAAGACGCCAACAGATCCCTGTGACCCCAGAAGCGACCGGCACGCTGGGCCGGATGACGGTTCAGGTGCCGCCGGGCAGCGGCTATCTGCTGCTTGTCTTCGAAGACACGCCGGTGCGCACGCTGGGCGGGGTACTTTCGCTGACCACAGCGGGGTTGCTGCTGCTGAGCGGGGTCTGGCACAACAGAAGGCGCTGGCCCTTTGGCATCAAAAGGAAGCCGGATGGGCGGACTGCAGACGCTTTTTGACAACAACCGGGCCTGGGTCGCCCAGGTTGTCGCCGAAGATGCACATTTTTTTACCCGGCTGGCCAGGCAGCAACTTCCCGAGTACCTCTGGATCGGCTGTTCCGACAGCCGGGTGCCAGCCAATCAGATCACCGGCCTGCTGCCCGGCGAAGTCTTTGTCCACCGCAACGTGGCCAATGTGGTCGTCCACACCGACCTCAACTGTCTGTCGGTGCTGCAGTATGCGGTCGATGTGCTGCAGGTTCAGCACGTGATCGTCTGTGGCCACTACGGTTGTGGCGGGGTGCGGGCCGCCATGGGCAACCACAGACTGGGGCTGATCGACAACTGGCTGCGCCATATTCAGGATGTCATGGCGCTGCATGCAACGGTGCTAGCCAGTCACCCACAGACAGCCTGGAGACAGGACCGTCTCTGTGAGCTGAATGTGATCGAACAGGTGCGCAATGTCTGCCAGACCACCGTTGTACAAAACGCCTGGGAACGGGGTCAGCCGCTGACGGTCTACGGCCTGATCTATGGCATCGGAGATGGTCTGCTGCAAGATCTGCAGATGGTGGTCGCCGAGCCGGAGGAACTGGCCCCCGTCTACCAGCAGGCTGTGCGACAGGTCGCCGCCTGCTCCCTACCCGATCCAAAGTCGGCCGAGAGCGCAGACGCACAGAGGGTGGGATAAAAGAGGAGCCCGAAGAGGATGACGAAAAGCGCGGTACCGGCTGCTGTGCGGCGGCCTATGCTTTGTGAACTGGAAATCGAAGCGCTGACGGCCCGCTACGGGGCGCCAGCGCGGCGCAGCCACCGCCTGCAGGCAGACGAGTACATTCGGCGCTACCGTTGGCGCACCGACAGCGATCGGCGCGCCGAGGTCGTCTTTGCCATCTCTGACCCCTTGGGGCGGGTTCTGCTGCACGCCAAGGCCCACTACCCAGCCCGCATCTACCGCATCCTATCCGGCGGCATTGGTTGGGAAGAGTCGGTGGAGGAGGCGTTGCTGCGTGAGGTCGCTGAAGAGACCAACCTGCCGGTCTCCGTCGAGCGTTTTCTGGGCGTAATCGCCTACCAGTTCCACTACCACGCCGAAGTGGCCGATTTTGCCAGTTATCTTTTTCATCTGCGCACCGATTTTACGGAGCCCGTCTGTGTGCGCGACAATGAGATTTCAGCTTTTCGTGCGGTGCTGCCCAGCCAGCTGCTGGATGTGAGCAACGAGCTGCGCAATTTGATCGGAGATCGCCGCGGCTGGGGCCAGTGGCGGGCACTGGCTGTCGACCTGGTCTCCGAACAGCTGGTCAGCTCAGGTGTGGAACCCCAGCTGTCTGTGTAGCTTTGCGTGTCTTTGGGAGGAATCATCGTTCATGTTGGTGCCCTTGTCTTGGCTTAAAGAATATGTCGAGCTTACATTGCCGGTCGAAGCGCTGGCTGAACGGCTGACCTTGGCTGGGCTGGCAGTCGATGCGATCCACCCGATCGGGGATTGGTGGGATCCGGAGACGCTCGTGGTCGGCCAGGTCGCCGCTGTGCTGCCCCATCCGGACGCCGACCGTCTGGTGCTGGTCGACGTCGATTTTGGCGGTGAGGCCCCTCTGCGTGTGGTGACCGGCGCGCCGAACCTGTATCTGTATCGCAACGCGGCCACCTTGCCGGTGCTCAAGGTCGCTTTTGCCCGGGCAGGCGCCGTGTTGGTCGACGCCTACAGCGACCAGCATCCGCGCCCCAAAAAGAAGCTCAAACCCTCCAAAATTCGGGGGATCGAGTCTTTGGGCATGGTCTGCTCCGAACGTGAGCTGGGCTTGAGCGAGGAGCACGAAGGAATTCTCCTGTTGCCTCCCGAGACGCCGGTCGGCACCCCGTTGCGCGATTGTCTGGGCGACCAGGTCTTCGAGTTCGACCTGACCCCGGACATGGCGCGTTGTCTCCACCTGATCGGGATCGCCCGGGAAATCTGCGCGCTGACCGGTGCTGCGCTGCAGCTGCCGCCAGAGACGGTCTCTGCCACAGACGAGGAAGCGGTCCGCAACTGGGTTGACGTCCGGATCGACGAACCCGTGCTGTGCAACCGGTACACAGCCAGCGTCGTGCGCGAGGTGACAGTTGCGCCCTCCCCCCGCTGGCTGCAGGATCGTCTGACCAAGGCCGGCATGCGGCCGATCAACAACGTGGTCGACATCACAAACTATGTCATGCTCGAATACGGGCAGCCGCTGCACGCCTTCGACTACGACATTTTGCAGCGTCGCGCCCGCCAGTCCGGCGCTGCGACCCCGACGCTGCAGGTGCGCCGTGCGGCCAGAGGGGAGAAATTCACAACGCTCGACGGTGTCGAACGCACACTCGACGACAGCATGCTCATGATCGCCGACACCCTTGGCTCGATCGCCATTGCCGGTGTGATGGGGGGGCAGGAGAGCGAGGTGAGCGCTGCCACCCGCACTGTCCTGATCGAATCCGCCACCTTTGAAGGGATCAACAACCGCCGCACCAGCCAGAAGCTCAAGCTGTTCAGCGCGGCCAGTTACCGTTTTGCCCGCGGCATCCCAGCAACCCTCAACGACCTGGCGGCCCGGCGGGCTGCCGAGCTGCTGTGCCGCCATGCCAGCGGGCAGCTGGTGGCTGGCATCGTCGACGTCTGTCCTGTCCCCCAGCAGCCGGTGACAGTCTACACCACTGCCAGCGACACGCAGCGCATCCTGGGGGTGCCGGTGCCGTTGGAACAGATGGCGGAAGCGCTGCGCAGGCTCGAATTTGGCGTGCGCGAGGTGAGCTCCCCAGAGCCCGCCGCCGGCACCGCAGCCACCTTTGCCTTGCAGCGCGCACCCGGCGAGATGCTGCTCGAATGCACCGTGCCCTGGCATCGCCTCGACGTCACCATTCCGGCAGATCTGGTCGAGGAGATTGCCCGTGTTGTCGGCTACGAAGCAGTGCCGACGACGCTGATGGAAGACATGCTGCCCACCCAGCACCGCAACGAGGGCGTGGAGCTGGAGGAAAAGATTCGCGATCTCCTGATCGCCAGCGGGCTGCAAGATACCGTCAACTATGCGCTGAGCTCCCCGGAGAACCATGCGCGGCTGGCATTGGCCTATCCCCCGCTGCAACCGGCTGGCCCGTTTGTCGAGCTGGCCAATCCGATTGCGGTCGAGCGCCGTGTGCTGCGCCGCACCCTGCTGGTCAGCGCGCTGGAGAGTCTGCAATACAACCTGCGCTACACCGACCGGCTGGCCCTGTTCGAGCTGGGGCGCGTCTACCTGCCCGAACGTGGCGAGGGTCTGCTCCCCCAGGAAGACCGCCGCCTCAGCCTGGTGCTGACCGGCCCGCGCCAGCCACAGAATTTTCACAACACCGACACGACAGCGCTGGACTTTTATGACCTCAAAGGGGTGGTGGAGCAGCTGCTGACCCGCCTCGGTTTCAACGCCGACAGCGTCGAGTACCGTCTGGTGCCCAACAGTGGCACCTTTGGCCCGCGCTGTGCTGAGGTGCTGATCGCAGGCGAAGTTGCGGGTCTGTTGGGCGAAATCCACCCGCAGGTGCGCTCGGCGTTCGGCCTCCCCCCTGTGCGCGTGGCAGCAGCCGAGCTGCGCGTCGAACGGCTGCTGCGGCCCCACTGGCAGCACGACCCGATGGCCCCGATCAGCGCCTACCCCTCTGTTGTGGAAGATCTGGCCTTTGTGGTGGAGGAGGCGGTCACCGTGCGCGCTGTCGAAGCTGCAGTTCAGATGGCTGGCGGAGCCCTGCTCACCGCAGTCGAACTCTTCGACCTCTACCGCGGTGACCCGCTGCCAGCGGGCAGCAAATCGCTGGCCTTCCGGCTGACCTACCAGAGCCAGGAGGCGAATCTGCGGGACGCCGACGTTGCCAAGCTGCGGGAGCGGATCGTGCGCCGCGTGGAGCGCGAGACCGCCGGCAAGCTGCGCAGCTGATCGCGGCTGGGGGCTCTTCCTGCCATGAAGCTTGCCGAGTGGGTCCGCTGCGACCTGGACGAAGTAACAGCCATTCTTGCCGGCGTCCGCGACGAAAGCGCCGATGCCCTGGTCACCGATCTGCTTGCGGCGCGGCGGATCTTTGTGCTGGGGGTGGGGCGCAGCGGTCTGCTGGCGCGCATGTTTGCAATGCGGCTGATGCAGCTTGGGCTGCAGATAGCGGTCGTCGGGGAGGTCACCACGCCGCCGATTGCGGCCAGCGACCTGCTGGTCGTGCTGTCAGGCAGCGGGCGCACCGCCACTGCTCTGACGCTGGCGGGCCAGGCCAAAGCGTATGGGGCCCGGCTGCTGGCCGTGACCGCCGACCCCACCAGCCCGCTGGCCAGCCTGGCAGACCTGGCTGTCGTGGTGCCGGCGGGTTCGGTCAAAACCGATGTGACCACCCCCACCCGCCTGCCGCTGGCCAATGCCCTCGAACAGGCCATGGCAGTGCTGCTCGACTGCGTGGGGGCCATGCTGGCCGAACAGCTGGCCCAGGACAACGTGACGCTGCTCCAGCGGCACGCCAACCTCGAGTAGCTGGCACCCCTCGATCATTGTATCCATCCTCACTGTCGCACACCAAACGCTCGCTGTATTCTTTTTCTTGTTTCTTCCTCCTCCTTTGTGTGAAGAAGGTGGCGTGCGTGCACGCCGCCTTCTTCGCGTACACAAGCTGCGTTCGCTGCGGGTTTTTCCGACCTGTTTGCTAAAATAAAAGGTGCCTTTTGTGGGCGCGCTCTACTTTCACAGGCTGTTTCTGTGCAGAGGAGTTTTGCAACGATGGCCTTCGACTTGCGTGTTCTTTCTCCCAATCCGGTTGCACGGCAGCGCTACCTGGCCATCATGCAGGCAGCGCTTGAGGCGGTGGATCCCTATCACGCTGTGCGCCACCAGCTGCGCCGGGATGCTGCAACGCTCTGGGTCGGCAACCGATCCTACGACCTGGGGAAGATCCGAAAGGTCTGGGTGGTGGGGGCAGGCAAGGCCGGTGCACCGATGGCCCAGGCGGCCGAGGATGTGCTGGGGGATGCGCTTGCTGGCGGTCTGGTGATCGTCAAACGGGGCCACATGGCCCCGACCCGACGGGTCACCCTGGTCGAAGCAGGCCATCCGATCCCCGACCAGGCCGGCGTCGACGGCGGGCGGCAGCTGTTGGCGGTGCTGGCAGAAGCTGGCGCTGCGGATCTGGTGCTGGCGCTGCTCTCGGGCGGAGGCTCGGCGCTGCTGGAAGTTCCGGCTGCCATTTCTCTGGCCGATCTGCAGGCGACGACCGACGCGCTGCTCGGCTGCGGAGCCACGATCAACGAGATCAACTGTCTGCGCAAACATCTGAGCCTGGTCAAAGGGGGGCAGCTGGCCCGGGCTGCAGCGCCCGCCCAGGTTGCGACCCTGGTGTTGAGCGACGTTGTCGGCAGTCCGCTGGATGTGATCGCCAGCGGGCCGACCGTCGGCGATCCCAGCAGCTGGGCGGATGCCTGGGCGGTGGTTGAGCGCTACGCGCTGCAGTTGCCAGCGGCTGTGCTGGCACGGCTGGAGGCTGGCCGGCAGGGGTTGCTGGCTGAAACCCCCAAACCCGACGACCCGTTGTTCAGCGGTGCGACACCCTGTGTGGTCGGCGACAACCGCGTGGCGGCGTTGGCCGCCTGCCGTCAGGCCGAAGCACTCGGCTACCAGACACTGTTGCTCAGCACCTTTGTCGAAGGAGAGGCCAGAACGGTGGCAGGGCTGGCTGTGGCGCTGGCCCGCGAGATCCAGGCCAGCGGTCACCCTTGCCCGGCTCCAGCCTGTCTGGTGCTGGGCGGAGAGACGACAGTGACCCTCGGGGCTGTGGCCGGACAGGGCGGGCGCAACCAGGAGCTGGCGCTGGCCGCAGCCTGCCTGCTCGCTGGCACCCACGGTGTCAGCGTGGCCGCCCTGGCGACAGACGGCAGCGATGGCCCGACCGACAGTGCGGGCGGGCTGGTGGACGGCACGACCTTGCAGCGTGGGCAGGCATTGGGGCTGGCAGCCAAAACAGCGTTGAACAACCATGCCGCCTACCCCTACCTGCAGCGCTGCAGCGACCTGCTCCAGACCGGGCCGACCCACACCAATGTCAACGACCTGATCTTTGTCTGGGTCGAAGCGCCCCTTGCCGACACAACAGGACCGCCCCTTTGACCTGCTTGTCGAGAAGGGGGCAAACGTGTAGACTGTAGCGACTTGTCGATCAAAATGGAGAGGGTGGGAAGGAAACGAGCAATGCAAATTTTGGGGATCGATATTGGTGGCAGCGGGATCAAGGGCAGGCTGGTCGACGTGCAGAGCGGAGACTTGATCGGGGAGCGGCACCGGATTGCCACGCCGCAGCCGGCGACACCGCCCGCAGTGGCTGCGGTCGTCGACGAACTGGTCCGCCATTTCAACTACAGCGGCCCGATCGGGGTCACTTTTCCAGCCATTGTCCGGCACGGCGTGACGCTCTCGGCAGCCAACGTCGATCCGTCTTGGATCGGCGCCCAGGCTCAGCAGATCTTCGAGCAGGCCACAGGCCAGCCGGTCCACGTGCTCAACGACGCCGACGCCGCAGGGGTGGCCGAGATGACCTTCGGGGCAGGCCGTGGCTTCACCCAAGGCATCGCCATCCTCCTCACCTTTGGCACCGGGATCGGCAGTGCCATCTTTCACGACGGCAAGCTGCTGCCCAACACCGAATTCGGCCATGTCCCGCTGCCGATGAAAGGAATTCACGCCGAACATTACTGTTCCGACCGCGTGCGCAGGCTCCAGGATCTCAAATGGCCCGAGTGGGCCAAGCGGGTCGACCACTACCTGGCTTTGATGGAGCTGCTTTTTTCGCCCGACGTCTTCATCATCGGCGGTGGTGTCAGCAAAAAATTTGACAAGTTCGCCCCGCACTTGCGCCGACCTGTCCGAATCGTGCAGGCGCAGCTGATGAACGAAGCAGGGATTGTCGGCGCCGCCATGTCGGCCTGGAAGCAGAGGGAGGCTGCGACCGACTCGAGCCAGTTGGTTTCAGCGGTATGAGGCGCACCTTCTGCCGGGCTTCTCAGCAGGCTTCTCAGCAGGCTTCTCGGTGGGCCCTGCTCAGGGCTGAGCGGCGAGCAAAGCCGCCAGCGCGTCGCGCAGGGTGAGGGTCGGGCGCCAGCCGAGCTCCTGCAGGCGGGCGTTGCTTCCAGCCGAATGGCGGATCTCCCCAGCACGCGGCGGGGCGTAAAAACGCCGCAGCGGGTGCGCTGCCACGCTGTCCAGGGTGGCGAGCACGTCGTTGAGCGCAACCGACGCGCCGGTTCCAACCTGGTAGAGCTGGCCCCAGGCGGGCAGCTTCTGCGTGGCCACCAACAGATTGGCCTGCGCGACATCTTGAACAGCCACAAAATCGCGTGTCTGGCAGCCGTCGCCGAAGATCGTACACGTTTCGTTGCGGCTGGCCGCCGCGCACCAGCGGGACACCACCCCACTGTAGGGGGAATCCGGACGTTGGCGTGGGCCGTAGACGTTGAAATACCGCAAGACCACAGTTTCCATGCCGTAGGCGTGGGCGTAGAGTTGCACCCACTGTTCTGCCATCAACTTGCTGGCGGCATACGGCACCAGCGGCTTCACCGGCGACATTTCGTCGTGCGGACCCGGCAGGTCACCGTAGACAGCGCAGGTGGAGGCCAGCACAAAACGCCGGACGCCTGCGGCGCGGGCCGCCTCCAACATCGTCACAGTGCCGGTCGTGTTGACAGCATAGGTCTGCTGCGGTTCCGCCAAAGACTGGGGCACACTCACCAGGGCAGCCAGGTGCAGGATCGCATCACAGCCCTCCACGGCCCGGCGTGCCCAGCCTGGGTCGGCCACGTCGCCGACCCAGAGCTCCACCCCAGCAGCCAGATTGGCACTCTGGCCGTTGGAGAGGTTGTCAAGCACACGCACCGTGTGGCCAGCCGCCAGCGCCGCATCCGCGCTGTGAGAACCGATAAAACCAGCACCGCCTGTGATCAGAATCCGCATCGTCTGTTCAGGCTAACAGAGATTGACGAATGTTGCAAAGCGTGTTAAGTTCTTTGGGGATATCGGCTGCCGTGCAGCCAGCCCTCCTATCCATTTTGTGCGCAAGGAACTTTGTTATGAAGATGCGATCCTCCTCTTCTGCAACGTTGCTGGCATGGGTCGACCAGGCAGACCCTCGCCAGGTGCTGGCAGAATCGGACCCAGAGTTGTATGCAGCCATCGAGTTGGAGCGAGCCCGTCAGGCCACCGGCATCGAGCTGATTGCCAGCGAAAATTATGTTTCGCCGGCGGTGCTGGCGGCGGTGGGCAGCGTTCTGACCAACAAATATGCCGAGGGATATCCTGGCAAGCGCTACTACGGAGGCTGTGCTGCGGTCGATGTGGCTGAAAGCCTGGCAATCGAACGAGCCAAAGTACTGTTTGGCGCCGACCATGCCAATGTCCAGCCCCATTCCGGGGCACAGGCCAACGAGGCGGCCTACCTGGCGCTGTTGAAGCCTGGCGACACCGTTCTGGCGCTCAAACTCGACCACGGCGGCCATCTGACCCACGGCTTCCACCTCAACAGCTCCGGGCGCTTCTACCGGTTCGTTCACTACGGGGTCGACCCCGAGAGCGAACGGCTCGACTACGACGAGGTCGAGCGACTGGCGACAGCAGAGCAGCCGCGGCTGCTCGTCGCCGGCGCCAGCGCCTACCCACGGGTCTGGGACTTTGCCCGGCTGCGCGCGATCGCAGACAAGGTTGGGGCCCGCCTGCTGATGGACATGGCCCACATCGCCGGGCTGGTCGCCGCCCGGCTGCACCCCGACCCGGTGCCCTACTGCGATGTGGTGACCACGACGACCCACAAAACCCTGCGCGGGCCGCGAGGGGGGCTGATCCTCTGCCGGGCCGAGCTGGCCAAAGAGATCGACCGCTCCGTCTTTCCAGGCACCCAGGGAGGACCGCTGATGCATGTGATCGCAGGCAAGGCGGTGGCTTTCGGCGAGGCTGCCCGCCCCGCCTTTGTTGCTTACCAGCACCAGGTGCTGGCCAATGCCCAGACGCTGGCCCAGACGCTGCAGGCGGAGGGGCTGCGCATCGTCAGCGGCGGCACCGACAACCACCTGATGCTGGTCGACCTCAGTGTGCTCGGCAGCGACGCCCACGGCAACGAGATCACCGGCAAGCTGGTCGAGCAGGCGTTGGATCGGGCCAGCATCCACTGCAACAAAAATATGATCCCCTTCGACAAAAAGCCGGCGCTGGTGACCAGCGGCATTCGTCTGGGGAGCCCGGCAGCCACCACCCGTGGCCTTGGCCCGGCCGAGTTTGCCCAAATCGGCCGCTGGATCGCTGCCATCGCCAAAGAACCCACCCACGCAGAGCTGCAAAGAGAGGTGCAGGCTGCGGTCGGTGAGCTGCTGGCCGCTTTTCCTGTCCCTGCCTGAGCAACAACAGCCTGTGCAGGGGGGCTCCCCCTGCACAGCAGGACTCTTCAAAGGAGGAGCGACCGATGAAAACGACCGTTTCCACCCCGCACCCCCTGTGGGGCACGCGCGAACAGACAGGCTGGTATTTCTATGACTGGGCCAACTCAGCCTTCTCAACGACGGTCGTTTCTGTCTTTCTGGGCCCCTACCTGACTGCTGTCGCCCGGGCAGCCGCCGACAGCGGCGGCTATGTCTTCCCGCTCGGCATCCCGGTGCGTGCCGACGCCTTTTTTCCCTATCTGGTCTCGTTTTCTGTGCTGCTGCAGGTGCTGATCCTGCCGGTGACGGGAGCCATCGTCGACTATACCCACCTCAAAAAACGGCTCATGGCGATCTTTGCTTATCTGGGGTCGGCTGCCACGCTGGGGCTCTATTTTGTCCAAGGGGAGACCTACCTGCTGGGCGGGGCACTTTTTGTGGTCGCCAACCTCAGCTTTGGGGCTGCACTCGTCTGCTACAATGCATTCTTGCCCGAAATTGCCGGCCCAGAGGAGCGGGACCGGGTTTCATCGGTCGGATGGGCGCTGGGCTACCTGGGTGGCGGGTTGCTGCTGCTGATCAACCTGCTCCTGTTCACGCTGCGCGACCGCATCGGCCTGGACAGCGGCAGTGCCGTGCGCATCAGCCTGGCCTCCGCCGGCCTCTGGTGGGGGATCTTCACCCTGCTGCCACTTCGCTGGCTGCAAAACCGGCAGCCGCGGCGGCGCCTGCCTCCCGACGGCCATTACCTGACGATTGGTTTTCGCCAACTGGGCGAGACGTTGCGCAAACTGCCGCGCTACCCGCAGACCCTGCTCTTTTTGTTGGCCTACCTGCTCTACAACGACGGCGTCCAGACAGTGATCGCACTCAGCTCTCAGTTTGGCACCGAAGAGCTGGGCATGGGCGCCGACGTGCTGCCCCTGCTCTTCCTCATGGTGCAATTTGTGGCTTTCTTCGGTGCCCTCTTCTTCGGGTACCTGGCCCGCAAAATCGGCGCCCAGCGGGCCATCTGGTTCAGCCTGGTCATCTGGAGCGGCGTCACCCTCTATGCCTACTCGCCGCTTTTGCAGACCGGCCAGCAGTTTTTTCTGCTCGGCGCCGTGATCGCCCTCGTGCTGGGTGGAAGCCAGGCGCTGAGCCGCTCGCTCTTTTCGCAGATGATCCCCGCAGGACAGGAGGCCGAATACTTCAGCCTCTATGAGATCAGCGAGCGCGGCACAAGCTGGCTGGGCCCCCTGTTGTTTGGGCTGGCGATCCAGTTTAGCGGCAGCTACCGGCTGGCTGTGCTGGCGGTCGGCATCTTTTTTGTGGCCGGGCTGATCCTGCTGCCGCTGGTCAATGTGCGGCGTGCCATTCTCGAAGCAGGCAACGAACCACCTGTCCGGCTGTAGGCAAGTGGCTGCAGGCAAGTGGCTGCAGGCAGGTAGCGCTGTGCTCGGCCCAGGGTTCTCCCCTGAAAGAGGCGCTGGCTGTGGTATACTGACAAAAAGCATTGTGCTTCTGCAAGAAGCCAGCTTGAGGCAACGTGGCAGAACAGACGAACGCAGGGGAAAGCGCTGTGGAGCGGGTATCTGAAGAATTCAAACGTGCGCTGAGCGAGGGTGCCTGGCTGCTGCGCAGCAACCGCCCCCAGGCTGCCGTCGAAAAGCTGCTGCCACTGTACGAACAGGCACCCACCAACGCCGATGTGGCGATCAACCTGGGGGGCGCCTATATTTTGCTGGCCCGGTGGAACCAGGCGGTGCGTGTGCTCAGCAAGGCCACCGAGCTGCACCCACACAATCCGATGCTCTGGTGCAACCTGGCCGCTGCCTATCTTGGCCGACTCGAACTGGCCGGCCCGCAACAGCAGCAGCGGGCAATCCGCGCCTACGAGCGCGCGCTGGCGCTCGATGCAGCCACCCCCCATGTTCACTACCATCTTGGCCTGATCTACAAAGAGCAGGGCGATCTGTCGCGCGCCCGCACCTATTTCCAGGAAGCGCTGGCTGTCAACCCCAACGACCGCGATGCCCTGCACTGGATCGAACGGATCACTGTCCAGCTCGAAGCTGCATCCCCAGCTTCGCCCCGTGCCCGCCACGGAGAGGACCCTGCATGAGTTCAGGGCTCACCGGCCCCCCTGCCCCCGACCCTTTCTGGAACCCGCTGCCGTACAGCCGGATGCGCGAGAACCCTGAGCGGCTGGCCTGGACAGTGCTGCTGGCCAGCTTTGCTGTTTTTCTGGTGCTCTCGATCTCGGTCCCACTCACGTTGCGCTACTGGGTTGAACACGCCACGGTACGCCAGAACGCGGTGCTGGACCCCACCCAGGGGACGATTCTGCTCTACCCTCCCCGTTCTCTGGAGCCAATCGCCATTTCCGAGCTGCGCGACCAGGTAGCTGAGGGCAGCATTGTCGAAGCAGGAGAGGGGCCGACCCAGGCCACGGTGCGGCTGATCAGCGAAGGGGAGAACGACTTCGCGCTGGGCAGTCTCCAGCTTTTTTCAGGAACTCGGCTGCGGCTCGACCGCATGCGCAGCCCGCTCTTCGAGCTGAGCAACGCGCCCTACCAGGCTTTGCTCACGGTCGAACGGGGGCAGCTGCGGGTTTTTACCAACAGCGGTGTAGAGCGTCCAGTCGCAGTGGTGCTGGTCACCCCACACGGCCGCATCGAACTGGGAGTGGGCAGCTATCAGATTGCCGTCACCGCCGAACAGACCGCAATCACAGTCAGCGCCGGCGATGCGCTGCTGTTCAAAGAGAATCACCCTGCGCTGGCTGTCTCTTCGGGTCTGCGCGCCTGGATCACTGCGACGGCCATCGCAGACCAGCCGGTGGTTGCTACCGAAAATCTGCTGCGCAACGGCAATTTCACACAGGAGATGCGCGATTCCTGGGAAAGCTATGTCATCGCCCAAAATGTGACGCCGGGCAAAGTCAGCATCATGGAACGGGACGGCCGACGCGTCGCCTATTTCGTGCGCCAGGGGGAAGACAACGTGCCCACCGAGGTCGGCATCCGCCAGTTCATCGACAAAGAGGTCAACGTCTACGACCGGCTGGTGTTGCAGCTGGACGTCAAGCTGCTCTTTCAGAGCCTGTCGGGGGCCGGCTATCTGAGCTCCGAGTACCCGCTGCGGGTCGAGGTAAACTACACCGATATTTATGGCAAACAGCTTGCCTGGGGACACGGCTTTTATTACCGAGAGCCCGAAAACAGCAACTGGAAGATCCTCAACGGCGAGAAGATCCCACCGTTCAACTGGTACACCTACCGATCTCCCAATTTGATGGAGCTCTTGAAGGAGACGCGGCCTGCTCGTATCGACTCGATTCGCATCTATGCCAGCGGCTGGAACTACCAGAGCATGGTCTCGGAAGTGTTCCTGGTCGCTGAGTGAGCTTCATGCGTCTTTTTTGTCTTGCGCTGCTCCTGCTCCTCTACCTGGCCCTGGCCCTCTATCAGTTGGGCCTGCCGGGTCTGCACTACGACGAGGCACGCGAGGCTGGCCTCAACGCCATGCAGATCCTGACCGGAGCCCCGGTGACGGCCTTTCGCGAGAGCGGGCTGTCGTGGGGGGGGCGCACGTTTCCGCTGATGGTGCAGGATTACATCGGCGCGCTCAACGTCTATCTGTCTCTGCCGGTGCTGGCGTTGAGTGGGATTGGGGTCCCCAATCTGCGGGTGCTGCCGATTCTGTGTGGGCTGCTGACACTGCTGCTGCTGGAGCGCGCGGTGTCGACCTGGGTGGTCTGGCACGACAGCCAGGAGAGCAAGCCGATCCCCGTGACGCTAGACGGTCTAGTGGCGGTTGCCCTGGTCGCAGCCTCCCCCAGTTTTGTCTTCTGGAGCCGCCAGGGCATCTTCGTCACCAATCTGACACAGCTGTGGGTGGTGCTGATGCTCTGGCAGGGCATCTGCTGGCTGCGCAGTGGCGAGGCACGGCCCCTGCGCTGGGCTGCGTTGGCGGCTGGACTGGCACTCTATGCCAAGCTGCTGGCCGTCTGGGTGGTGGCACCTTTGGGCCTGTTGCTGCTTTGGGCCCGGCTGGCAGGCCCAAAGCCGGCCATACGTCAGCTGGGGCGGGCCCTGCCGGGTGCACTGGCTGCCTTCCTGTTTCCTTTGCTGCCGCTGTTTTGGTTCAACCTGCAAAGTGGGGGAACCTTGGCAGCGCTTGGGGACAACCTGACGCACAGCTACTATGGGGTCGACAACCTGGCTGTCGGCGCCAACCTGCTGTCCAGGCTGGCACAGTTTGTGCAGGTGCTGCGCGGCGACCAGTTCTGGTATCTGGGGACGGTGCTGGCCAACCCAGTGGCGCCGTGGGTGGCGCTGGCCGTAGCCGGGGCGGGTGCCTGGCGTGCCCCCCGGCTTGTGCTGCCGGCACTGCTGCTGCTGGCCCTGGCCGTGCTGGCCAGCGTCTTCACCGTCAGCGACCTGTTTGTCACCCACTACGCGCTGCTCCAGCCGCTGCTGCTGGCCACGGTCGGGCTGGCGGGCGGTCGCCTGCTGGCTGGACGAACTGGCTGGGGCCGACCGCTGGTCGCGACGCTGCTGGCCGCCAGCCTGGCCGTGGATCTGACCCACAGCGTCGGCTACCACCGTGCGCTGGCTGCCAGCGGCGGCCTGGCCAGCCATTCCGACGCCAGTTATACCCTCGCCTACCACCTGCGCTACAACGGGATGGGGGCGCCGATCGCCCTTGACTGGGGGATGGACGCGCCGGTGCGCTATCTGACTGCTGGCAGCGTGACGCCGATCGAGATCTTTGGCTATGCATCGTTGTCGGCACCCGACGCGGGGTTCAACGAACGGCTGCGTCCATTTTTGGACAACCCGGACAACGTCTATCTGCTGCACAGCGCTGCCGCCACAGTCTTCCAGGGGCGAGCCGACCACTTTTTTGCAATGGCCAAAGCCCAGGGGCGGACCCCTCTGTTGGAACGTCGATTTGCCCAGCGCGATGGAACCCCTCTCTACGAGATCTGGAAAGTATCTCCGTGACTCCCCCTTGTGGGGGAGTTCGTCAGGGCATTCGATGAAGCGGTCGGAACCGACCGGCGTGCAGAAACGTTGAGAAGGTCAAGCAGGAACGTATGCTGGTGCGCTGACCGCCGGCAGCGCCATCGGCAAAAGAGGCTGTATCTGGCAGGTTACGTTATGGGATTTCGCATTCTGCGTTGGACGCCCTGGTTAAGCATCGTGTTGTTGATTGGGCTGGGGGCTGCCAGCATCGGTTGGCAGCAGTGGGTCAAATGGCAGTATGGCTCGACCCTCTACACCCTGGAAGAGGCGCCCTCGGCACGGGTAGCGCTGGTGCTGGGGGCCCGCGTCTATGCAGATGGCCGGTTGAGCAGCATGTTGCGCGACCGGGTAGAGACCGCGATCGCGCTTTACAAAGCGGGCAAGGTCGACAAACTCCTGATGAGCGGGGACAACAGCCAGCCCGACTACAACGAGCCCGGCGCCATGGTCGCCTATGCCCTCCAGCAAGGGGTGGCGCCAGCGGCTCTCCAGCCAGACTATGGCGGAAGACGCACCTACGACTCCTGTTATCGTGCCAAGGCAATTTTTCAGGTTGAGCAGCTGCTGGTGGTAACCCAGGCTTTTCACCTGCCGCGTGCGCTCTTTCTCTGTTCCAGTCTGGGCCTTGAAGCGAGCGGTGTCGTGGCGGACCGGCGCTTGTATCACCCTCGCTCGATCGCCTGGTCGGAGACCCGTGAAATTCCGGCGATGGCTGCGGCGCTCTTCGACATCCTCCGGCGAGTTCCCCCGCCCGTGATGGGCGATCCGATCCCGCTGGAGTGAGGGGCAGCGGGTCGGCGCGCGCTCGGGAATCACTCGATCTCGATCGTCTGGTCGGAATGGCCTTTGCGCCAGTTGCCGCTGGCATCTCCGACGACCCAGGAGGTACGGATGCGGATCGTGGTGCGGTGGCGGGTAGGTGCACTGGCGAGCGGCGGCGAGGCAGGGCGGTTCAGCAGATGGCGCAACAGTTGCCAGCCGGCACTGACTGCCAGGCTGGCGGCCCCCACCAGCACCGGGAGAGCCGCCTGGCCCAACAGCGTTGGCAGCAATTTCTGTCCGGCTGGCAGGGCTGTATCGTGGCCACAATGGGTGCAGTAGCGGGCGTCCAGGACAAAGCTGTCGCCACACTGCGGGCAAATCTGGCTGATCTGGGTCATGATGCTCTCCATGCTCTGCAAACAGTTCATCGCAAACAGTTCATCGCAAACAACAGGTCTGCAACTGTCCGGCAAGAGAGACCCGGCACTTCAGCAAAATCCCCTGTTGCAGCTATAATCATACCCTATGAGACACCCGCCAGCGAAGAGCCCGTCCCCGCCGCCAGAAAACCCCTTGTCCGCTTTCACCCGCTCCTTTTTTGCCAGCTTCGACGCCGCAGTGCAGGAGACGGGGAGCGGTGACAGCCAGCTGCTGGAGGTGGCGCTGCCGGCTGCGCTGCACAGCCACTTCGGGTGCAGCCAGCTTCGGCTTACCTTTCGGGCAGGAGACCCTGCCGAGGCGGGCGAGCTGGTCGCACATGGCAGCCGGATTTTTGACCAGATGATGGCGCTGCTCGCCCAGCGAGGAGCCTGCACGCTGCAGAAGGCCCCAGCCCGCCACCAGGGTGGCGAAGCCCTGCTGGCGGCGGTGCGTCCGACCAATGCGGCGATCACCCGGCTGCGCATGCAGGAAGAGACGCAGCGGCTCTTCAGTTTCTCCTGGCGGATTACCTACCGCGCCGACGACAAGCGCCAGGAGATCTACACCGTCTGGCTGGATGAAACAGAACAGCGGCAGGTGCAGCTGGCGGAGAGCGAGCTGGCGCAGCTGTTGGCCGATGCTCTGCCAGCTCTGCCCGAACGCAACAGCGAAGGGGAGGAGCCTCCTCTGAAACTGCCGCCGCTGACCCATCTGGTACGGCTGTCGGAAAGGGCGCAGCGCTATGCGACCTATTACGCCGATGTGAAGTCAGTCGAGCACGAGGCTGAAATCTTGCCGCGTCTTTACAAAAATCTCAGCCGCCTGCTCACCTACTACCAACAGCAGATCGACGAGATCCAGCCGCTGCACGACCCGGAGGGTGAACGGCGACGTCTGCTCGAAGCAGACTTGCAGCGCAAGATCGCCGAGGAGACCGAAAACCACCGGCTGCGCGTCGCGGTCGAGCTGGTTGGATATGCCGTGTTCGAGCTGCCAGTGGCTACGGCGGAACTGACCCTGAGCACTGACCGCCACACAGTGGTCGCGCGGGTGGAGTACGACCGGTACAGCGGGGCAGTGCGCCGCCCGTGCTGTCAGAGCTGTGGAGAAGAGACGGCGGGCATCACAGTCGACGCCAACGGCCATCTGACCTGCGAGCGCTGCACGCACCTGTGCAGTGGCTGCAACGGGCTCTTTTGTACGGGCTGTGGGGTTGCAGTCTGCCCGGTCTGCGGTGCAGAAAACTGTGCAAACTGCGGACAATTGTGCTGGGCCTGTGGGGAGCAAGGCTGCGCCGCCCACCTCAGCCGCTGTTCGGTCTGCCAGGATGCCGTCTGCCACAGCTGCCAGGCGAGCTGTGCACGTTGCGCTGTGCGCCAGTGCAAGAGCCATCTACGCGTGGACAGCGTCGCCGCTGCGCGCGGGGAGTCTGCCTTGATCTGCCCGCGCTGTGCGGTGCGCTGTCCAGGCTGCCAGCAGTACAGCGCCGAGTTCGACCTCTGTGCGGCCAGTGGCCAACGTTTCTGTCGCAGCTGTCTGGTGGCCTGCAGCCATTGTGGCCGGAGCGTCGGGCCTGGCTACTACGAACAGGCAGCGACGACCCGGCGTTTGGGAGGCGGGGGCCCCCGCCTCCCCTACTGCCACAGCTGTCTGCAGGAATGCCCGCTCTGCCGCCAGGTGGCCACCGACCTGGCGGGCTGCGCAGTCTGCGGCCACCTGGGCTGCGCAGCCTGTGTCGGGCAATGTGTGGTCTGCGAGCGCGCTCTCTGTGCTGCACACAGCATTGTCATCGCAGGGTGCGGGCATCACACCTGCCATCGCGACCTGGCCGAGTGTGGGGTCTGCCACGACCTGCTCTGCCCGCAGTGCGCCCCGCGCTGTGGAAGCTGTGCGGCTCTGTACTGCGAGGGACACACAACGGGCTGCAGACAGTGTGGCCAGCAGTATTGCAGCGCCTGCGTCGAACGCAACGGGTTTTGCGTCACCTGCCTGGCTCTCTCGCACCAGGTGGCGGCTGCCGAGGGCTTGCCGCCTGGCTGGGAGCTCCCCCCCGAACTGCAGCCCCTGGCCCCGCACTACCGCTGGCAAGCGGCGAGCAACCGGCGGTATACCCTCTATCTGGGAGACAAAAAGCTGGTGGGCAGAGCGGTTGTGGTCGTAGAGCGCCAGACCGGGCGGGTCGTATGGGTGCGTCAGCTCAGCGTTTTGGAACAGCTGCGCGAGCGGTTGGGGCTATGAACGCCGCAGCAGAGGCCGTCGAAAGGGCGGCCCGCCACCTGAGCGACTGTCATCTCTGCCCCCACCATTGTGGGGGGCGACGGGCAGAGGAGCGCAACGGGGTCGCCCAGGGGGTCTGTCGTGTCGGGCAGCAGAGCTACATTGCCAGCGAAATGTTGCATTGCGGGGAGGAAATGCTACTGCAGCCGGCGCACGCCATCTTTTTCAGCGGGTGTACGGCCCGCTGCACCTTTTGTGTGGCGGCCCGCTTTGCATTTCACCCGGGCTATGGTGTGCCGGTCACGGCGGCGCAGCTGGCGCAGCGCATCCTGCAGCGGCAGGCTGAGGGTGCGCGTTCGGTCTGTTTTATCGGCGGCGACCCGGCCCCCCACATCCCGCTGATCGTGGCGACGCTGGCCGAGCTCGGTGGCCGGCGCCAGATCCCAGCAGTTTTCAACAGCAACTTCTACCTCACCTCGGCTGCTCTCGACCTGCTCGAGGGGAGCATCGACCTGTACCTGCCCGACCTGAAGTTTGGGCCAGCAGTGGGGCCAGCCAGCTGTGGGGAAAGGCTGGGTGGCATGCCTGGCTACTGGGAGGTAGTGACGCAGGCGATCGACTGCGGGCTGGCGCAGGGCAAGCGGGTGATTGTGCGCCATCTGCTGATGCCCGGCCACTTTGAGTGCTGCACCCTGCCGGTCTTGACATGGCTGGCCAGCCGGCCGACAGTGGAAGTGAGCCTGCTGACACAGTACCTGGCCCCTGCCAGACCCCGCAGCGCGCCGACAGGGGCACTCCACATCGAGGAGCTGGAGGCAGCTCGCCAGCTGGCAAAGCACCTGCGGCTGGTCCAGTGAGCTGGCGAGCGCAAGGTCCCTTCTCGGCGACAGGCGTGTCTCACCGCCTGTGTTTCACCTGGTCGGCAAAACGCGCAAAGAGCAGATCCGCGTCGTGCGGCCCTGGGCTGGCTTCGGGGTGGTACTGCACGCAAAAGACAGGGCGGTCGCTCAAGCGCAACCCTTCGACTGTGCCGTCGTTCAAGTTGCGATGGGTCACGACGACCCCTGGAGGCAGCGTGTGCTCGTCGACCGCATAGTTATGATTTTGCGCTGTGATTTGGACATTTGAGACATCGATGTCGCTGACCGGCTGGTTTCCCCCGTGGTGGCCAAATTTGAGCTTGTAGGTGCGGGCACCCAGTGCCAGACCGATGATCTGGTGGCCCAGACAGATGCCGAACATGGGGATCCCACTCTCCAGCAGCTCGTGGACGGCGGCGGCAGCATAGGGGACAGCGGCTGGATCGCCCGGCCCGTTGCTCAGAAAAATGCCGTCGGGCCGCATGGCCAACACATCGCTGGCCGCCGTCGTAGCGGGCACCACGGTGACGCGCAACCCATGGCTGGTGAGACGGCGCAGAATATTTTGTTTGATACCAAAATCGTAGGCGACCACCCAAGGGCGCTTCTCGTCGGGCTGGGCTGCTCCTGTCACAGGGTGGGTGCGGCCCGCTGAAACCGGCGTCCACTCGACGCGCGTCCCGTCGACCCAGTTGTACGGCTCCCCGCAGGTGACCTCTTGCACCAGGTCACGGCCATCCAGTCCAGGCCAGGAGCGAGCCAGGGCCAGGAGCGCCTCGGCGCTGTGCGAGCCGTCGGTGCAGAGCGCGCCATGCTGCACCCCGCTCTCGCGCAGGCGACGGGTCAATGCCCGCGTGTCGACCTCGCTGATCCCAGGCAAGCTGTGCTGTTCCAGATAGTCGTGGAGGGTGGCATGGGCACGCCAGTTGGAGACGACCTGGCTCACCTCGCGCACAATCAACGCTGTGACCTGCGGCTGGTCGCTTTCGACGTCTTCCGGGTTGACGCCGGTGTTGCCAATGTGCGACAGGGTCATGCAGACCATCTGTCCTCGATAAGAGGGGTCGGTGAGGATCTCCTGATAGCCGGTCAGGCTGGTGTTGAAGACCACCTCTCCCACAACCGTCTTCGCAGCCCCGAAGGACTCCCCTTCGTAGATAGAGCCGTCCTGCAAAACAAGTAGCGCCTTCACGGTTTGTTGCCTTCCCCCCCAAATGTGAACCGATCGATCCCAGCTTTCCCTATGGTACCGCAGGCCAGTGCGATCCGAGAAAGAACGCCCGAGAGTCGGCGCACAAATCTGGGCAAGATGGGTCTGAGCCTGCAAAGTGTCCGACTTCCCAGCCAGCTTTGCCAAATTGACCCTGTTTCATTCCATGATAGAATACAAGCTGCAAAATCGACCGGCAAGCAACCGTGCGGTCGTTCGCAGCAATCGAGGTCAACAAAGCAATATGTTTAAAAAGCTGTACTATGCCCTTGCAGGCGACCCCAACGAGAAAGTGCTCAAAAAATTTCGCCCGGTGGTCGAGACGATCAGCGGGTTGGAAAAAAGCTTTGAACGCAAGAGCAACGAGGAATTGCGGGCCATGACCCAGGATTTCCGTTCTCGGATCGTCGCGGCCAGCGTGGAACTGCGGGAGGCGCTGGCGGAAGCAGAACAGGAATATCTCGACGTGCTCGGGACAGACGAGCAGAAATTTGCCCGGGTCGAGCTGGATCGCATCAAAAAAGAGCTGCGCAAAGAGGAAGAAAGGCTGCTTTGGGAGATCCTGCCCGAAGCTTTTGCTGCGGTGCGCGAGGCAAGCAAACGCACGATCGGGCTGCGCCACTACGACGTACAGCTGCTGGGCGGCATGGTGTTGCACAGCGGACGCATCGCCGAGATGAAAACAGGCGAAGGCAAGACCCTGGTGGCGACCTTGCCCCTGTACCTCAACGCCCTGACCGGGCGTGGCGCCCATCTGGTGACCCCCAACGACTATCTTTCCAAGGTGGGGATCCAGCTGATGGGGCCGATCTACCATCTGCTGGGGCTGAGTGCGGCAGTGATCCAAAACAGCGCCGGCAACCCGAATCTGGGCAGTTTTCTGTTCGACCCGGAATTTCCCAACGCCGACGACCGCTTTCAGTATTTGCGCCCGACTGCACGCCGCGAAGCCTACCGGGCCGACATCACCTACGGCACCAACAACGAATACGGCTTTGACTACCTGCGCGACAACATGGCGCAGGACCTTGGGCGTACCGTACAGCGCGAGCTGCACTACGCCATCGTCGACGAGGTGGACAACATCCTGATCGACGAAGCCCGCACACCGCTGATCATCTCCGGCGAAGCGAGAGAGAGTTCCAACTACTATGTCGAATTTGCTGCGCTGGCCAAACGTCTGACCGCAGAGACACACTACACCCTCAACGAGAAGGAGATGTCAGCCACGCTGACCGAGGAGGGAATTGCCTACGTCGAGCGTGTGCTGGGGACCGACAACCTTTATGCGCCCGAACATTTCGACATGTTGCCCTATCTGGACAACGCGTTGCGTGCGGTTGCGCTTTATCGTCGCGACAAGGACTACATCGTGCGCGGCAGCGAGGTGATCATCGTCGACGAATTTACCGGCCGACTGATGGAAGGGCGCCGCTATTCGGAAGGGCTGCACCAGGCGATCGAGGCCAAAGAGGGGGTCAAGGTTCAGAAAGAATCGATGACGCTGGCCACGATCACCTTCCAGAATTTCTTCCGCATGTACAACAAGCTGGCCGGCATGACCGGCACTGCCAAAACAGAGGAAGAAGAGTTTCAACGGATCTACGACCTGGAGGTGGTGCAGGTGCCGACCTACCGGCCGGTGGTGCGCGAGGACATGGACGACCTGGTTTACCGGACCCAGACAGCCAAATTCAAAGCTGTGCTCGACGACATCCAGGAAAAGCATCGTTCGGGGCAGCCGGTGCTGGTGGGCACGGTGGCGATCGAGACCAGCGAATATGTCAGCGGTCTGCTGCGTCGAGCTGGGATCGACCACGAAGTCCTCAACGCCAAAAACCATGAACGGGAGGCGACCATCATCGCCCAGGCAGGCCGCCCCGGCGCAGTCACCATCGCAACCAACATGGCCGGCCGCGGGGTCGACATCCTGCTGGGCGGCAACGCCGAAGGGCTGGCGCGCGAACAGTTGCGCAAGGCACAGGTCGACCTGGCTGCGGTTCCGCAGCTGGAGTGGAACCATGCGATTGACCTGCTCAAACGCCGCCAGGATCCGACCGACAGCTACCCGACCGCATGGGCCAAGGCGCTGAGCGAGCAGTGGCATGCGGTCGAGCGGGACAAGGAGGCTGTCCGCCAGCTGGGGGGGCTGCACATCGTCGGCACCGAACGGCACGAAGCCCGGCGCATCGACAACCAGCTGCGCGGCCGCTCTGGCCGTCTGGGCGATCCCGGCTCCAGCCGTTTTTACCTCAGTCTGGAAGATGATCTGATGCGCAAGTTTGGCGGCGAGCGCATCAGCGGCATCATGGCGCGGCTCGGGGTCGAGGATGACGTGCCGATCGAAGCAGGTCTGGTCAACAGGGCGATCGAAAACGCCCAGACCAAGGTGGAAGGCTACAACTTCGATATCCGCAAACATGTGCTGCGCTACGACGAGGTTGTCAACGAACAGCGCAACCGCATCTACGACCAGCGTCGGCGCATTCTGACCGAGCCGTCGCTGCGCCTGACAATCGAGGACATGATCGCCAATGAGGTGAGCGCCCTGGTCGCCGAACATACCGTGGGCGATCTGGAAGACGAATGGCAGCTGACAGAGCTGAGCCAGGCGCTGCGAGCGCTCGTCCACCACCTGCCCGAAGAGGTCACTGCAGAGCGCTGGCAGGAGATGAAGCGGGAGGCGATCGAACAAGACGCCACTGAGCTGGCCTACGCGGCCTACACAGCCAAAGAGCTGGCTGTCGGCGTCGAACTCATGCGCCAGGCAGAAAAACAGATCATGCTGTGGGCCGTCGACAGCCGCTGGGTTCGCCATCTGACCGACCTGGACCGTCTGCGCGAGGGGATCGGGCTGCGGGCGCTGGCCCAGCAGGATCCGGTTGTCGCCTACAAACGGGAAGCGTTCGACATGTACAGCGAGATGGTCGAAGCGATCCGCAGCGACACGGTGCGCTCTGTCTTCTCGGTTCAGCAGGCCAAAGCGCAGCAGCAGGTGAAGCCTGCCGTCGCTGTGGTCTCCCCGATCGCCCGCAACATCCGCACCAACCGCAGTGAGAGCAGCACCCCCCAGACCGTACGAAAAAGCGGCATCGAGCTGGGACGCAACGACCTTTGCTGGTGTGGAAGCGGCAAGAAGTACAAAAATTGCCATATGAAAAGCGACCAGCAACAGGGTACGGCGGCATCGCAGCGTACCTCATGAACGACGAAGAGGCTGTTCAGGAGAAAGATTCCCTTCTCACCGTCACAGACTATTGCCAGCTGGCGCCGGGTTTCCCCAGCCGGCGCTACAGGTACGGGCCACATCCCAGCCAATTTGCCGACCTCTTTCTGCCGGCCGCAGCAGGCCCCTCGCCGCTGGTGCTGCTGGTGCATGGTGGCTGCTGGCAGGCCGCCTATGGGTTGGAGCCGCTGGGCCAGCTGGCTACGGCGCTGGCTGCGCGAGGCGTGGCCGTCTGGAGTATCGAGTACCGGCGCATCGGGGAGGGTGGCGGCTGGCCGCAGACGCTGCAGGATGTGGCGGCGGCCAGCGATTTTCTGCCGACGGTCGCTGCCGACCACAGGCTCGACTTGCAGCGCGTGGTCGCGGTGGGCCACTCGGCCGGCGGCCAGCTGGCGCTGTGGCTGGCGGGTCGCCGCCAGTTGGCGGCCGGCACCCCGCTCTTTCAACCGGCGCCGCTGGCAGTGCAGGGTGTCCTCTCGCTGGCGGGCATCCCGGACCTGCGCCATGCTGCCGAGCGCCAGGTCTGTGGCGACGCAGTGGCCCAGCTGCTGGGGGGGGATGCAGCCAGCGTCGCCGACCGCTACGCCGCAGCATCGCCGGCTGCGCTCACCCCGCTTGGGGTGCCCCATGTCCACATCCACGGCCAACAGGACACTCTGGTGCCACTCGACCTGGTTGCTGCGTATGTCGAACAGGCACAGGCCCAGGGGGACCCAGCCCGGCTGACGGTGCTGCCCGCTGCCGGCCACTTTGACCTGGTCGCAGCCCACACACCTGCCGGCATGCACGTCGTGGACGAGCTGCTCCGACAGGTCTTTCTGCCCGTCTGACACCCCTCGCAGCGACGGCCTGCTCTTCACTCGAAGCAAAGCAGCAGCGGGTGGATCACGACGCCGATCGGATGGCCCTGGACCGCCCAGCCAATCCGGGGCAACGCCACTCCTGATTCGCCAGGTCGGTGAGAACCCGATGGAAGAGATCTGGGTCAGAGCTCCGAGCACGACGGGCCGTCCACGCGCATGAAATTCAACTTTGAACGCAAAAAGGGCGTTCGGTACCAAGCGGCAAGGGCTCGCCATCGGGCAAAATTTCTGCTATACTGAAGATGTAAGAAGACGGTGAGAGGGCCTGGGGGGTCAGGCGGTCTCCTGTTGTCAGCGGCAGGGCTGGGGCTGGCAACGGAGGAAGATGTGTGACCCTTCTGGCCAGCGTACGGTCATCCTCTGCGTCGTTCTCCTTTCTTCTGAGGGAGGGCGATGGCTCTGGTGGCCCGCTTTTCCGGTCAACGGCGACCGAGAGGAGGGATGCCATGACACGCACCGTGTGGCGAATTGTCTTCATTCTGTGTATCTTGTGGACATTGGCAGGCTGCCAGACGAGGCAGGCAGAGCAGGGGGCAGCTACAGCGGATGTACTGCGGGGCCCCTACGAAGCTCCTGCACTGGCGGAGGGGGGAGAGGGGCGCTTTGCGCTCTACGGCTGGGAGGTGGTGGCGGCAGAAGCGCAGGCAGCCAAGCTGGCGGCGCAGGCTGCAGCCAGCTCCCGAGCGGAGGTGCTCCCCGACGGGGTGTCCACGTTGGCGGGGGAGGGGCGCTTTGCGCTCTACGGCTGGGAGGTGATGGCGGCAGAAGCGCAGGGGGGTCTTGGAGAAACTGCGACTGCTGACGTCTTGCGCAGCCCCTACGACGCGCCGGGGCTGTGGACGGCTGTGCCGGCAGACGAGCTGGCTGGCTATGTCCATCCTGAGGTGCTGGTCACCACCGAATGGCTGGCCACCCATCTGGGTGAGCCTGCTCTGCGCGTGGTCGACGTGCGCCGCCCGACTGGGGTTGCCAACTTTGCAGTCGCCCATATTCCCACTGCGCAGTACCTTGACCTGATCGTCGACCTGATGGACCACGACCCCAACCGGGTGGCGCTCGACCTGATCGAGGCGGAGCCTTTTGCGGCGCTGATGGGTCGGCTGGGGATTGCCAACGACTCGACCGTGGTTGTCTACGATGCGGAAGGGGGGACGGCGGCGGCGACGTTGTGGTGGGCGTTGCGCTACTATGGGCACACAGACGTCCATCTGCTCAACGGTGGGCTGGTGAAATGGCTGCTCGAAGGGCGGGAGACGACCTATGCAGCCACGACCTATGCGCCCTCTGTCTACACCGTCCAGGTTCATCCCGAACTGCTGGCGACAGCAGCGGATGTTGCGGCTGCGCAGGAAGACCCGACGGCCTTCCTGGTCGACGCTCGCCCGCTGGACATCTACACAGGGGAGAGCTGTCTGTCGGCTGCCCCGCGTGCCGGGCATGTGCCTGGTTCGCACACGCTGCCGGCGCGCTGGCAGATCGACCCGCAGCGCAAGACCCTTCTGCCGGGCGAACAGCTGGCGGTCACGTTGGCGATGATGGGCATCTCGCCTGAACAGCGGGGGATCGCCTATTGTGGCAACGGGCAGCTGGCAGCCTTCGATGCGCTGCTCCTCTCTCTGATGGGCTACGACCAGGTTGCAGTCTACGACAGTGGCTGGCTGGAGTGGGGCACCCTCCCCGAGATGCCTGTAGAGACCGGCTGCCCGGAGTGCGAACCGATGTAGCCGGCGGCCCCAGACGCACGATCGGTTCGGTCGTGCGTCTGGGCCAGCCCTTACACTTCAGCCATCGTCCAGGGCTGCAGCAGCCGCCCGGCGGCGTCGAACTCCACTTCTACCTCGCGCACCAGACGCAGGTGAGGGTTGGCTTCGATCTCTGGGCGCAGGTTGGGACTGGCCCAGAGCTGGCGTAGCTTGCTGGTGTTGTGGATCCAGACCCAGCGGGCCTGTTCTGGCGGTTCTCCGCAGCAGCGCAGCGCGACTTCCAGTGCCCGGCGGTCATCTGCCATCGTGATCGGCACGCTGACCCGTTGCATTCCAAAAATACCAGAGGTCACCGAGTTGGTATAGGTCGAGAGCCAGTCGATGCGGTTGACGGCCCGCAGCGTCGTCACGTTGCCGAGCCCGATCCCTGCTGCGTTGCCGTGGCTCTCTTCAGCGATGTCGAGCACTGCGATCACCGCCACGTCTGGGCTGTGGGTCTCCGGCGTGCGCGGGATCAGGATACGTCCGACAACGTTGGTGTCCATGCCGGTGCCGCTGAAATTTTTGCCGATCTCCTGGATGACCAGCACGTCGATGGCAGCGAAGGGCAGGCTCGGCATCAGAGCGCGTGCCTGTTCGAGCAGAGCGCTCTCCGCCTCGGCGCCGATTTCATCTGCGGAGAGGAGATGGACCTGGGCGGTTTCGCCGAAGGCATTTTCAAGTAGGGCGACGCCGCCCACCAGGTTGGTGTGGGCCGCGTACAAGCGGGCGGCCGGCGCCAGAAAGCGCACAAAGCCGCGACCGCCGTAGAGATGGATGCGCTGGGCGCCGGTCTCCTTGCCCATGCCGATCACGGCCATCTTGGCCAGCCCGCTTTCGATCGCACCGTGAAAATCGGTGTGTGGTTTGATGCGGTTGATCAACAGCGTGGCGTCGGCTGCGGCAGCGTTGGCGTCCTGGTAGAGCGCAGGGCCGTCGGGCAGGCGGGCAATCTCCTTGACCTCCATCGTAGCCAGGATCTCGGCCCCCACGTGCTCGGGGGTCACCCCCAGGCTGGCCAACATTTCCACCTGTCCAGCGGCGGTCGCACCTCCGTGGCTGCCCATGGCTGGAAAGACAAAAGGGTCAGCGCCGGCCGCACGGAGAGCCTCCACGACAGTCCGCACGACGACCGGGAGGTTGCTGATCCCACGGCTTCCGGCGCCGACAGCCACACGCATGCCGGGCCGAATCTGCTGCATGGGTCGGCTGCCCGCAAGCGCTGCCCGCACTGCGGCGGGCACATCGTCGATGCGTGCGGCGGCAAAGGTCTGTTCCAGCTCCAGCAGACGCTGTGGCAGCGCAGCAGGGAAGCGCAGGCTGGCAATCTGTTCGGCAAGTTTCGTGTTCATCGTGCCCTCTCACACAACAGCTCTTGGGGGGCTGGTCCGTTTCACCCGTTCGACGATCGTGCGCAGGATCGATTCGAAGTCTGGGTCAGCCGGCTTGAACTCAGTGCCACTGATCACCAGGGGGGCCCCGAAAACCACGATCTGGGCCCCCATTTCCAGCGTCTGGATCGCCTGGTCGATCGACAGGCCGCCGACAGCCTGGACAGGGATCGTCACTGCGGCGAGCACGCCTGGCAGGTCCTGGAGCGGGCTGAGCCCTGGGATCAGGTTGCGTTCGTCGAAGCCGGTGTGCACGATGATATAGTCGACGCCCAGCTCCTGGGCGCGGCGGGCCCGCCCTGGCATGTCGGGGCAAAGCATCAGATCGCACATGACCTTGCCGCCGTACTTGCGCGCCATCTTGACCTGTTCGAGGATGCTGGCATCGTGGGCCTGGCCCATCACCACCACGAGATTGGCGCCGGCCTGAAACATCATCTCTGCTTCAAGCCCAGCGCCGTCCATCGTCTTGAGGTCGGCGACGATCGGGATTTCTGGAAACTCGCGACGCAAGGCACGCACGCCGTGCAGACCTTCGGCCAGGATCAGGGGAGTCCCAGCCTCCAGCCAGTCGACCCCGGCGCGCACGGCGGCCCGTGCGACCGCCAAAGCCTCGTCGATCTGGGTCAAATCCAACGAAATTTGAATGATCGGTTCCATGGCTTCTGTCTCCCTTCACGCATAGACCAGCACAGATTTGACGTTGGCGCCGCTTTCCATGGCCTGAAAAGCAGCCTCCCAGTCGGCAAGAGGGTAGACCCCCCCAATCATCGGGTCCAGGTTGAGCTGTCTGGTGGCCATCAGCTGCAGAACCCGTTCCCAGGTCGCATAGGTGTGGCTGAAAGACCCTTGCAGCGTCGCTGCCTTGGCGACCAGCGGGTCGAGGCTGAAATGGAGCGGCTGTGGCCCCCAGCCGATTTTGACGATCGAGCCCAGCGGGCGGACCAGTTGCAGCGCCTGGTGGAGGGCTGCGCTGACACCCGTGCAGTCCACCACCAGATCGGCGCCAAAGCCATCCCCCAGCGAACGGACCAGGGCAGCCGCATCCTCGCGCTGCACGTTGACCGTGTAGTGGGCCCCCAGCTCCTGGGCCACCTCCATCCGTTGGGCATCGACCTCCGTGCCCAGCACGACGATCGTGCCAGCACCGCTGATGCGGGCAATCTGCAGCGCCATGACCCCGATCGTGCCTGCCCCCTGGATCACGACAGTATCTCCTGGCCTGACCCGGCTGTTGACCGTCAAAGCCTGTGTGGCCACACAGGCGGGCTCGGTCAGGGCTGCATGCGCAAAGGAGACGCCGCTGGGGATGCGGTGTAGAATGGCCGGGCGCACAGCCACGCAGCGGGTCATCGCCCCGTCTATCAAATTGCCATATCCTTTGCGGTGCGGGCACATGTGGTAGGCGCCAGTCAGGCAGAAACTGCACTGGCCACAGACAAAGGCGGCAGTCTCGACTGCCACCCGCTCGCCGACCTGCCAGCCAGCCACATCGGCACCGACTTCGACGATTGTACCGGCCCACTCGTGGCCGAGAACAACCGGGCATTGGATCTCCCAGCTCTGGTTCTCGTGCCACAGATGGATGTCACTGCCACAGACACCGACCGCTCCCATCTCGACCAACACCTGACCTGGCCCGCAGACAGGTTCGGCGACCTCCTGAACAGTCACATCGCCCGGCTTGCGTCCGTACTTCACCACTGCTTTCATCTCTGCCAGCTTTCCCAAAAAATCAACCAAAAAACCAAGAACCTTCGCAGGCACCCAGCGGCCGCCGTTCAACCTGCCGTAAAATATCTCTCCCGCATCCGTTTGAGAAAGTCGATCGACGCTTTCATCTCATCCATGCCGTTCATGCCGTCCTCAATACTGACCCAGCCCTGGTAGTGGGCGGCGGCCAAAATTGTAAAAATACGGTCGTAGTCGTTGAGCCCACGGCCGGTCACCCCATGTTTGAGCTTGGCAAAATAGCCGATCGTGCCGTCGGTCTGGCGCAGTTCCTCCAGCGTGGCACCAGCCTCCAGATAGCGGTCGCTGGCGTGCAAGGTCACCACTCGGTCACACACACGTTCAAGCAGTGCGATCGGGTCGTCGCCAGCCACGATCGCGTTGGAGGGGTCATACTGCACCCCAAAATGGGTGCGATCCTCGATAGCGTCGACGATGGCCAAAAACAGATCCATTTTCTGGGCAAATTCCGGCCAGCGCCAGGAGCCATCCTTGTAATGGTTCTCCATTGCCAGCACGACATCGTACTGGCGGGCCACAGGCAGCAGCGCCTGGATCGACTCGACCACCCACTCGATCCCTTGCTGGCGGGCCACCCCGGGATGGCGCTGCCCGCTCAGAACCCGGCAGGCAGCCCGTGCCCCCCCCAGCCGACGGGTGATCCGGATCATCTCTGCCTCGTGGTCGAGCGCCCGTTTGCGTGCGTCAGGGTCCGGGTGGGTAAAATCGGGCGAACAGCAAAGCATCGGCATCGCACAGCCCACCGCAGCGATCGCCTCACCGACCTGGTCGATGTAGCCATCGTCCAAACTGGTGAAAAAGCCCTCATACATCTCCAGCCCCTCTGCCTGCAAGGGCTGCGCCATCCGGATCCAGTCAAAAACAGTCATGGTCCGGCGCTGGGAGATCTCTTCCAGATAACATTTCGGAAATGCAGCGATCTGCATCGCATCACCTGCCAGGTTGGGATGGGTCGATTCAGTTGGAAAGCACCGTTGCCAACCCGCACCCAACAGTCGATCGTTCCGATCGATGCAGCAGAGAGGGTCTGGTCGCCGAACAAGTGCATGCTTACGCCGATCATAGCGTATTCTGCGGTGGGTGACAAGTCACCCAGGGTCGGGGGATGTACGGCCCTGGCCAACAGCCCTCTCCGTGGCGCCTCCGCTGCACACGCCAGCTTTGGCGAACCGGGCGTTCTCTGCTACAATCAGAATATTTCCGATGTGAAGGATCGTTTGCCCGATGTCCAGCCCAATCTCGATTCGCTGGTGGATCCACAGACGCCCCAATCTGTTTTTTTGGTCTGCCTTTGTTCTGCTCAACGTTTTGCTTTTTCTGCCGATGGCCTTACTGGACCCGCAGAGCAGCAAATTGCTGCCCTCTTCGACCTTTCAAGGGGGCTGGTGGGCTGTGTTCAACCAGCTCTTCATCTGGCGAGACAACCTGGACCCCTGGCGGCTTTCCACCGATCTGGCGGTGCTGATTGCGCTCTGGGTCTGGGTCCCACCTTTGCGTCGGCGCTGGATCGGGGGACTCTTCGGCATGCTCTACCTGCTCAACCTGGTCTACGCTCTCTACGAGGCGATCGTCTCCTCCATCTATCTGCTCGAACCTTCTTTCTACAGCCAGTTTTTTCTGGCAGTCGACGGGCTGCCTTTTCTCTTCGAACACCTGCACACCGGCTGGTGGGTCTATGTCGGCGCGCTGGTCAGCCTGCTGGCCAGCCTGGCGGCGGTCGTGTGGCTGACGACGATTCTGCTCCGCAGCGGCGCTGCACCCGGGCTGTTGCGCGCTTCACGGGTGGCCATCGCTCTCCTGGCGTCGATCAGCCTCGCCGTGACAGCAGCCTACCAGACCTATACAGCCCGCCCTGAAATGGTCTTCAGCAGTTTCGGCTACAAGCTGCACAAAAATCTGGCAGTCTCTGCCCAGATTCAAGAAGATGTCCAGCGTTTCGACGGTGATTCTGTCCAAAAGATCTACAACTACAGCGGCTCTCTGCTTGCCGAAAAACCAGACATCTACTTTATTTTCGTCGAGTCGTACGGCAGTGTTCTGTACAAGCGCGACCACTTCCGTGCACCCTACGTGTCGCTGCTTGAAACGCTGGAGACAACTCTGGCAGAGGCTGGCTGGCGGGTGGCCACCGCGCTGAGCGAGTCGCCGACCTGGGGAGGCGGTTCGTGGCTTGCCTACACCAGCACGCTCTTTGGGATGCGGATCGACAACCACCCACAGTATCTGGATCTGCGCAACAAATACCAGGTTGAACGCTACCCAAGCCTGGGCGCCACCCTGCACGACCAGGGCTACCACTATGTCTGGCTTTCGGCGCTCGCCGAAACTATCTCTGAAGTCGGCTGGGCCAAATATACCCGCATGCTGGCGGTCGATGAGCTGATTCGCAACCGAGAGATGGACTATGTCGGGCCGCGCTACGGCTGGGGGCCAGCCCCCCCCGACCAGTGGGTGCTGCACTGGGCCCACTCAACGCTCAAAGCCAAAAACGACCAGCCGCTGTTTCTCTTCACCATCACCCAGAACTCCCACTACCCGTGGACCCCACATCCCCCCCTGGTCGAAGATTGGCGTACACTCAACCAGCCCGGCCAGGAAGAGGCGATGGTCGACCCCGACACGATCGACCTGGAGACGCGGCGTAGCAATTATTGGAATGCCATCCAGTACCAGCTGCGCATGCTCACCCAGTGGATTCTCGATGTAGGCGACGAAAACAGCATCTTTGTCCTGATCGGCGACCACCAACCGCCGGCAGTCTCACGACGTTCCGATGGCTGGTCGACACCCGTCCACGTGATCAGCAAAAACCAGGCGTTTGTCGACTCGCTGGGCGAGTACGGCTTTGTCCCAACCCTGGCTGTGCCCGACCTCGAACCGACCCTCCGCCACGAAGGAATCTATTCACTCTTTATGCAGGCCTTGGTCAGAGAGTATGGGGCAGCTGACACAGCCCTCCCCGCCTACCTGCCCGCTGGGATCGTCCCCAAGGAAACCGCAGCAACCCACTGAAGGCCAACGGGCTCTGTTTGTTGTCTGTTTTTAGAAAAGGAGAAATGCAAAATGCAATGCAAAATGTATCGTCAACTGGCTGTCATTCTTGTCGCAGGAGCCCTGAGCACCCTGCTGGTCGCCTGCGCCGGGCAGTCTGCTGCACCGGCAGCCGAAGCACCGGCAGCTGAAGCACCCGCAGCCGAAGCACCGGCAGCTGAAGCACCCGCAGCTGAAGCACCGGCAGCTGAAGCACCGGCAGCCGCTCCTGGGGAGACAGCCGGAATGCGGACTTTTGTGGTCGTGCCGGCTGAGTCCAGCGCAGCCTACCTGGTCGACGAGGAGTTTTTGGGCGGGGCGTTGGACAAGCTGGGCATCCCAGCCGGGCTGGTCGACGTCATCGGGAAAACCCAGGCGATCGAAGGGCAGCTGCAGCTCAACCTGAGCGACCTCGCTGCACCGCTCGGGGAGAACACCTTCACGGTCCAGCTCAACACCCTGACCACAGACCAAAGCAATCGCGACAACTGGATTCGCCGCAACGGCCCGCGCCTCAACGATTTCCCGCTGGCTACTTTCCGGGCTACGGCGATCAGCGGTGCGCCCGCCAGCTACACAGAAGGGGAAACAGTCCGCTTCCAGCTGAGCGGGGATCTGACCCTGCGCGAGATCACACAGCAGGTCACCTTCGAGGTAAGTGCCAGCCTGCAGGGGGGGACGCTGACCGGCACGGCGACGACGCGGCTGCTGATGAGCAGTTTCGGGATCACCCCTCCCAACTTTGCCAACACGTTGACGGTGGCCGACGAGTTCGGGATCGAGGTCCAGATCACAGCGCGCGAAGGGTAGCCCCCTCTCAGCGCCGGTCGGTCGGCACTATTTTTTACGCCAGACCCACACGCCTACCAGCCAGAGGCCGGCCAGCCCCAACAGACTATCGCGCCCCCGAATCAGCAGGCTGAGGCTGAGGCCAGCTGCAGGTGGCTGGCCAGTCAGCTGCATGGCCAGCGCCTGGCTGGCTTCCAAAGCCCCGATCGCTGCCGGCAGCGGCAGCAGAAGGGCGACGCGTGCGGCAAGCAGGGCCGTGACCACGCCCGGCCAGGTCAATGTCAACCCCAGCACCCGAGTCATCAGCCAGAATTCACCGGCCACAGCCAGCCAGCTCAGCCCAGAAACTCCGACCGCCAGCAGAACAACCCTTGGGTGCTGGCGACAGAGAGCAACGCTCTGTGCTTCGCTGCGGCGAATGGCCAGGCCAACGCGTGTCTCCGCCCACAACGGGCCGGGGGCCCGGCCCTGCCGGGCGGCCCATCCGCCCCGCATCCGATCCAGGGCAACCAGCAGCGTTGACAAGGGCTGTCCCCCCAAAAACAGGGCCGTCAACAGGCCCAGCGGCAACGCCAGCAGCAGCAAGCTTCCCCCCAACAACTGCATCGGGTCGATGCTCCCCAGCGTCTGCTGACGTGCCAGCAGCAGAGCGCCAGCCGTGAGAAAGATGAAATTGGTCGCCATTTCCAGTGCCTTGTCCACCAGCACGGCGGCAACGGCGGCTGCCAACGGCACCCGATGGCGCGTGGCCACCAGGTACACTTGCAGCGGTTCGCCTCCAAAATGGGGGCCAGGTGTGAAGTAACTGACCGCAAAGGTGGCCAGCCGGTAGGTGACCAGCTGCCAATAGGCGATGCGGTACCCCTGGGCCGCCAGCAGCAGCCACCAGCGTGCGCTGAAGGTGGCCAGGACAGCCAGATTGACAACCGCCAGCAGCGCAAGCTGCGCTGGCTCCACCAGCCGCAGGCGGGCCAGCCCCTCCCCCAGATCGACCAAGCCCAGCGTCCACCAGAGCAAGAGCAGTGCGGCCCCCAGCCAGAAGAGTTGGGGCAGCACTGGCTGGAGCCGACGTTTGGACCACTCCAGCAGCGCGTCGGTCACACAGCTGCCTCGGCGCGCGTCCCCAGTTTGGCGTGCAGGTAGTGCTCCTCAGGCTGCCAGCCCGCCCAGCGACCACTGCCCAGATGGACAACAGCCACTGCGCAGAAGAGCAGCAGCCCATTGTCGAGCTGCAGCCCCATTTGGGTCGCATGCCAGGCGGCCAGAAACGCCAGACAAACGGCGCCGACACGGCCAAGCACCCCCAACAGCAGGCTGGCTGTCGCCACCAGTGCCAGCCAGGGCAGGCCAGCCTGCCAGACCAGCCAGACGGTCAGCCCGGCACCGACCAGCCGCAAACAGGGGGGCAGCCATTGCTCGACCATCTTTTTGGTCTGCTGGCGGATCCGCTGATAGTGTGCCGAGGAGACATCGATCGTGGTGCTGACCACCAGCCAGTCGCGGCCAAAGCTGAAAAGCAGCGGCCCTGCAAACAGCCAGGCCAGATAGAGCGCGACCTGGTCCGTCCAGAGGGGCCAGAGAACGATGCTGATAAAACCGGTTTGAAAGCCGGCGATCAGACGACGGTGGTCGGAAGGCTGCAGATCCAGCACTGGCCAGTTCATGCGCCGACGAATCCAAAGTCCCAAAATAAAGAGCTGGCGCCCCAAGCCCAAGACCCAGTACCAGACAGGCAGATGCCCATACTGGATCGCCAGCCCAACGGCGATCAAGATTCCCAGCCCGTCGAACTCCATATCCAGGATCGCGCCCAGCTGGCTCTCCCGCCGGGTGTAGCGGGCCACCAGCCCATCCAAAAAATCGATCACGCGCTCGGCCATGTACAGCACCGCAGGAGCCCAAGCCAGCCACCCCAGCGGCTCGGCCCCGAGCAAAAAGCCCGCCATCAGGCTGACCAGCATCCCCCGCACCGACGTCATCCAGTTGGCCAGCCCCAGGCGGGGAAATAGGGTCTCCCCCCCAGGAGGGTGATTGAAGCGCAGCGCCCACCACAAGACCCCCAGCTGCACGCACATGGCCACGGCCGCCAGCAGCAGCCAGCGCTGGGCCTCAGGCCCGGAGGCAGCCATCAGCCCGTAGCCGGCACCCAGTGCAGCGCAGTAGAGAAGGGCCACAGCAAGCCACTGGCGCCGCAACACCGACAAAGCAGGTCGCACATCGCCGATCATAGGAATCTCCTCACGGCTCAGGTCAGCCGCGCATAAATGTCGCCCGAGCCTGACGCCGGCGTCAGGCTCTGCAGCCAGGTCGTGAGTTCGGCAGCCGCCAGCCAGCGAGGAGACTGCCAGCGATGCTGCTCGCCGTTGGACCAGTTGAACCGGTAGTTGCCCAGGAGAGCCAGACGGTCGACGCAAGATTGGGCCAGCGTGCTGGCAACGCCAATATACTCGAAGGAGATGGCCGGCAACGGGCGGGAAAGGCCATTCAAGACTTCCAGCTCATAGCCTTCGACGTCGATCTTGCAGAACGCGGGTTCGCCGTAGCGGCGGACCAGTTCGTCGAGGGTTGTCACCTGGACAGTCGCTGCGTCGCTCCAGCGCACACCGGCAAACGACGCAGCCTGCTGCACGGCTGCGATCCAAGGTTGCGAAAGTGTGGTGACCGTCGGGGTTTCCGGGCTGACAAAGAGGGTGGCCTGGCCCGGCCGGGCACCTACTGCCGCCTCGACCAGCGTGATTTGAGAAGAGCGGCCGTACCAGCTGCGCAGCAACGCTGCGCAGGCTGGCTGGGGCTCGACGCCGACCACGCTGGCTCCCAGGCTCTGCCAGACCAACAGCCGGTTGCCCACGTGGGCGCCCAGATCAAAACAGAGGTCGCCGGCCCGCACAAATTGCGCGTAAAACCGGCGCATCTGCCACAGCTTCGCAGGATTCCCGTAGTAGAGAGCGATCGAACGAAGCAGACCACGCCACTGCTGAAGGTGTTGTCGAGCCGACGGCACAGCGCAGAACCCAGGGGCTGCGGTCAGCCCAGCCCTGCGACGAAGGCAGCGTAGTCGTCCGGGGAGAAGAGCGCAGCCAGCTCGTCCGCAAGGCGGTCGGTCGGTCGCACCTTGAAAAACCAGGCAGCATAAGGCTCCTCGTTGATCTGCTCAGGTTTGTCGGTCAGCACTGGGTTGACCTCGATCACCACGCCGCTGACCGGGGCATTGACCTCTTCGGCTGCTTTGACCGACTCGACAGTGGCGGCCTGCTTGCCCGCAGAGAGCGTCGAGCCCACTTCGGGCAGGTCCACATAGACCACATCGCTCAACGCATCCTGGGCAAAATCGGAGACGCCGACAGTGGCGATCCCCTCCTCGACGCGCACCCACTCGTGGCTCTTGGCATATCTGACGCTGCGGTCCAGTTTGTAGTCAGCCATTTGCATCCCTCACTTTACAAAAATCAGAAAAAACGAGTTTGCTGCGGCCGACAGTCGAACACAGGAGCACGCTCAAGGGGCACTCCGCCGGTAAAAAGGCCGCTTGACGACAACAGCCTGTTTGGGCTGATCGCGCACGATCACATCCAGCACGGTGCCCAGGGCGCTGTACTGCGCCGGCACGTAGGCCATGGCCAGAAATTTCCCCAACGTGGGGCTCTTCATCCCAGAGGTGACCTGGCCGACGATCTGGCCGTCAGCGGCCACGGCGTACTGTTCACGCGGGACTGCTTTGTCGACCATTTCCAGCCCGACCAGCAGCCGCTGGGGCTTTTCAAGTTTTGTTTTGAGCAGGGCATCGCGGCCGATAAAGGGCAACTGCCAGGAGATCGTCCACCCCAGCCGGGCTTCGAGCGGGGTAATCTGCGGGCTGAGTTCGTGGCCATAGAGCGGCATCCCTGCTTCAAAGCGCAGGCTGTCGCGTGCGGCAAGCCCGCAGGCCAACAGGCCCTCGGTCTGCCCGCTCTCCAGCAGCAGTTGCCAGAACTCGACCACTTGCTCTGCCGGTACGTAGAGCTCAAAGCCATCTTCGCCGGTATACCCTGTGCGGCCTGCGATCGCCTTGACCCCCCCCAGTTCCAGCGTCAGCGCACTCCGCTGCGGAATCTGCGCCAAAGGCTGGTGGGTCAGCTTTTGCAAGATGGTGGCGGCCTGTGGCCCCTGCAACGCCAGCATGGCCAGCTCGTCGGAACGGTCGGTCAGGGTGACCGCATGGCCAGCCAGGTGGGACTCGATCCAAGCCCAGTCCTTGGCCCGATTGGCTGCGTTGACCACGATCAGCCAGCGACCCGGCAATTTGTACAAAAAAATATCGTCGACCACCGTTCCGTCGGCGTAGCAGAGCAGGCTGTAGTGCGCGTCCCCCTCGGCCATCTGGGTGACATCCCAGACCTGCAGGTGCAGCAGACAACGTTCGGCATCGGGGCCAGCCAGCTCGAACTGTCCCATATGGTCGATGTCGAAGAGCCCTGCTGCGGAGCGTACAGCCTGGTGTTCGGCGGTCGGACCGCTTGGGTACTGCACCGGAAGCTGATGGCCGGCAAATTCTACCATGCGCCCACCCGAGGCCACATGCGTTGCGTAAAGTGGGGTGCGTTGCAACACAGAACAAGCTCCTTTGCATCAGAGAGAGGGCGCTGGCCAGTTGGGGCCTGCAAGGCAGTATAAACGGCTTGCTGTCCAGAGCCCAAATAGGGTGCAGGCTTTCTCCGGTCCAGCCTTCAGCCCGACAGATGCTCTGCCGGGGGCTCCCCCGATTCTGCCCAGGCATCGATATGGGCGAGCGCTTCTTTCAAATTGAAGCGCGGCTGGTATGCCTTGCGGCCGGTGCCACCGCGCTGCCAGGGCTGTGGCCCTTCTAACGGACGGTAATTGACCCCGTACGCCTGCAGCCGCTGCAGATGTTGGGCAAGGCGGACACGGAAGGCCCCAAAATCGTCGCAGTCTGCACTCCAGCCGACCTCTGCCAGCGCGCAGGCGCGCGGAAACGCCATGTATTCCAGATGCGCGCTGTCCAGAATCACCTCGCTCCAGAGCTGGCATTGCACGCCCAGCACCTGGGGGAACGTGCTAGAGTCAGGCCAGCGCGCAGCCGGGTCGTAGGCGTAGAGATCTTCGAGCAGCACCGACTGGCCGATCGAGAGCGGTTCATCGCACCCATCGTCCTGGGCATAATCCAAATATGTCGGGAAAACCGGTGCCATCACAACGTCGTAGCCGGCGGCGGCCGCTTTCATCCCACCCTTCTCCCCGCGCCAGGACATGACTGTGCTCTCGGGGGGCAGCCCACCGTAGTGGATGATTTCATCCCAGCCGATCAGCCGACGTCCCCGTTCAGAAAGAAATGTGCTGAGTTGTGCAGTAAACCAGCTGCGCAGCGCCTGCACATTTTCCAGGCCGAGCGACGCCAGATGGGCCTGAATTTCCGGGGAGTTGCGCCAGGGGTCCAGGGGAGCCTCGTCTCCCCCCAGATGGATCCAAGGAGAGGGAAAAATCGCAAGCAGTTCCTCCAAAATACGCTTCAGCGCGGCGACCGTCCGCGGCAGCGGGTTGACCAGGTCAGAGCTGACGCCAAAATAGGTGGACACCTCGACCTTTTTGTCGGGGAAGCAGCCAAACTCTGGGTAGGCGGCGGTCAACGCGCGCGAATGGCCGGGGAGGTCAATCTCGGGGATGACCAGGATGGCCCGGGCACCGGCGTAGGCGACAATCTCGCGCAGGTCCTCCTGGGTATAGTAGCCCCCATGCGGTGTGCCGTCATGCGGATCGGCTGCAGAGGTTGCAAAGCCCAGCCCGGTCTGTTTCCGGTGGGAAGCCACTGTGGCCAGCCTGGGGAAGGCCTTGATCTCGACGCGCCAGCCCTGGTCGTCGCTCAGATGCAGGTGCAGGCGATTGAAATGGTGCATCGCCAACAAATCAATGAAGCGCAGGATCGTCTGTTTGGGTACAAAATGGCGGGCCACATCGAGCATGCAGCCGCGCCAGCCAAACCGGGGCTGGTCCTCGATCAGACAGGCGGGCAGAGTCCACGTCACCCCGGGCAAAGGGGCCGATCGCCAGTTGGCAGTCGGCAGCAGTTGGCGCAGCGTGTAAAAGGCATGGACCAGGCCGACAGCCGAGCCGGAGAGCGTCGCCCGCCGCGGATCCACCGCCAAACGGTACTGTTCGTCGTTCGCTCTCTCCACCTGCAGCACAATCTGGGCAGTTTCTGGGGGGGCGCTCTCAAACCGCAGAGCTGTGGAACGGCTGAGTTCGGCCCGCAGCAGATCGGCGACAGCCTCAGCATCGCCCGCAGCCGCCACCCCAACCGGTGACCGCAGGGTCAGCTCGCCGCTCCGTGCAGACAGCAACCTGGGTTTGGGAACAAGGGTGTCAAGCGGATGGACAGACATGGATCTTCTCCTGACAGCTGGGACATGAATTTGTGTCTTTCTATCATAGCAGAAAGAGCGGTGTTTTCTCAAGCGGGGGTCTGGGATGTCGTTGAAGACCCAGCGGCCAGTTTGTTGTCTCGTTCGATTGACGGTAGGATCGAAAGGATGCGTGCGCACCAATCGCGCTGCATTTCGTCTGCAAACCAGAACAACCAACCGAAAGGGTAGGCTTCCATGAGCAGTTCCCAGGCGTGGCGTGTGGCCGTGATCGGAGCGGGCACGATCAGCCAGCGTGTTCACATTCCCCTTTTTCAGAAACAACCCAACACCACGGTGGTCGCGGTCTGTGATGTCAACGCAGCCCGAGCGCAGGCAGTCGCTGCGGAAACGGGGGTTGCCCATGTCTACAGCGACTACGAGACGCTGCTGGCCGAACAGCAGCCAGACATTGCGGTCGTAGCTGCCCCCAATGTCTTTCACAAGCCGATGGCGACGGCGGCGCTGGAAGCGGGCGCACATGTGCTCTGTGAGAAACCGGTCGCACTCACCTACAGCGACGCGCAGGCAATGTTTGCCACAGCTGCAGCGCGCCAACGGGTGCTGACCGTCGGCACCCACTTTCGCTTCACCGGCCCCATGCAAGCAGCCAAAGCCCATGCCGCTGCCGGCTTCTTTGGCCGGATCTATGCGGCCCGTACGGTCTGGCAACGCCGCAACGGCATCCCTGGCTACGGCAGCTGGTTCACCAATCGGGATCTGGCTGGCGGCGGCGCGCTGCTCGACATCGGCGTCCACACCCTCGATCGCGCGCTCTACATCATGAACTACCCGCAGCCCAAGCGGGTGAGCGGTGTGATGGGGGCCGAATTTGGCCCACGCGGGCGCGGGCTAGGAGGCTGGGGGGCCGATATCCATTCACCCTCCTCGGGAACCCGCTACGACGTCGACGACCTGGCCTGGGCCCAGGTCCTCTTCGAGGGGGGCACCGTGCTACAGTTCCAGGTCGCCTGGGCAGCCAACTACCCGGAAAATTTTGTGACTGAAATTTTTGGCACAGAGGGGGGCGCCCGCATCGGCGGGCAAGACTCGGTCGAGCTCTACTCGATGCTCAACGGGCTGGAGGTCAAGACAGAGACCCAGCTGCCCCCCCAGAAGGGCAGTTCCTACGAGCAGCTGATCGGCAACTTTGTCAGCCGGCTCAACGGCGACACCCAGGCCGACATCGTCACCCCGGAGCAGGCGCTCGTGCATGTCAAAATTGTCGATGCGATCACACGCTCTGCAAGCGAAGGCCGCGAAATCGTCCTGTAAACGCTTTTGTCCACGCAACGGCCGCCTGGGAGCGCTTTCAGAAAGGCAGAAAGCGCTCCCAGGCGGCCGTTGCAGCTGTCCAGCCAGATCTTTATTCGAAGATCCAACCGTCGACCGAGCGCTGCCATTCGACGACTTCACTGCCGAACCAGAGTGCGATCTCAGCAGCGGCGCTCTCGGGTGCATCGCTGGCATGGACCAGGTTGCGTCCGATCTCCAGCGCAAGGTCGGCGCGGATCGTGCCCGGAGCGGCTTCGTGGGGACGGGTTGCCCCGACCGTCTGACGCACAGCAGCGACAGCCTGGGTCCCTTCCACCACCATCGCCACGACTGGCGCGCTGGTGATGTAGCGGATCAGCCCGTTAAAAAAGGGTTTTCCCTCGTGCACAGCGTAGTGCCGACGTGCCAGATCGTCGCTCACCTGCAACAGCTTGAGGCCCACCACCTTGAGCCCGCGGCGCTCGAGGCGCCCGAGAATCTCCCCGATCAACCCCCGCTGGACCCCATCGGGTTTGACCATCACAAATGTGCGTTCCATTTTGTTTGACTCCTCGCTCTTTTTCGAATTTTTTACTTCGTCAGGCCGTAGGATAGTCTACTGCAAAGCCTCTGTGCGGAAAAAATTCTATCTGCTCGATGGCGGCTGTCTGCCCGCTTCGTCGAGCTGTGGGTCGAAGCGGGCCAACAGGGCAGCCTCGCCGAGCGTCACCCGCAGCAGGGTCTGGCCCCGATCCCAGGGGATCCGCAGCCATCCCTGCACAAACTCGCCGTCCGGGTCCATTGTCTGCATCGGGCTGCGCGCCAGGGCACGGTCGTCGACATTCCCCAGCGCAGCCAGCACGACCCAGGCCATCAACACCTGCGGGCTCTGCTGGGTCAAGTGACGGGCAAGCCGGTAGGCCTGCTCGCGGCTTCCCTGCTGCCAGGAAGCCACCATCCAGTTGACCTGAAAGTCCAGCCGTTTGGGTTCTGCCTGGACCAGGCGTTGGCAGGCCTGCGCCGCATGCCCCCACCGGCCCGCACGCAGATAGAGGCTGGCCAGCGCAGCGCTGTCCAGGCGCAGGGGGCTGCTCTCTTCGAGGTGGGTGCGGGCCAGCCCATCGCGGATGGCCGGGTCATAAGGGTGCGACTGAAAGGCCCGGCGCCAGATCGGGCGTGCAGCGGCGAGCATGCCTTTTTGCTCCACGGCGTACGCCAGCGAGCGCCAGGCGACAGCATTGCCGGGGTCTGCCTGCAGCAGCCGCCGCGCCCAGTCCTCGCCCTCCTGCCAGCGTTTGAGTGTCCAGGCAGCCCGGATCACCCGCTCGTAGGAAGCCAGATGGCGGGGCAAGCGAAGCAGGGCCAGCCGAGCCAGGTGGGCTGCCTCTTCTGGTTCGCCCGCCAGCAGCGCACTCTCCGCAGCCCGGCTGACCTGGGCCAGCTCCACGATCGTCTCTCCTGGTTTTCGGGGCAGATCCGAAGCAGGTGGAGCAGCTCTCATCGCCTACACCCCAAAATCATCGTCCCACTCCAGCCAGCGCGACGGCATCGAATGGTGCGAGCTCTCGCGGATGTTGTGGAGGCGCTTCAGCTGGTCGAACAGGGCATGGACAGGCCGCTCGCTCGCAACCGGGAGCCCGAACGGATCGTTGGGGGGAGTCTGTTCTCGGCGCAACACCTGGAAGGTCGCCAAGACCGCATGGGCCAGCACCCGCAGATGATAGCCCCCTTCCAGAACACAGACCAGCCGTCCTGCGCACAGCTCGTCGGCCAGCGCCATGACCTCCTGCACCAGCGCTGCGTAGCCGCCAAGACTCAGCCCCATGCTGGCCAGCGGGTCCAGCCAGTGCGCGTCGAAGCCGGCGGATAGCAGGATCAATTCGGGGCGAAAGCGGCGGGCTACCGGGGCCAGGATCTGCTGAAAAGCCTCCAGGTAGCCTTTGTCGCCGACATGGGGTGGAAAGGGCACGTTGACTGTCGCCCCGTAGCCTTCATCCGCCCCCAGCTCGGTGGCAGCCCCGGTCCCTGGGTAATACGGAAACTGATGGGTGCTAAAAAAAAGCACGCTGGGGTCTTTGAAAAAGATGTCCTGGGTCCCGTTGCCGTGGTGCACATCGAAGTCGACGATCAGGACCCGCTCGACTCCGTGCTGGCGCTGTGCCCAACGGGCGGCGATGGCTGCGTTGGCAAAGAGACAAAAGCCCATGCCCTGCTGCCCCAAGGCATGGTGCCCCGGCGGGCGCACCAGCGCAAAACCGTTGTCGACCTGTCTCCACAACACAGCGTCGACCAGGTTGAGCAGCCCCCCAGCGGCGCGCAGGGCCGCCTCGTAGCTGTCGGCGTTGACGTAGGTATCCGGGTCGAGCAGGCCGCCGCCGCGTGCGATCGTGCGCAGCCGCTCCAGGTACTGGGGCGTGTGTACAGCCAAAATGGCGTCGAGGGGGGCCGGGGTGCTGGGCACCCGGGCCAGCTTGTCCAACATCCCCTCTTCCGCCAGCAGCTCCATCGTGCCCTGCAGCCGGCGAAAATTTTCAGGGTGGCCTTCGAGCGTATGGCGAAGGTTGTAGGCGTCGTAGACAATTGCGGTTCGGCTCATCGATCAACTCAACAATCAGATTGCAATCAACGCACACCCTGGGTCGGTTCAGCCTTGACCCCAGCCATCAGGAGCCCCAGCCCCTCGCGCGTCGCCGCAGCACGGTCGACGACGTCGAGGATCCTTCCCTGAAAGATCACAGCAATGCGGTCAGAGAGTGCCAGGATCTCGTCAAGTTCGGCGCTGACCAACAGCACAGCGACCCCCTCATCCCGCTTGGCCACGATCTGCTGGTGGATAAATTCGATCGAACCGACGTCGATCCCACGGGTCGGCTGGGCGGCGATCAAGAGCTGGATTGGGCGGCTGAACTCGCGGGCGACGACCATCTTTTGTTGGTTGCCGCCGGAGAGGCTGCCGCCAGGCGTCTCGATGCTGGGGGTGCGCACGTCGAATTTTTTGACAAGTTTCTCAGCATGTTCGGCAATGGCGGCCTGTTGAATGGTGGCTGCTCTGGCGAAGGGGGGCTGGGCATACTGGTTCAGGATGAGGTTGTCGGCGACTGTGTAGCTGTCGACCATGCCGTAGGCATGGCGGTCCTCGGGCACATGGCTGCAGCGGCCAGCGTGGATGATCTGGCCGGGGCTGGCGTGGGTGCGGTCGACCCCGCCGATACGCACCTGGCCGCCGCTGGCCCGCCGCAGCCCGGTGATCACCTCAACCAGTTCGGTCTGGCCGTTGCCTTGCACACCGGCAACCCCGACGATCTCCCCGGAACGCACCTGGAGGGAGACGCCGCGCAGCGCTGGCTCGCCGAGATCGTTCTTGGCCTGGAGGTCGGTGACCTCCAGCACGGCTGCGCCGGGGTGGGCTGCCCCTTTCTCCACTGTCAGAATCACCTCACGGCCGACCATCAACGCAGCCAGCTGTGGCTGGGTTGCCGTCTGGGGGTCCGCCTCGCCGACAACCCGCCCGCTGCGCAGCACCAGGATCCGATCGGCAATGCGCAGCACTTCTTTGAGCTTGTGGGTGATAAAAATCATCGCTTTGCCCTGCCGCTTGAGCGTTTCCATCACGGCAAAGAGCCCTTCGATCTCCTGCGGGGTCAACACCGCGGTCGGCTCGTCGAGGATCAAAATCTTGGCGTTGCGGTAAAGCGCCTTGAGAATCTCCACACGCTGGCGGATGCCGACCGGCAGATCTTCGACCACACTGTGGGGGTCGACGGCAAGCCCATACTGGCGGGAGAGCGCCCGGATCCGTTCTTCGGCGCTGCGGCGATCCAACAGCCCATACCGAATGGACTCGTCGCCCAGCATGATGTTGTCGATGACCGTCATGACAGGAACCAGCTGAAAATGCTGGTGCACCATCCCGATGCCGAGGGCAATGGCATCACGCGGGGTTTTCAGGGTGACCGGCTGGCCGTCGACCCAGATTTCGCCCTGGGTTGGGTGGTAGAGGCCAAAAAGAACGTTCATCAGGGTGGACTTGCCCGCCCCGTTTTCGCCAAGCAAGGCCAGGATCTCGCCGGCATGGACGTGCAAGCTGACCTCCTGGTTGGCGACAACGCCTGGGAAGATCTTCGTGATCGAGCGGGCCTCCAGGGCGGGAACGGCAGGGTGATTCATCGGTCAGGCTCCTTGCTGGCTCATCCTTGCTGGCTCATTCGGAGCCACTTTCGGTCTCATAGACTTTGCCCTCGGCGGCGGGCGGGCGCACACGGCCGACAAAGCCGGAGACCACCACGATCGTCACCACGTAGGGGATCATGCTGACGAACTGACGGGGCACGGTGGTGATCCCGGCCAGCAGCAGCTCGTTTTGCAGCGCCTGCGTATAACCGAAGAGCAGGGCCGCCGCTGTGGCCCCAAACGGCATCCAATTCCCAAAGATCATCGCAGCCAGCGAGATAAAGCCACGCCCGGCAGTCATCCCTTCTTGAAACTGACCGACCGCCTCCAGGACGAGAAAACCGCCGGCCAGACCGGCCAGCATGCCCCCCAGCATGGTGTTCACATAGCGAAATCGGTTGACGTCGATGCCGACCGTATCCGCTGCACGCGGGTGTTCGCCGCAGGCGCGCGTGCGCACCCCCCAGCGCGAGGAAAAGAGCGCCACATGCACCACGACCACCAGCAGCAGCGCGAGGTAGGTGAGGGGAGGATTGGAAAAAAAGACCTCGCCAAAGACAGGGATCTGGGAGAGGCCTGGGAGGGCGATCGCCCCAAATTTGCCTTCGGCCACCGCATCGCGGTCGAAAAGATAGGCGCTGATGCCAGCCGCCAGGATGATCAGCACAGTACCCGAAATGATCTGATCCATGCGATAGCGGATCGAAAAAAGCGCGTGCAACAGCCCCATTGCCCCGCCGACAGCCAGGGAGGCCCCCACGCCAAAGAGCAGGCTGGCCAGCAGCGGCCAGTCGTTGGTGCTGGTTTTGGCCACGAACGCCGCAAAGGCGCCGGCCAGCATCATCCCTTCGATCCCGATATTGACGATCCCGGTGCGCTCGCACAGAATGCCGCACAGCGCGCCCAGGATCAGCGGCACGCTGGCACGCAAGGTGAAGTTGAGTGCGCTCACGCTAAAAAAGACACGCAGCCACGGATGTTCGCCCAGGGAGGTGGTGTTGACCAACAGTGTCATGGCCACAGCTGCGACAGCCAGAAACATCGCCAGCAGTGCGGTGCCCCGAAAGAAACGACTGCCCATACCGATTACCTCCCCCACCCGCTGCTGAAGACGGTTGACTCCGACAGGTCGCCAGGTTTGCGCAGGCGGTAGATTTGCCGGATGATCGCCGGGGCGGCCACAAAGGCCAACACCAACGCCTGGATGACCTGAATGATGTCGGCGGCTACCCCGGAGTCGAACTGCATCCGGGCGCTGCCCGCGTCCAGAGCGCCGAGCAGAAAGGCAGACAAGAGGACCCCCAGCGGGTTGGTCTGGCCGAGCAGCGCGACGGTGATCCCGTCGAAGCCCACGCCCCCGGTAAATTCTGGGGCAAAACGGTGGTTGAGCCCGAGGGTTTCGATCGCCCCCGCCAGCCCAGCCACGCCGCCGGCAATCATCAGCGTCAAAACCGTGATCCAGCGCACGTTGATGCCGGCGTAGCGGGCGGCTTTGCTGTTGGCGCCGACCGTGCGCGTGGCGAACCCCAATGTCGTCTTAAAGATCAACCACCACATGGCCAGGGCAACCCCTATCGCCAGCAACACCCCCCAGTGTACCCGGTAGGGTTCCCCAAAAATCCAGGGCAGCCGTGCGCTGGCCAGGACCTCTGCCGTGCGTGAGATGGGACCGGCGTTGACATCCCAGAGGGGACCTGGGGTCTGCCCCTGGGTTCCGCCAGCATAGACCGTCCAGGCAGCAAACAGGCTGGCCACGTAATTGAGCATGATGGTGACGATCACCTCGTGCGCGCCGGTGAATACCTTGAGCAGGCCCGGAATCAAGCCCCACAACAGCCCCCCCACGACCCCTGCCAACAGCGCCAGAGGCAGGTGCGCCGGCACGCCCTCAAAATTGACCCCGACCGCCACCGAGCAGACGGTGCCGACGATAAACTGTCCGGAGGCGCCGATGTTGAAGAGCCCGGCTTTGAAGGCGATCGAGACCGACAGACCGGTCAAAATCAGAGGGGTCATCTTGCGAACTGTGGTGGACCAGGCACGGGGGCTGCCGAACGCCCCTTCCCAGAGCCCACGGTACGCTGCCAGCGGGTCGTCGCCGAAGATCCACATCAGGAGAGCGCCGACCAGCAGCGCCGAGAACACGGCCAGGATCGGCACGACCAGCAGCTGCCCGGCCCGCCGCAGAGAAAAAATGTGCATCGCTCCTCCCGGAAACTGTCCAGTTGGCCAGCGGAGAAGACAAGAGGCAAGGAGAACTCCTTGCCTCTTGTCCGGCGGGTCGTCGACAGAAGGTCCGAACGACCGCTGTGGATCAGTACCCTGTCGACAGGCTGCCGTCGGCAAGGCCTGCGGCAATCTCGTTCAACTTTTCCTTGATCTCCGGCGCGATCTGGGCGTCGAAATCGTGGAAGGGGGCCAGACCGGCGCCGCCGAAGTAGTTCCCGGCGGTCATCGAGCCATCCGCAGCGTAGGTGCTGATCAGGTCGAGCACCGAAGGGGTGATCAGCTTCATGGCGCTGGAGACCAGACAGGGGTGAGCGGCTGGCAGCGTCTCCCACTGGTCAGTGTCGACGCCGATGCAGAAGATCTCGGTTCCTGCACCAGGTGCGGCCGCTATTTCCTGCAGCGCACCGTTGCCGGTCATGCCGCCGGCGCCGAAGATCACATCTGCCTTCTGGTCGAGCGCCTGTTTGGCGGTCGCAGCTCCCCATTCAGGGTCGGTGAAGGCCTGCGAGATCTCGCCAGGATGGTAAGTCGAGAGAATGGTGATCTCCGGGTTGATGAAGCGGGCCCCAGCTTCGTAGCCCTCTTTGAAAGCGACGACCGGCGGCACCAGGTCGGTGCCCAGCACAGCCGCGATCGTGCCGCTCTTGCTCAACATGGCGGCCAGAGCCCCCGCCAGAAAGCCCGACTGATCCTCGCGAAAGACGAGCCCGGTCAGATTGGGCAGTGCTTCCCCTTGAAACTGGTCCACCCCGATGAAGTAGGTGTCGGGATGGGCCTGGGCGGCCGCCAGGGTCGCTTCCCCCAGCGCAAACCCCACCGTCACGATCACGTCGAACCCAGCGTCGACAAACTGCTGGATATTGTCGGCGTAATCCTTGGAATCTTGGGTCTCGATGTATTTGACCTCTTCGCCTTCCTGCAGGCCGAGTTCAGCCGCTGCCTGCAGCACCCCATCCCAGGCAGACTGGTTGAAGCTGCGGTCGTTGACACGGCCGACGTCTGTGACCAGACCGATCTGGAGGGCGGCAGGTTCGTCTGCGGTGGCAGCCGGGTTGGCGGGGCCTGCCACCGTGGTACAGGCGGACAGCAACAGGGTACAGACCAATGCTATCGACAAAAAAACGGCAGATCGCTTCTTCTGCATGGGTTTCTCTCTCCTCTCAATGGTGGAACCGATTGTAAAAAACACAAACACTGCTCTGTATCCCCCTTGGCTGGGGCAAGGGCTGCCTCTCAGGTTGCAGAGGACACACGATCTTCTGGTATTATAGCGGAAGCACCGACAAGAGCAAACCACTCTCACCGGTTTTCTTCTGCCGATGCACGAATTTGTCCCAATCTGGACTCTGCCGGGAGGGAGGGGTCGCAGGTTGGCTTGTTCTTGGAGAGGAGACAAACAATGAGATCATTTCTGGTCCACTGGATCGTGCTGACCATCGCCGTGGGGATCACAACCTGGCTGCTGCCCGGCATCCACATTGAAGGCGATTTTGGGCGGTTGGCGATGATCTCGGCGGTGCTCGGGCTGTTGATGACGGTTCTCAAACCGCTGCTGCTGCTGCTGACCTGCCCACTGGTCCTGGTGACGCTGGGTCTTTTCGAGGTCATCATCAACACATTGCTGCTGTACACCACCGCCTGGTTTTTCTCAGGGTCTTTTCAGATCGACAATTTTTGGTGGGCGCTGCTGGCCAGCCTCATCATCAGTCTGATCAGCATGGTGCTCAACAAAATTCTGAGCGAAGACTCGTTGTGAACCCGCCCGAAGGCGGGTTTACGCGGCCGCAAGCACGCTGCGCTTTTGCTCAACGGTACGGGGCGGGTTCGTTGGTAAATCCACCTGCATAGTTGGCTGGCTGTGGTTCAGGTTGCGTATCTTGGTGCATCTTGAGCAACAGCGCAGCGGTCAGCCGCGTGTTCTCTTCAATCGCCAGCTGCAAATGGATCGATTCGCCTGCGGCGAAGAGCGCGATGAAATAAAGCAGCCCACCTAGCAGCACGGCGACACCTGCCACGATCGCTCCTCCCCCAGCAGCGGCCAGCAGTCCAGCATTCTCCCCCAGCATCCCACTCAACATCTGTGGGAGCAGCACGACGGCGACCGCCCCCAAGATCGAAAACACCAAGGAAATCCAGGCCAGAACTTTGAGCAGAGCACCCAGAAAACGCAATACATCAAACCGTTTGGGAACCGTCATCATGCATCCTCCCTGCCTACCTTAGCTACTCAGTGGTGGTTACGAAATCGGCCGCGACCTTGCTTGCAGAATGCACCTGGAGCGGCAAACGAATGCTGCTATTGTACACAAATTTTGGGAAGGCTTCAATCAGACTGGGCCGGCGCAGCCTCTGCCGCCGGTTTGGGGGTCTCGGCGGGCGCCCCTCCTTCTTCCTTGGCAGCACTGCTCTCCTCCTTCTTGCCCACAGCAGAAGATTTGGAAGAATTCTTGCTGTCCGTGATGTACCAGCCGCTGCCTTTGAAATGGATCGCAGGCTGGCTGATTCTTCGACGAACATGAACCCCCTGGCAGTTGGGGCAGGCAGGCGTGCTGCTCTCTGAAAACGCCTGAATCTTTTCAAATTCATGGCTGCAGTCGTGACAGACAAATTCATAGATAGGCATACGGTTCTCCACGTGCGTTTGGACTCTGTGTCCGACACAGCGTATACTTTTTACAGTTCAACAAGCCTTGAGTATATGCAACTGTGGATCCGCTGTCTAATTGGGCAGCGCAGCAGATCACAAAAAATCTATGTCGATGCGTCCCCAGCGTTACGTCCAACAATCCAGCCAGTATGAGCCCGAAGGGATCGTCTTGATTCTCCCTCTGGAGCAGAGCGAGGCGAGTGTGCTCCAAGGCTGGGGAGCCCGCCCAGACAGCCACGCGCAGCAGACCTACAATGGCATCCCGCTCAAAGGGCACCCGGGGGTCGACCTGCTGGCCGCCCCGAACACCCAAGTGCTGGCCGCCGCCGAAGGACGCGTGGTCGAAATCAGCCGCGATCCAGCCGGGCTGGGGCTCTATATCAAGGTGGAGCATCTCTGGGGGGAATCTCTTTACGCGCAGTTGGGCATCATTTTGGTCGAAAGTGGGCAGCCTGTCCAGCAAGGCGACGTGCTGGCGCGCACCGCTGCGCTGCGCGAGCTCCCCTCTCATCTCCATTTTGCGGTTCGGTTCCTTCCTTACAACCGTTTTGATGGGTGGGGCGGGTTCAGCGACCCTACCCCTTTTCTCTATGTTGCAGAGCTGGTTCAACCTGACGAAGAAACAGAAGCTGGCGCAGTCAGGTTGCCAGAGCTGCTTGTGGAACCCCCCAACGCAAGGCGTCCTTAAAGCACAGGGCTTGTCGGAAACTGTGCATGGATTCAGAGTCTTCTCCCCTGATTTTTATTTCCTGGTAAAGTAGTAGTGGTAGGGCTGTGGAAAACAGTCTCCCTCAGCTGAAGAGGAGGGGCAAGCAGGGGCTTCTGTTGCGTTTTAGGGACAGTGTGCCACTAGGGATAGTGGTTTTTCAGAGATTTTGTGCGTGGGTTGCCTGTGGATAAGCTGTGGATAAGCTGTGGAGAAGTCGTGGACAATGGGAGGAAAGTTTGTGGGCGGGGAGGGGCGGCCGCCTAGATGTAGTAGGTCAAGCAAAACAGGGCCCAACTCTGTGGATAACTCTAGAAAGTTATCCACAGAGTTATGAGTGTTTTTGAGGGAGTTCTCCACAGATTTTTGCAGGTTATCCACAAGTTATCCACAGGTTGCTGCAAGTTATCCACAGGGTATCCACAGGGAAATGTGGGTTTTTGCTGTCTGAGGAGGAGGGGGAGAGCGTTCGGGTGGCACAACGTGATCGGCCTGTGGTACAATTCAGCTATGATCAGGATTTGGCTGTCGTGAAGAGCGTATCCGAGCAGAAACCAGCAGAAGCTGGCGCAGGTGGAGAGCAGGCGATCGCGATTTTGGATGTGCAGCTGCATTTCGTGGTCGCCAATCCTGCCTTTGGTGCCCTGTTGGGCCGCCCCCCGCAAGAGCTGGTCGGCCAGCCGTTGCGGGCCTTTGGCGAGCATCCGGTCGGGCGGGGGATTGCGCAGCTGCCCTTTTCCCAGTTGGAGGGGGCTGTACGCCAACTGTTGTGGACCGACGACGAGCGTTGCCTGGCACTTGTCCTGTCGGTGGGGTGGATGCCGGCGGCTGAGAAGGTCTTTGTGCTGGCTGTGATGTCGGCGTCGCAGCCAGGGTCGGTGGCTCCCTTTCATGCTGTCGAGGCAGTCCACGGCCAGCCCGGAGAGGGGCTCTGGCCGTGTGCGGTCGAAGGCCTGCACGCGCTGTTGTCTTTGGGAGGGGCCAACCACCCGCTGGAGCGGCTGTTGGATGTTGTCTACGCACAGGCCTACAGATTGTTAGGGATCTCTGGAATGGCGGTGTTGTGGGGCAGTGGGGAGGATACGGCGCAGCTCCAGCCCTTGTATGTGCAGGGCAGCAGCGGCTGCGGGCCGCTGGACCCGTTGCTGTGGCTCCAACTGCAGGCGCAAGGGCAACCGGTCGAACTGCCTGCTGTGGAGACGGCTGCGGGTCCGGTCAGGCGTCTGGCGGTACCACTCTTGTTTGGGGGAGAGCTGCAGGGGGTGCTGGTATTTGACAAGTCTGGGGGCTGTCAGCTGCCGACAGAAGAGCGCCAGTCGTTGCTCTCCTGGCTGGCTGACCAGGTCTTGATCGCGTATGGGGCCGACCAGCTGCAGAAAAAAGCCAAAACAGCGGCTGCTTTACAGGAGCGGGAACGGCTGGCCAGGGAACTGCACGATGCAGCGACGCAGTCAATCTACAGCCTGACGCTCTTTGCGGAGGCGGTGCGGCGTCAGGCCGCAGAAGGGCGGATCGAGCAGACGCAGACGTACTTACAACAGCTGAGCGACGCCGCTCGGCAGGCGCTGAGGGAGCTGCGTCTGCTGCTGTACGAGCTGCAGCCGGCCCGGCTGGAGCAGGTTGGGCTGGTGGAGGCGCTGCGGCAGCGGCTGGAGGCTGTCGAACTGCACACCGGAATCCAGGCACACCTGGTGGTCGACGGGCCCCTCCACCTGCCTGCGGTTCTGGAAGAGGGTCTCTATCGAATTTGTCAGGAAGCGCTCAACAACACCCTCAAACATGCCTTGGCGACCGAGGTGACTGTTCAGCTCTTCTGGGAAGAGAGAGCCGTCCATCTGTCGGTCGAGGACAACGGTGTCGGCTTTGACGTGCATGACCTGCGTGTGCTCAACGGGGTGGGCATCAGGACGATACGGGAGCGTGTGCGCCTGATGAACGCCAATTTTTCCATTGTGGCGGCCCCTCAGCAGGGGGCCCATCTCCATGTGTGGCTGGCAGTGCCGGCGGCTGCAGCGGCCTACGGGGAGGATCCAGCTGATTTGTCTGTCGAGCGAGGTGCAACATGGCCAAAATGAAGTCGATCCGGGTCCTGATTGCAGACGACCATCATATTGTCCGCAGCGGGCTGCATGCTCTTCTGGAGACCGAGGAGGGGATCGAGGTGGTCGGCGAAGCTTCTGACGGGGTGTATGCGGTTGACTTGACCCAGCAGCTTGTCCCTGACGTCCTGTTGTTGGATCTGGTGATGCCGCGCAAGAACGGGATTGAGGTGATCGAGGAGGTCCGGCGTTCGGGGTTCAGCACCAGGATTTTGGTGTTGACCAGTTTTTCAGACGATGACAGGGTCTTTGCGGCGATCAAGGCCGGTGCATTGGGGTATCTGCTCAAAGATTCGTCGACCCAGGAGTTGATTCAGGCGATCCACGACGTGTACAACGGGGAATCTTCGTTGCATCCGGCCATTGCTCGCAAGCTTATTTTAGAGCTCAACCGCCCAATCCCCTTGCTGCCCAAGACAGAAGATCCGTTGACCGAGCGTGAGCTGGACGTGTTGCTCTGTATTGCGCGTGGGTTCACCAACCAGGAGATTGCCAATACCTTGTTTATCAGCGACCGAACGGTGCGCACGCATGTCAGCAATATTTTCAGCAAGCTGCATCTGGCCAACCGGACACAGGCTGCCCTGTATGCGTTGAGGGAGGGGTTGACTTCTCTGGAAGAAGCGACGAGTGACCTGTTGTGACCCATCCTGCTTTCTGTGCCGACGCAGCTGTTTTCGGCCCACAGAGGGGTGCGGGCTTGTCCTGTACTGGCGATGCAGAGTGAGGGGGCGCTTGTATCAAGGCGACGCAGGCGAATGGACCTTGAAGCAGTGTACCAGCGCAAAGGAAGAAAGCTGGGTGGAGCCGAGACAAACAGCTCTGGCATCCTTTTTCACAAGAACAATTGTGCTAAGAAGGGAGGAAAGCGGCTTCCCCCACCTGTGAAAACGGGTGGTTTCTGCCGCCAAAGCGATGAAACCAACTACTGGGGGGCGTCGTTGGCTTTGGGTGTGGCTGCTCCTGGCCGGAGTGGCTGTAGCGGGCTGCACGCCACAGCCCTGGCGGCTGTTGGCCACCCCGGCGGCCGAGTCAGCTCGGCCGCCGACGGTTGTCCCGCTGCCTGCCCTTCCGTTGGCCTCCTCGCCTGCCTGGATCGACGCTGCGGGGCTTGATTTTTTTGAGCAGCGGGTGGTGCGCGTCTACGAGACGGTAGCACCTTCTGTTGTCAGCATCACGACGCGTACGCTGCGCCGGGATTTTTTTTTCAACGTGGTGCCCCAGGAGGGGGCGGGTTCCGGCTTTGTGCTCGACCAAGAAGGCCATATCCTGACCAACTACCATGTGATCGAGGGGGTCGAGTCGATCGAAGTCAATTTTGGGGATTCGCTGGCGGCAGCTGCCGAGGTCATCGGCGTGGACCCGCGCAACGACATTGCGGTCTTGAAGGTGGATCTCGACCCTGGGCTGTTGCAGCCGGTGATCTTCGGTTCGTCGAGCGATCTGCGTGTCGGCCAGTGGGCGATCGCGATTGGGAACCCGTTTGGTCAGTTTGAACGAACGCTGACCACGGGGGTCATCAGTGCGCTCAACCGCACGCTGGCGGGCTCGGACAATCGGACAATCAACGGGATCATCCAGACCGATGCTGCCATCAACAGCGGTAACTCTGGGGGGCCACTGCTCGACAGCAGCGGCCGGGTGATCGGGATCACGACTGCCATCTTCAGCCCGACCGGGACCAACACAGGGGTGGGCTTTGCGGTGCCGGTGGATACGATCAAACGGCTGTTGCCCGACCTGCTGGCTTTGGGCCGCTATCGTCATCCCTGGCTGGGGATCCGCTATGCCTACAACCTCACCCCGGGGCTGGCAGAAGTGTTGAAATTGCCGGTGCGTGAAGGGCTGTTGCTCGTCCAGATCTATGCAGCTTCTCCGCTGGTGCAGCATGGAATTCGTGCGGCGCAGCGCCAGGAGCTGATTGGCAACCAGCGTGTTTACACGGGGGGGGATATTCTCGTTGCGGTCGATGGTGAGCCGGTTGCTTCGGTGGCGGAGCTGGAGACCTATCTAGAAACCAATGCACAGGTGGGGGAGACGGTCACGCTGACGGTGGTGCGGGAGGGGCAGCGGTTGGAGGTGCCGTTGGAGGTGGCGGAGGAGCCGCGCTGAGCTCCCCCGCCTGTGTCAGACGCTCTGTTGTCACATCAGTTCGATCACGGTCGCATAGGGATCCCGTCTGTCTGGGGGAAGATAGAGGCTCACCCCGTCTGGGGAGAGGGATTCTCGTTCCAGGAGCGTATTGGACGCCACCAGACGAGCCTGTTGCAGGGGCTCTGACATGCCGGAAAGCTGGACGCAGTCACTGATATTGTCGAGCACATGGACAAAATGGCGGTCGCCTCTGCGGGTGCAGACGCAGCCGCGAGGAGGGGGGAGTGTGCCGGCGCGGCTGCCGTAGATCCCTGCGCCGTTGCGTGCCAGCCAGCGACCGACCTCGCGCAGCCGCTCCTGGTGCAGCGTTGGAATTTCGCCTTCGGGTGTTGGGCCGACGTTGAGCAGCAGGTTGCCGCCGACGCTGGCTGACTTGGCCAGCAGATGCACCAGCCGCTGCACGGATTTTGTGTTGCGGTCGTGGCGGCTCCAGCCCCAGTGGTCGTTGAGGGTCATGCAGATCTGAATGGGCAACCCGTAAAGCGTCGTTGTGTTGAAGCCAGCCGTGTTTTCGCCGGGCAGATCCTGTTCGAAGCCTTGCAGATCTTCGCCGGGCAAAGGTTCGGCGTGGCGGTTGTTCTCGACCACCGCGTGGGGCTGCAACTCGTGGATCTTGTCGTAGAGGGCGGGGTATTCGAAGGAGCCGCCGGCCAGGAAGTAGGCATTGTCTTCGTTGAGGGCCGCATGGGGCCAATCCCCGTCAAACCAGAGCACGGCCAGTTCCCCGTACTGGGTGCAGAGCTCGTGCACCTGGCCGTGCAGGAACCCCAGATAGTCGGCCCAGGCCAGCCCACTTTCGGCGCGGAAACGGTAGGCCGGGTGGTGCCAGTCGAGCAGGGAGACGTAGAACCCCAGCTTGACCCCATGCTGGGAGCAGGCCTTGGCCAGTTCGGCGATTGGATCACGGCGAAAGGGGCTGTTTGTGACTTTGTACTCGCTGAGTGCCGTGTCGTACATGCTGAAGCCGTCGTGGTGGCGGCTGGTGACAACGATGTACTTTTGTCCGGCATCTGCTGCGGTGCGTACCCAGGCGTCAGCGTCGAACTTCGTCGGGTTGAACTGTAAGGCCAGCTTCTCGTACTCTGGCACAGGAATGCGGTCGGTGTGCATCACCCACTCCTGCTTGCCGAGGATGCTGTAGAGGCCCCAGTGGACAAACATGCCGAAGCGGGCATCCTGAAACCAGGAGAGCCCTTGTGGAGAAACTTGCCGAGTCATGATGGCTCCTTTGCACCGGTCCAGGATACCGGTCAAAACTGGGGCAGATAGGGTTGGTTGACCGCAAAGAGTTCGTCGACCATCTGCTGGATTTCGGCCAGCGAGAGAACGGCTGCGCTGAGCGGGTCGTTTGCCACTGCCTGGTAGACCAGCCGGCGGTTGCCGGTCAGGGCGGCCTCGACCGCCATCTCCTCGATCTGGGCGCTGAGGTGGGTCAATATCGCGCACTGCGGTGGCAGAGCTCCGACTGCGACCGCTTCGAGCCCTTTGCGGCTGGCCCAGACCGGGATTTCGACGCAGGCATTTTGGGGCAGGTTGTCGACCAGGTTGTGGTTGGGCATATTGCCGTTGAAGGCAAAGGGGTCACCGCCCTCCAGCGCGTTCATAATGTAGGCTGCGTACTCGTGGCCGCGTTTCAGGTTGAGCGCTTCCGGGTTGTCCAGCCATTTCTGGATCTCGCCCTGCCAGCTCTGTTCGCGTTCCTGGTAATGTTTCAGAATGTAGGCGTGTTCGCCGGGGTTCCAGCCGGTGCCGTGGGTGCAGTAACGTTCGATCAGGTCGGGGCGTTTGCGGAACCACCAGTTGTACTCCGAGTTGTGTCCGCTTGACTCGGTGACATAGTGGTCGAAGGCCAGGAACATTTCGTTGCGGACCTGTTCTTCGTTGTACACTTCAGGGCGTTCGGTGATCGCCTTGCGGATCAGGGGGGAGGCATCCTGTCCATTCCACTCGTAGCGGAGGTACCATGCCATGTGGTTGATCCCGGCGCAGGTGTAGCTGATCTCGTTCATCGGCGCGCCGATCCAGCGTGCCAGCATCTCGGCGGTGCCCTGCACACTGTGGCAGAGTCCGGTGACGGCGATCGAGGTTGTGCGGTCGATGGCACGGCAGAGCATTGCCATCGGATTGGTGTAGTTGAGCAACAGCGCGCGCGGGCAGAGCCGTTCCATGTCGCGGGCGATGTCGACCATGACTGGGATGGTGCGCAGCGCGCGAAAGATACCGGAGACGCTGCGGGTGTCGCCCACATTCATGTCGACGCCATAGCGTGCGGGGATCTCGATATCGTGGCGCCAGACTTCGGTGGCGCCGGCCAGGATGGTGACGATCACATAGTCTGCCCCGCGCAACGCTTCGGCCCGGTCGAGGGTGGTGACGACGGTAGCGCGGTAGTGGCCTTCGTCGACGATGCGCTGTACGGCACGCCGCGACCATTCCAGCCGATCGGCGTGAATGTCCATCAGGGTGATCTGGGATCCTTCCAACAGAGGGAAGGTCAAGAGATCGCGCACCAGGGTGCGGGTAAAGCCAAAACTGCCGGCACCGATAAAGGTAATTTTGGGCATAGCGCTTCTCCTCAGCGAGTTAGAATTGGGGCAGCCACTGAGCCTCTGCTTCGAGCAGCTCGGCGACCAAGGCATGGATCTGGGGCAGGGTGCAGACAGCAGCGGTCAGGGGGTCGAGCATCACGGCATGGTAGACTGCGTCGGTATCGCCGCTCAGCGCAGCCTCGACGATCAGGCTCTGCACGTTGATGTTGGTGCGGTTGAGGGCTGCCAGCTGGGAGGGCAGCGCCCCGACATGGGTGGGCTGGATGCCGCTGGCGTCCACCAGACAGGGCACTTCCACGCAGCAGCCCTCGGGCAGGTTGGGGATCAGCCCGGTGTTGGGCACGTTGCCGGCGATCAAGGCAGGCTGGTTGGTTTCCATGGCCTCGATGATGCGCGACCCATACTCATGGCTGCGTTCGATGGGGAAGGCACCGGCGACAATTTCGTCGTAGTCGGTTTGGAACTGCTCCAGACGGTGCAGGCAATGACGCAGATAGCCGCCGGTGCGGGCAAAATCGAACCAGTGGTTGGCGGGGTCGGTGAAACGGGGCACCAGCTCTTCGGCCACCATGGCGGCATTTTTGCGGAAATAAGGGGAGTATTCGCTGGCGTGGCCGCTCGATTCGGTCACAAAATAGCCAAAATACTTCATCAGGTCGGTGCGCACTGGCTCTTCAGCGACCACCTCGGGCCGTTCGAGCGCCTCCCAGATCAGCGGATAGAGATCTTCTTTGCCGCGGCGAAACTGCAAGAAGAAGGCCATGTGGTTGATGCCGGCGCAGACAAAGTTGACCTCTGGGTAGGGAACGCCGATCCAGCGGGCCAACATTTCGCTGGTGCCTTGCACACTGTGGCAGAGCCCCACGTGCGGGCGTCCGCTGCCGTCGGCCACGGCCCAGCAGTTGGCCGCCATCGGATTGACATAGTTGAGCAGCAGCGCGTCGGGGGCCAGCAGATCCAGGTCGTCGCACAGGTCGAGCAGCACCGGGATGGTGCGCAGCGCACGAAAGACACCGCCTGGCCCCAGCGTATCGCCGACACACTGTTCGATGCCATACTTCTGGGGAATCTCGATGTCCAGCCGGTAGGCGTCGAGCCCCCCCTGCTGAAAGGTGGTGATCACATAGTCTGCGCCGGCGACGGCTTTCTGGCGGTCGGTGGTTGCGAGGACCTTGGCTTTGAGCTGGCGTTGGTCGATCATGGACTGGACGATGGCCTGTGCCTGTTGTAGGCGGGTCGGGTCGATGTCCATCAGGCGGATCGTACTCTCCTGCAGGGCTGGGGTGAGCAGAATATCGCTGCTAAGGTTGCGGGTGAAGACGAGGCTTCCCGCACCGATCAAGGTGATCTCTGGCATGTCGGTCTCCGTAGTGTCTTCAATAAAAGTTCGATAGCTGCCCGCGCAGCGTGCACGCTGCGCGGGCAGCGGTTGTCTGCTGTCAGAAGGACAGCCGGTCAAACAGGCGTTCTCCCCACCCGCCGTATACGGGCACCGGGCGTTCCTGGCCGCGCAGCACGTTGGCCATCCCGGCCAGCCAGGCCACAGCCCAGGCGAGTGCAGCGGCGATGACGGTCGAGAAGCTTGCCATCAGCAGCAGCGGCCCGCCCAGCGGCAGCAAGGTGGGGGCCAGCCAGTTGAGCGCCAGAGAGCAGAGGGCGAGCAGGGCAAGGGCCACCAGCGCTGTGAGCGAAATTTTCAGCCATCCCCAGCGGTCCCGGTAGCGGGAGGCGTGTTGGCTTCGGCGCAGCACCGGCCCCAAGAGGAGCAAAGCGACCGGGATCAGGTAGAAGAGGGGAAATTCCACCGAAAGAAAGGCGAAACTCCAGCCCACCACGAGCCAGAGCAGCGGCACGGCCAGGGTGGCGCCGGCCAGCGCCAGCGACTGGCAGGCATGATAGACCAGGAAACGATCTTTGCGGCGCAGCAGCAGGATCAGCAGCGGCCCAATCAGCAGCAGCAAGTAGCCGAGCAACGCCAGCAGACGATGGGGTTTGTGCATCTTCAGCCTCCAATCCCAGCCAGGTGCAGCTCTTTGGCCAGATGACAGGCGACGAAATGGCCTGGTTCTACCTCTTGCAGGGGGGGCTCGACCGTTCGACAGCTGCCCGAATTGGCGTAGCGGCAGCGTGGGTGGAAGACACAGCCTGCCGGCGGATTGGCCGGGCTGGGCACATCGCCCTCCAAAATAATTCGTCGGCTCTGGAGATCCGGGTCGGCGGGGGGCACGGCGGAGACCAGCGCCTCGGCGTAGGGGTGCAGCGGGCGACGCAGCAATTCTTCGGCGGGTGCCATCTCCACGATTTTGCCGACGTACATCACGGCAATGCGATCCGAGATATGTTCGACGACCGAGAGATCGTGGGCGATGAAGAGCAAGGTCAGTCCAAATTCGTCTTTGAGGCTCTGCAGCAGGTTGAGCACCTGGGCCTGGACCGACACATCCAGCGCCGAGACCGGTTCATCGGCGATGATCAAGCGCGGGCTGAGCGAGAGGGTGCGGGCAATGCCGATGCGCTGGCGCTGGCCCCCTGAGAATTCGTGTGGGTACCGCTCCATATAGGCAGGGTCGAGGCCGACCTCTGCCATCAGCTGGGCGACCCGCTCTTCCAGAGCTCGGCCCCGGGCCACCCGGTGGATCTGCAGCGGTTCGCCGATCAGCTCTTTGACGGTGCGGCGGGGGTTGAGCGAGCTGAAGGGGTCTTGGAAGATCATGCGCATCTCCCGCCGCAGCGGTTTGAGCTCGCCGGGGGGAAGCTGGGCGACGTTGACCCGCTCGCCGCTCCGGGTCCGGTACCAGATCTCGCCGGCGGTGGGGTCATACAGGCGCAGCACGGTCCGGCCAACCGTCGTCTTGCCGCAGCCGCTCTCGCCGACCAGCCCCAGCACTTCGTTCTGTTTGACCGCAAAGCTGACCCCATCTACGGCCTTGATCTGCCCGACCACTCGCTGCAGAAAGCCGGAGCGGATCGGGAAATACTGTCTGAGGTTGCTGACTTCCAGAATGTACTCGTCGCTCATTGCGCCTGTCTCGTCTGGCTGGCGTGCAGCCGAAGTGTGCATCGGTTCAGGAGTGGTCTCAGTCGTTGGCGTAAGGGTCTGCCGCGTCGCGCAGCCCGTCGCCCAGGAAATTGAAGCCCAACACCGCCGTCACGATAAAAAGGACCGAAGCGGCGATCCATGGGTTGAACCCCAGGGTTTGGATTGTCTGGGCCTCCCGCATCATGGTGCCCCAGCTGACCAACGGTTCCTGGATGCCGATCCCCAAAAAACTCAAAAAGCTTTCGGCCAGGATGATGGTGGGGATGGTCAGGGTCAGCACCACGATAATATGGCTGAAGGTGTTGGGCAGCAGGTGTTGAAACATGATGCGGCTGTCCGAGGCCCCCATCTCGCGGGCGGCCAGCACAAAATCTGTCTCGCGCAGCGCCAGCACCTTGCCGCGCACCTCGCGTGCCAGCAGCGTCCAGCTCAGCAGGGCAAAGATAAAGGACATGGTGACGAAGACTGCAAATTGATCCCAGGTGATCGGGATGACCGCGGCCAGTGCCATCCAGAGGGGCAGCTGGGGGAAGGATTGGACAAACTCGACAAAACGCTGGGTCCAGTTGTCGACAGCGCCGCCGTAGTAGCCGGAGAAGACGCCGACCACAGCGCCGACGAAGACCGAGATCAGGGTTCCAAAGAGGGCCATCGTCAACGAAATGCGACCGGCCACGCTGGCGCGGCCAAAGACGTCGCGGCCAAAACGGTCGGTGCCGAGCAGAAAAACTTTGGCATCTCCTGCTGCACCATACAGATGAAGGTCGGTGGAAAAAAGTCCCAGGAGTTTGTATTCCCAGCTGCGCACGAAAAAATTGACTGGGTAGCGCACGGTGGTGTCTTCGACCCAGCTGGAGCTCATGTCGGCGTTGAGCTTCTGTTGGCTTTTGTAGACAAAAGGCTGGAAATGGAAGCGGCCGGCAGCGTCGATGAAGTGGACTCGGGTGGGCGGGCGAAAGGAATCGCGCATGTTGAGTTCAATGGGGTCGTAGGGAGAAAAAAAATCAGCGAAAATCGCCAGCATGAACAGCCCCACCACCACCAGGCCGCCGGCGATCGCCACTTTGTTGCGGCGAAATTTGCGCCAGACCAGCGCACCGTAGCTCTCATGGCTGCGAGGCCGGCCGCGCAGGACGGTTTGCAACGTCGGGAGAACCGGCTCCCCTCCCAGCTGGGTTTTGTTGTCTGTGTGGCTGTGTTCGCTCTTCATAACTCTCTCTTGGCTGCTTCAGCCCAGGCGAATGCGCGGGTCGACCAGCGCCAGGACGATGTCGGCGATCAGGTTGCCAGCCACCAGCAGGATGGCATAGATCATCAAAAAACCGCCCGAGACATAGATGTCCTGGATGGCCAGGGAGCTGTAAAACATGGGGGCCAGGGTTGGGATGTTGAGCACGATGGCCGCCTCCAACTCCCCCTGGATCATGTAGGGGAGCACCGTTCCCTGGTACATAATGATCGGGTGGAGCGCGTTGGGCACGGCATGTTTGTAGACCACGGCACCTTCCCGCATCCCTTTGGAACGAGCGGTGGTCACATACTGGGCGTTGAGGTTGTCGAGCAGGTTGCCGCGCATCACACGCATGTTGCGGGCAACGCCGCCGAGCCCGGCAATCAGAACGACCGGCCAGACATAGCGCAGCACGTCGACAAACTTTTCCCAGGACATCGGGGCAAACGCGTACTGGGGAGAGGTGTAGCGCCCGATATAGGGGTAGTTCCACTCGATCACCATCAGATAGACCAGCACCAGGGCCATAAAAAAGCGCGGGACCGAGGTTCCGATAAAAGCCAGCACCGCAGCCAGGTTGTCGCCCAAGCTGTATTTGTGGGTCGCAGCGTAGATGCCGATCAACAGCCCAAAAACGGTGGAGATAAAATGGGCCGAAAGGGCCAGCAGCAGCGTGCGCGGCAGGCGTTCCCAGATGAGCTCACCCACATCTTTTTTGTAGGCAAACGAGTAGCCAAATTTCCCCTCGGTGACGATCCCTTTGATCCAGATCGTGTACTGTTCCCAGATGGGTTTGTCAAGCCCGTAGAGGGCCCGGTACTGGTCGGCGGCTGCTTCGGCTTCCAGGCGCGACATGTTGCCCTGGTTCATGAGCGCGCGCTCGTAGGCGGTCGCAAAGTCGCCGGGGGGCAGCTGGATGATGATGAACGAAACCACGCTGATGCCGATCAGCAGTGGAATGCTGGCCAGCAGGCGGCGTACAATATAACTGATCATGCACAAGCCCCCAGGTTGGTGAGGAAGGAGAAGCGCACAAGCCAGCGACAGCCTTTGCGCTTTTCCTTCCTCGAACGTTCCTACTTTCCGCTCAACCGTTTGTGCGGTTACTGGCCAGGGCCGACGACACAGACGGCTCCGTCAGTCTGGTAGTTGCAGTCCGCGTGGTACGGGACGGTCTGCGGATAGATCTCGACCTGCCCCTGGTCGGTGCGGTTGGCTTCTTCGAACCAGATCTGCTCCATCAGGTAGTTGTTGGCATCCCACTGGTAGAGGAAAGCAGGTGTGCCGACCGGGATGTTCTTGAAGTTCTTGTTCATCATCAGCCCATAGCGGCCGACGATCAGGCCCAGCGTGTAGACGTTCTCGGTGTAGAGCTGGTTGAGCTCGGACATGAGCGCGTACTCGCTTTCGAAGTCAGCGGCCAGACAGAACTCGTTGGCGATTTCGATGGCGCGTTGCTCGAAGGTGGCGTACTCGTCGGCAGCGACCTCGCCTTCGGCCAGGCGGTGCCAGGCAAAGTCGGTGCGCACCGGAGCGATGTCGCGGCAGCGCACGTTGGGGGTAGCCCAGGCCTGGCCCGGGCGGCCAATGCGCATCTCCCACGTGCCGGCACGGTCGTTGGCGTCCATCGCAGTGCCAGCCAGCGAGCGGAAGTTGACCTTGACCCCCACGTTCTGCAAGAAGGCGACGATGGCCTGACCGAGGCTGCCGTCGGTGGCATCTTCGCCGGTCTCCAGACCGATCACAACATCCTCGCCGGCCAGCGGGCCGGTGGTGAACTCACGCGTGCCGTCGCCGTTGGTGTCCTGCAGCCCCAGCCCGTCGAGCAGCAACGCCGCGCTTTCAGGCGAGTACGGGTAGTACACGACCGAGGAGCGATCAAAGTAGGCCGAGCCAGGGAAGAGCGCGCCGGCCCACGGGCGGAAGAAGGGCCCATTGGTCAACGAACCAGAGAGCCCCTCGCGGTCGATGGCGTAGGCCAGCGCCTTGCGGAAGTCGGGGGTACGCAGCAGGTCGCGCACGACCCGGTCGCGGTCGTTCTGCACACCCAGGTCTTTGGACTGGTTGAACTGCACATCGAAGCCCAGCGTCTCTGGGCCCCATTCGACCCGGAAGGTGGCGTTCGGGTCCTGAGACTGGCGGACCGTCTCGTCAAAGGTCTCGATGTTCTCGACGTTGGAATGGTCGCCGGTGCCTGCCATCGTATTCAAAGTGCGGGTCGCGCCGGTCTTGGAATAGGTGAACTGCACCTCGTCCAGGTAGGGCAGCTGGCAGCCGTTGGAATCGACTTTGTAGTAATAGGGGTTGCGGCGCATGACCAGGAATTCGTCGGTGCGGTATTCGACCGGTACCCAGGGTCCCAAGGTGACGACAGGCAGGCTGTTGGGGGGCAACGCATCGCGGTAGCTCTGGTAGTCCTTGCCACCATATTTGGGGTGCAGGGGCTTCAGAATGTGTGCCGGGCCAGGCGAGAAGATCAGGTTGGTCAGGTTGTAGAGAAACTTGGTTGGGTAGGCGACCGGGAAGGTGAATCGGATGGTGTAGTCGTCGATCGCCTCCAGGGTCACCGGCTGGCCGTCGATCTGCCAGAAGCTGGCATTGGTCCAGGTGCTGACATTGGGGTCCATGATGTTGTCTTCCCACAGGAACATGATGTCCTCTGTGGTGAACTCATCGCCGTCAGACCATTTGACCCCTTCGAGGAAATTCATGACCAGCCCCATGCCATCGTCGACCCATTCGTAGCCCTTGGCCAGGAAGGGGATCGGCGTCACGCCTTCGGTCATGAACATGGCACCGGTGTTCAGCGGCTCTTCCTGCACGATCGCCTCGATGCCAAACCAGCCCTGGACAGCACCGGCATTGTAGTTCCAGCCTTCCAGCGGCACAGCCCACACATCCCGCCAGATCCCGCCGTACTGGCCGACGCCGTCAGAGTAGAAACCCTCTTTGTAGACAGCAGGCTCCTTGGGCAGGCGCTCTGCGACCGGCGGCAGTTTGCCTTCAGCCACCAGCTGCGTGACCCATTCGGGTTCGCAGTACTCGTCGAAGGCCTTGACCTCGACGATGTCGCTGACCGGGAAGACCTTGGGCGCACGCATGCCTTCCATCAAGACCGCTTCCGGGTATTCGACCGGTGCTGCCAGCTCGCCGGCGGCAGGTGCCTCGGCAGCAGGTGCTTCAGCAGGTGCCTCGGCAGCCGGCGCTTCCTCGGCCGGCGCTTCCTCGGCGGCAGGTGCCTCGGCAGCCGGCGCTTCGACCGCCTCTGGCTCTGACGCGCAGGCTGTTGCCAGCATCATGGCCCCGATCAGGGCCATGACCCACACGAATTTTTGTAACTTCATCGTGAAAACTCCTTCTATCCTTTTTGAATCCACACAGCAGGCACAGATTGAATTCACACCCATTTGTTCTGTTCGAGCGCTTGGGGCAGGCGCTGGCTTGCCCTCCTTTCATGTTTCCTGGCCAAAATCAAAACAGCACTGGAGGTGTGCTGAGCAGACACCAAATCAGTAAAGCCAGCAAGCCGCCTGGTGGCCGGGGGCCAGCTCGCGTTGGACCGGAGCCTCTTCCCAGCAGATCTTTTTGGCATGTGGGCAGCGTGCGGCAAAGGCACACCCTTGGATTTTTGCGCTGGCGCTGGGGACCATCCCTTGGATAGGAACCAGTGCGCTGGTTTTGCGCCCCAGTACAGGGACCGATTTGAGCAGCCCTTCGGTATAAGGGTGGAGCGGGCGGTGAAAAATATCGCGCACGGTTCCATATTCGACTACCTGCCCGAGATACATGACGGCGACATGGTCTGCCATCTGCGAGACCACCCCCAGGTTGTGGGTGATCAACAGGATCGAGGATTGGAAGTCGTTTTGGAGCTGGCGCATCAGCTCCAAGATCTGGGCCTGGACCGTGACGTCGAGCGCTGTGGTCGGTTCGTCGGCGATCAGGATGGCCGGGTTGCAGGAAAGGGCCATGGCAATCATCACCCGTTGGCGCATCCCGCCAGAGAGCTGATGGGGGTACTGGTGCAGCCGGCGTCTGGGTTCGCTGATCTGCACCTTCTCGAGCATGGCCAGCGCCTGCTGGGCTGCCTGCGCGTCGCTGACCGGCTGATGGAGCTGGATGGCTTCCTGGATCTGGCGGCCGATGCTGAAGAGCGGGTTGAGCGAGGTCATCGGTTCTTGAAAGATCACGGCGATCTCTCCACCGCGGATCTGGCGCATCTCGCTGCCGGCAGGGTCCAGATCGACAAGATTGACCGGGGGGCCCCCGGGGGTACGGTAAAAGAGGATCTCACCGTCGACGATGCGGCCGGGCGGGGATTTGATCAGCTGCATCACTGACATGGCTGTGATGCTCTTGCCACAGCCGCTCTCGCCGACCACCCCGAGCACCGACTGCCGGTCCAGCCGCAGGTTGACCCCACGGACAGCCCGCACGGTGCCCGTCTCCTGAAAAAAATAGGTGTGCAGGTTTTTGATCTCCAGGATCGGCAGCCGAGCGACGACTGGCGGATCCTTGGAGGGTGCGACGCTCTGCTGCATGCTTCATCCCAGTATGAATCCAAAGCTTGAGGAAGATATCCTACAGTATAACCAGGAATTTCGTCGCTGTCTTGGAGAAATCCGGCAGAAAATTGAACGATTAAGAACTATTTTGCACTTTTACGGTACTGTTGGGGGGATTTGCCGCTCTCGCGGTGAAAGACACGGATGAAGTAGGCGGGGTCGCTGAACCCGACCTGGGCACCGATCTCGGTGACAGACTGGTTGCTCTGCTGCAGCAGTTTCTGGGCTTGGACGATTCGGTAGCGGTGGAGGTACTGCCAGGGGGTCATGCCGGTCTCTTTGCGAAAGATGCGCGAGACATAGTCGTCGCTGATCTGCAGGGCGCTGGCGATCTCTTGGCGGCTCAGCGCAGAGGCATGGTGTTCGGCGATGTAGGCGGCGATGCGCCGAACCCGTTCGGAGGGATGTTGTTGGACAAGCTGGAGCCAGCGCTCCTGGGTTTCTGGGCCGGGCGTGCTGGCGACCGCTGCTTCTGCCGGCGCAGGCAGGTGGCTGGCCTGGGCCAGGGGGAGCTGGAGATGGCAGGTGGTCCCGTGGCCGGGTTGGCTTTCCAGGTGCAGGGTGCCGCCGTGCAGCTGGAGGAGATGTCTGGCCACGCGCAGCCCCAGCCCGACACTGAAGGGGGCCCCTTCGGGCGCCTCCTCCAGGGCAGCGGCAAGCTGCTGCTGGCGGGCCGCGGAGATCCCGTGGCCGGTGTCTTCGATCCAGATGTGCAGCACTTCCCCTTGGGCTGCGGCGCGCAGTGTGATCCGCCCGGCCGCTGTATGGTAGTGGGCATTGGTGAGCAGGTTGAGCAGCACCTGGCGCAGCCGCACCGGGTCGGCGTAAAGCAGCGGCAGGGTCTCCGGCAGTTCCAGCCGCCACTCCACAGGTCCGTCAGCGGCGTTTCTCGCCATCTGTTCGAAGATCATGGTCAGCAGGGGGGAGAGTTCGACCGGCTCCAGCACGATCTCGAGTGCGCCGATCTCGGCTTGGGAGAGCGCCAGCAGGTCATCGACCAGCCGGACCAGATGGGTGCCGCTCTGGTGGATATGACGAAGATCGGCGGCCAGTGCAGCGGGGAGGGGGGGCTGGGCCAGAGCAGCCTGGGCCAGAGCAGCCTGGCTGTAGTCGAGGATGATTTTGAGGGGGGCGCGCAGGTCGTGGCTGATGTTGGCGAGCAGGCGTGTTTTGAGCCGGTTGGCCCGTTCGGCCTCGGCGCGCGCCTGCAGCGCCTCGGCAAACAACTGCGCGTTGTGCAGCGCAATCCCCAGCTCGTCAGCCAGCGCCTGGAGGGCATCCAGATCTGCCTGGGCGTGGCGCTGCAGCGCAGAGGTATGCACATCCAGCACTCCCAAGGTGCGGCTGCCCAGCCGGATCGGCGCTGCCACCCGTGTCCGGCTGGACGGCCCAGCTGCACCTGCTGTTTGGGGCAGCCGTTGCACATCGGGGATATAGACCGGCCGGCCGCTCAGCAGCGCACGTCCCAAGGGGCCGGCCTCTTCCAGCGGGTAGAAGGCTGGCAGTTCGGGAGGCCCCAGGTGGCGGTTCAGGGTCTGGGACTGTTCGTTCCAGAGGTAGACGCTGACCTGGCTGTAGCCGTAGTTGGTGCGGATCAGCTCTGAAATCTCGCGCAGCAGCGTCGCTCCGTCCAGGATCGACCCGATGCGGCGGTTGATCTCCAGGCTGGTTTGCAGAAGCATGAGCCGCCGTTCTTCCTGGCGGCGGTTGACCCCGACCAGCCGGCTGGGCACGTCCGAAATGGCCACGAGCCGGTTGAGGGCCATTTCGGCGACGTTGTCGGCGGTCACGAGCTGCAGCGCATAGTCGTACTGGGTGGGCAGGGCAGCGCCCAGAGCGGCCTGGCAGGCCAGGCGGAGCGCTTCGGTTGCCAGGTGGGCGGCGGAAGTGGCGACCGTGGCCGCCATTTCCCCGCGGGCAATGGCGGCGATCGCCAAAGGATCGCCGTTGATGCCGACGACGACGGCATCGGGGGCCAGCAGCCCCTGTTGGGCGCAGAGTTCGCGGCTGACCAGGGCCAGCGTGTCAGAGAGTCCAAAGATGCCTCGAAATGGGGGGAGATGCGGGGTCAGCTCGGCCAGCGCCGGACGCGCCGCTTCCAGCGCGCCGGCGCGATCCCAGGGCAACGGCAGGTGCACCGTTTCGACCGCCGGGCAGGCAGCAAAGACGTCGTAGGCGGCCTGCAGACGGCTGCTGCGGCCTTCCAGGGTCGTGCGCCCGCCGGCCACCAAGACCCGCCCGCTCCCTGCCAGCTGTTCTGCCAGGAATTCACAGGCAAGACGCGCCGAGCGGTAGAGGCTGCGCGGTTTGACGAAGCGAGGATGCTCGACTGCCCGTTCGTGCAGCGCAACGATGGTCAGCCCGCTGTCCAGCAGCTGGTAGAGCAGCGGCATGGCGAAGGGGACCGCAATCAGCGCCCCGAGCCCCAGGGCCAGAATCTCCTCGACCTTTGCCGCATCGTCGTGGACAGCAGCGCTAAATTCGATCTCTACCAGTTCAATTGCGGCCGAAAAGGGGTGCGGTGGCAGCTCGCCAGTCTGGCTGGCAAGCTGCCAGAGGGTTTCGCGCACCTCCACCCAGTACGGATCGGCAGAGTCGGCCAGCAGACCGATGCGAACCCGCTCCTCTCCAGACTGTCGGATCGAAACCATTGTGGACCCACCTCCTTGAATCCACAGTACTGTAGCACGTTTCTGGCGACGGCCGCAATCAGAGCACGGGTGCAGCTGTCTTGACCGGTGTGCGATCCGGTGTTAGGATAGAGTTGACGTACACTCTTTGTACAGTGTAACTTTGCTCGGCGCAAGACGTTCCGTGGTGCAGACAGAACGCCGGCGGGAGCAGACCGACAGATGTATTGACAGATGTATTGACAGATGATCGACAACGGTGCAGGCGGACAGGCAACTGAAAAATCGTCGTCTTTGTGGAAGCGCCTTCAGCTGGCTTCAGGACAATGGTTGGCGAGCTCGGCGACGGGGCGGCTTTTGTGCGCGTTGCATCTCGAGCTGACCATCGCCCTGGTCTTGCCGACGGTGGTGGCGGCTGCGTTGGGCAGCTGGCAGGTTGGCCAGATCGACTGGCTTCCGTTGGGGTTTGCAGTGGCTACGACCCTGTTTTCAGCCTTGGCTTTCCAGCTGCTGACCGCCTATCAGGATTTCCAGCAGAGTCTGTCGGCCGACGCAAGGCCAGCCACTGACCTGCCGGGCAGCATGTTTGACCTGCAAAAAAGTGGCGTGGTGCCGCCGATCTGGCTGCTCAACACGGGGGCACTTTTCTACACGTTGAGTGTGCTCTGTGGGCTCTGGCTGGCCTTGTTTGCAGGCTGGCCCATTCTGTTTTTTGGCACGTTGGCGCTTCTTTTCCAGTTCGGTGCGGTGATCTCGCCCGCACGGCTGGCCTACCGCGGTTTTGGATTGGGCGAAGCTTGTACGTTTCTCGCTTTCGGTCTGCTGCCGCTGGTCAGCACTTTTTTTGCCCAGACCCAGGTGCTCAGCTGGCTGCCGGTGCTCGGCGGCCTGCCGATCAGCCTGCTGCTGTTGCTGGTCGTGCTCAGCCAGCAGCTCAGCACGCTGCGGCGTGACTGGCTGATCGGCAAACGGACGTTGGCGGTGCTTCTGGGGCCCCCCCGTTCTATTGATTTCAATGTCCTGGTCACCATGTTGGCCTACGCCAGTGTGTTGGCTGTCACGACCCTGGCCCGGCTGCCCCTTTGGTATCTGGGGGGATTGGCGACGTTGCCGTTGGCGATGGGTGTCTTCTCCGAGATCGACCGCAACCTGAGCTCGCCGTGGGACGCCGAACAGCTCTGCTCGGCTGCCTTCAAAGCGCTCTTCTGGACCACGCTGCTCTCTTTGGCGGCGCTTGCGATCAGCCGTCCGGGCTGAACCCAACTTCTGCAGCATGCTGCGCCAGCCGCCGTTTGCACCTCGGGTGCTGGACCGCAAAGCGTTTTATCTCCTCGCTCTGGAGTGCCGTGCCTACGCCGCCGAACTGGCCCACCAGGACCCGCACCGGGTCAATCTGGCGCACTGTTACCGTTTCAACAGCTGGCTTGCCCAGCTCAAAGGCTACGACCGGCTCTGGCCTGCCCTGGCCAACCTGCGACCGGCCCGCCCGGTGGCCCGCTGGCAGCTCGTAGCCCTGCTGGCGGTCGGCTGGCTGCTGTTGGCAGGGCAGTTCTACACGCAGGGGAGGAGCTGGCTTTTTGCGAGTTCTGTGCTGGCCATCGCTGCTCTTTTTTGGATTCCCGAAGATTTCTACGGGACGACAGTCGAGCTGTTGGAAGGCAAGCTCCTGTACGTGGTCGACAGCTTGCTGGCGCTGCTCGACAGCGGGCAGATGGAGTTCACCGAGGCGGCGTTTTTTCAGGCTCGACAAAATTTGCTTGACGCGCACGCTGAACTGCGCCAGCAGATCGACCTGGCCCACCGCCCTTTCCCTCCTTCATAGCCTGGCAAAGATCTCGCGATAGGCGTTCGACTGTGCGAGCAGCTCGGTATGTGTGCCCTGGGCAACGACCCGTCCCTTGCGCAGCACGACGATCCGGTCTGCCCAGCGGATTTGGGAGAGGCGGTGGGTGATCAGGAGGGTCGTGCGTCCCTGGCTGGCCTGTTCGATGGCCCGCTGGATCTGGTCCTCGGTGGCACTGTCGATGGCGCTGGTCGAATCGTCCAAGATCAGGATGGCCGGGTTGGTCAGGAAGGCCCGGGCCAGGGCAATGCGCTGGCGCTGTCCTCCAGAAAGGGTCATGCCCCGCTCCCCCACCAGGGTCCCATAGCCTTCTGGAAAGCTCACGATGAAGTCGTGAGCCTGAGCAGCCCGGGCCGCAGCCTCGATCTCCGCCTGGCTGGCCTCGGGTTTGCCGAAGGCAATGTTCTCGGCGATCGTGCGGCTGAACAGAAAGATGTCCTGTTCGATGATGGAGATCTGGCGCCGCAGCGCCTCCAGCTTCCAGTCTCGCACATCGACGCCGTCGATCAAGATGCGCCCGCGTTCGACGTCGTAGATGCGGTTGATCAGCTTGGCAACCGTGCTTTTGCCGGAGCCAGTCTGTCCGACCAGCGCCAATGTTTTGCCGGCTTCCAGATGGAAGGAGACGGCTTCCAGGGCGTTGGGGGTGTGGGTGGCTGGATCGCCGCTGTAGTTGAAGGTCACCTCCTCAAAGGTGATCGTCCCGCGCAGGGGGCCTGGGTAGCCTGCCGGGTTCTGGTCGACGTGGGTCCGCGCGCGCACCAGTTCGAGGATACGACGGGCGCTTGACAGCCCCGAGGCAACCTGTGAATAGGCAAAGAGCGAGGTGAAGACTGGAAAATCGAAGAGCGAGATCAGCCCGATGTAGGCTGCGACTGCGCCGACGGTGATCGTTCCTTGTTGGTAGAGGTAGATCGCCTGGCCGTAGGCGGTGCCGGTCGCCAAGGCCAGCAGCAGCAACGGCAGATAGCGGGCTTCGACGCGCGCCTGCACCACCAGTGCATCGCGGACGCGAGCGGCATTTTGTTTGAACTGTGCGACTTCGTGCTCCTCCTGAGCGCCCCCTTTGACCGTTTCAATCCCCTCGATCGCCTCGGTAAGCCGGGCGTTCATTGCGCCGAACGACTGCCGGACAGCAGCTGTGACCGGCTGCAGGGTGTGCAGGTAGTGCCACATGGCCAACAAATAGCCGATCGCGAAGAGCACCGGTACGATGACCAGGGTCGGATGGTAGCGAGGTGCAACCAGGATCGGCATGGCCAGAAAGATGGCCGACCCAATCACCAGGTTCAAGCCGGGGGCGAGCATCAGCGCCAACTCGCGCACGTCGTTGGTCGAACGGGCCATGACGTCGCCGGTGGGGTTCATGTCGTGGAAGCCCATGCTTTTGCCCAGCAGCTCGCCGTAGAGCTCGCGGCGCGTATCCCGTTCCAGCCGTTGTCCGAGGACTTCGCTGCCAAAGTTGCGTGTCAGCTGCAGCCCGGAACGGGCTGACTGGCTCACCAGCAGCAGGAGGCAGGCGACCGCCAGCTGCTTGAGGTCGGGATTGCCCCCGCTCAGGGCATCGAAGGCAACTCCGGTGAAGATGGGCAGTGCAGCTGCCAGGGCAGCGTTGCCGATCGCCCCTGCCACGATCAGCGCGATGAGCGGCCAGTTGCGCGCCACGTGGGTGGCAATCCAGCGGGCTGGCCCGCGGCGATCGGATCGCCACGGCTGTACGACGGTAAATTCGTTGCCTGTCATGGCTGCATTCCCCCTTCCAGGGTGAGTTCGAGCGGCGGCGCCAGCAGGGTAGCCTCTGCTCCTGTGTACATGCCTACCAGTATCTGCGCCGGTTCAACGCTGTCGGGCAGCGAAAGGAGATGGCGGTCGACCAGCGTCTCGCCCGGTTTCCACAGCGACGTGGGATAATAGACGCCCCCTGCTGCATGGTCTGACTGCCCTTTTTTGGCACCGCTTGCGTCGAAGATCTGCACGGTGGTGGTGTAGTTTTGGGCAAGCGTTGCCAGCACGCTCCAGTAGAGAGCAACTTCGACTGCCTGACCCTGCTTTGTCCAGGTGTAGCCTTGCAGCAGCAGCGGTCCGTAGGGGCGGTTCAGCGCCTGTGCAGGCGGGGCCTGTGCAGCTGGGCCGGTCACTTCGACCAGCGGGGGCGTGCGGGGGGAGAGGGTGAAGCGGGCCTCAAGCCCTGCCATCGGTTTGATCAGGTAGACTGGCTGGCTGCCTCCTTCTTCCAGCGCACGCTGCAGCGTGACGCCGATGTCGCTCAAACGGGGGTGGATCAGCGGAAAAAGGCCAGTGAGATCGCGTCGGCGTCCTTCGGCCTGCTGCAAATAGAAGAGTGGGACGAGTTCGTTGCGGTCGTTGCTGACCAGAATGGCGTCCTTGGGGGGCTGGGCAGCCAGGATGGCCTCCCACTGCTGGCGGGTGGCGGCGCTGTCGCGTTGGAGCTGGTCGAGCAGCGGTGTGTAGGTCAGCCACAGCTGGGCGGGCAGCGCCAGCAGGATGAACAACAGGCCAGGTGCCCATGCCGGACGCCGTTCCGTGCGGTCGGCGGGTTGAAAGCCGTTGCCGATGCCGGCCCCGGCAAAGGCGATCCAGAGGGCGACAATCAGATAGAGGGGGATGTAGTAGACGAAGATGTCTCCGATGGCGTAGAAGAGGTTGAACAGCTGTTGGAGCAGGAAGTAGCTGCCGGTCAACGCCAACAAGGGCCAGGCGCGCAGCCGGATCAGCGTGTACAGGCCAGCTGCAGCGAGCACGAGCCCGGGCCACTCGAAGTGGCGCAGCCAGAGCAGGGCGGCTGTTGGCAGGAGGGCCAGTGCGGTGTGGACGTCGTGAAAACCGGCCGAAATCGACTGCCCGCTGACAAATGCCCAGAAGGCAGCTGGCGTATTGGGGGCGAGATCCAGCACGCTGTCGCCCAGCCGCTGGTGGTACCAGGGGGAGGCATCTGGCCCGCTGCGCAGCGGGATGTAGAGGTAGAGCAGCAGCGGAGCCAGCCCGGCGGGGAGCCCCCAAAGCCAGCCGCGACGCCACCAGCCCGGGTGGGCAGCCGCCAGATAGAGCAGCAGCGCGGGCAGCAACAGCAGGGTGGTGGCATGGTGAGCCAGCCCCAGCCCCAGCCCGCAGGCCAGCCAGGCGAAACGTCGGGCCCAGCCAGCCCCGCTGGCGGAGTCCGGAAGTTGCTGTAGCGTCCAGAGCAGGCCAACCACCAGCAGGGCGTGCAGGGTGTAGACCTCGGCCTGCAGCGCCTGGCTGCGCAGGGTCGGGTTGGCCACAAACCAGGCCACGCCCAGCCCTGCCGCCAGTCGGCGCACCGCCGGTGTGCCGGGCAGCCAGCCGACCAAGAGCACAAAGAACAGACCAGCCGTCCCCCCAGCCAGCAGCGCGCTCAACAGGTTGAGCGCCGCCGCCGGGCTCCCCCCCACCCCTGCCCACAGATGCTGCCAGAGCCCGCCCAGCAACAGATAGAGCGGATAGCCGGTGGCGTGGGCCAGCCCAAATTTCCAGGCAGCCACTTGAAACTCGCCAGCATCTCCTGGCAGCAGGTCGAGTGGCACCCCGCGCACCAACAGCCCGCCGACGACGGCGCCTACAAGCAGAGCCAACTTTCTGTCCAGCGGTGTTATGGGGTAGGATTTGACCATGGCTGCTGTTTGACCGACAAGGATTGAAGTTTGAAAGACGACGAAAAGCAATTCAACAGGGAGATTCCCTGGGATGGGCAAGTCTTGACGGTTGTGCCCACCTACAACGAAAGCGAAAATCTGGAACGGCTGGTCACCCGGCTACGCCAACTGCCCGGCGACATCCATGTCCTGATCGTCGACGATGGCTCCCCAGACGGCACAGGTGCCATCGCCGATCTGCTGGCTGCCGCCGACCCCGGCGTACATGTCCTGCACCGCAGCGGCAAGCTGGGGCTGGGGACAGCGTACAAGACCGCTTTTGCCTACGGCAGCCAGCAGGGCTATCCATACATTTGCACCATGGACGCCGATTTCAGCCACAGCCCGGAGAGTCTGCCAGAGCTGCTGGCCAGCGCAGCAGCTGGCTGCGACCTGGTGATCGGCAGCCGCTACGTGCCCGGCGGGGCTGTCGTCGGGTCTCCCCCCCTGCGCCAATTCATCAGCTACACCGCCAATGCCCTGGCCCACAGGGTGCTGGGGCTTTCGGCGCGCGACTGCACGGCAGGCTTTCGCTGCTACCGCCTGCAGGTCCTCAGAACAGTCGACCTGGAGGCCATCTTCAGCAGCGGCTACAGCTTTCTGATCGAGATGGCCTTCTGGGTCGAGCGGGCTGGCTTTCGCATCGGCGAGATCCCGATCACCTTTGTCAACCGCACCGAAGGTGCCAGCAAGATCAACAAGCGCGAAATCTACAAGGCAATGTACACGATCCTCCGGCTGCGCACCCACTCCTTGCCTTGGGAGCGGATTCTTTCTTTTTGGAAAAGGCACCGTCAGCGCAGCTGATCATGGGCCTGTGACTGTGACCCTGGCGACCGCCGCCGCCAGGGTGCGCCGGTCGCGGTTCAGGCTGACGCGTAAAAAAGCGTCCTCGTCATCGATCACTTGAGCGGCTGTACCTGGCGCGGTGCCCGCCACGCCAGCGACGGCAAAGTATTGCCCCCGCACCTGGCTCTGGGGCAGATCGGCGCCGATGTGTTGCATGGCCTGGAGTGCGGCTTCGCTCAGGAAGGCGGTGGCATCGCCGGAGGTCACCGCCAGCACCACGGACCCGGCCTCGATCTGGCGGATATAGGTGACCAGCTGGTCGCTTTCGGTCGCCGAGGCAGCGGTGTCGAAGCCTGCTTTGTCGAGCAGACGCCCACTGCGGGGGTCGAGCACGGTCAGGTTGACCCCACGCCGACCCGCCGAGCCGTCGCTCTGTTCGCCCTGCTCGTCGAACAGGGCGATGAACCCACCGTCGGCAAAGGCCTTGAGATCGACGTCGACCGGCAGCGAGACCCCTGTGTTTCCGATCGTGCGGTCGCCGGCCAGCACGGTGCGCGGGGCCGCCGTATAGGCCCACCCCAGTTCCAGCCGGTTCAGCCCGTCGACCAGCAGCTTTCCTGGCAGCTCCCAGACCACTTCCTGCCAGCCCTCTGCCAGCTGCTGGGCGGCCAGCGGCTGGCCGTTGACGGTCAGCCGAGCCTGTTGGGCGGGGCTGCCAGGGTAGGTGAAGGGGTGGGCGCGCACCCGCACCGTGTAGGTGGCTGCTGCGTCGACCTGGCGCAGCGGCACAAAGAGCCGGCTGCGTGGCTCAGTCGCCCAGCTGGCTGGCTCGCCGTAGGGGCTGTCGACCTCGGCCTCGTCCCACCCTTCTCCCCGATAGGGAAAGGATCCAGCTGTACCCAGAGCCAGTTCAAAATGGTCGCTTCCGGCAGGCTGGAGTACACGCCACGCCTCGACGCCGTCCTGGGCCCAGAAAGGGGCTGCTTCCAGCGGCAGGGTCTCCTGCACGAACGACCAGGTTTCTGCCCAGGTCTCCGTGTAAGGGGGGCGGTCTGGGATCGGTGGAAAGCGCAGCACATAGCGGGTGTTGTACAGATAGAGCAGGTCGGCCGCCTGGGCTGCGGCTGCGGCGCGCGTTGCAGGGTCCAGCGGGCGGCCAAATTCGATCTCGGTGAGCGCCTGAAAATAGGGGATTCGTGCAAAATAGTCCATTTTGAAGGCTGGTGCCCGGCTGATGTTGCCGCCCAGCATCGGCTTGCCATGTGCAGTCTGGTAGTATTGCAGCAGCGTTTTTTCGGGGCCCAGGACACCGAAGCTGTTGCGCCAGCCCAGTGGCAGCTGCAGCAGGCTGAACTCGCCGGGTTCGGCGGCGATCTGGGCATAGATCGCCGGCACGCGTGCGTCTGAAAGGGGCAGCGGCCAGGCCAGATGTTCGAAGATCAGCGCAGCGGCCAGCAGACTGGCCAGCGCCGGACGCTGCCAGCCGGCGCGGCGGGGGAGCTGGTCGAGCAGCCAGCAGAGGGCATAGCCGACCAACAGCGCCAGCCCTAGCATCAGCAGCACGCTGTTGCGGTTGGGGGCACGGTTGGCCTGGACAATCGGGAGGAAGTGGAGCAGCGCAAACGGGAGCGGGAAGGTCGTTTCCAGCCCGTCGAGGTCGAACCGGTAGCGTCCGTTGATCTGCAGCAGCGGGCCCAGGGTCAACACGCCGAAGACCAGGCTGGTCCATACCCAGAGCCTGACGGTACGCCAAAAGAGGACGCTGCCGAGCAGCGCCAGCGCCAGCGTCACCCACCCCAAAAAGACGGTGTTGATGTCGCGCAGGCCGACCAGCGCTGGGTTGACCGCCCGCTGCTGGACCAGGCGCATCTCCTGCACCACATCGCCGCCCCAGAGCGGATGAAAGACTGTGGCTGTGAACCAGCCCAACAGATCGGTGCTCAGGGCGAGGGCATCCCCCCAGCCGGAGAGGGCATAGTCGGCGCTGGACAAAGCATGCACGATCGGCAGCAGGGCTGGGGCCCAGACCAGGAAGGCGACCAGCCCCAGCCAGAGCAGGCTCTCCAGGGCAGCCCGCCAGCTTGCGAGCAGGCGGCGGAACTGGACGGCCAACACCAGCAGGGTGAAGATGGCCAGAAAGAGCGCGCTGATCATCTCCGCCAGCCCGGTGAGGGCAAAAAAGAGCCCCCCCAGCACTGCCCAGAGCCGCCGCCGTCTGGCTTCCAGCTCGGGATCCAGAGAACGCAGCAGCGCCAGTGTGTAAAAGGGGATCCACTGGGTCGTCACCATGTCGTAGTGGCCCAGGGCGGTGTAGACTGCCCGATTGGAGGCAAAGGCATAGAGCAACCCGGCCCCCAGCGCCCCCCAGAAGATCGAGGGCGCGCGCTGGGGGCCAGCTTTGGCCAGCAGCCAGCTCGCCAGCAGCCAGGTGCCGTAGCCGCTGAGCACCGTGCTGGCCAGCAGGGTGACATTGCTGGCCAGGGGGAGAGAGGTTGCCAGCGCCAGCGGCAGCGCTGCCAGCACGTGGTAGAAATTGTAGGTGTAGAGCACCAGGTCGATGCCCAGCGGGTACCAGATCAGCTCGCTGTGCAGCGGAGAGCGCAGATGGTCGATCAGCGCGTGTTTGAAATGCCAGATATTCCAGACAAAGGTCGCCTCGTCGAACGCCCACTGTGGCACGCCCGGCACATGGGTGGAGAGCTGGGCGGGCAAGGGCCAACTTAGCAGCAGGCTCAAGGCTGTCAAAAGCCCGACCACCAGCAGGTGACGGCGGGCTGCTGTCCGCAGAAAAGGCTCCATGTCCCCCTACTTGCGCGCGATGCAGAGGATGCTGACCCCGAAGGGGAAGGGAATCCGGGCCAGGATCTCGGCTTCGAGCCAGTAGATCCCGTGCAGGAGTGTGTTGACAGGTTCGGGAATCGGTTCCATATCGACCTGATAGACGTCGGCGTCCGGGTGGAGGTGGGGGCTCTTGAGCCCTGGGTTGTAGGGGCGCAGAAAGCGGAGGGCCGCCACCGCCGGGAAGAGGAAAAAATTGTTGTAGCTGATGCGGCTTACCCGCAGTCCGCTGAGGCCCAGTTTCTGCCGCAGCTCGGCGGCCGTATAGCGGCGCTGGTGGGCGTTGATTTCGTCGTTGTAGCTCCAGAGCCACGGATAGGCAGGGACGGTGACCAGCAGCAGACCGCCAGGTTTGAGCACCCGCGCGCATTCGGCGAAGACCCCCAGCTCGTCGGGGATGTGTTCGACCGTGTCCAGCAGCGTCACCAGGTCGAAGCGGTCGTTTTGGAAGGGGAGCGCGTCGCCTGAACCCTGCACCGTGATGACGCCGCGCTGTTGGGCGACCGGGATCGGCCGCGCGTTGTATTCGAGGTTGATGACAGCGCCGTAGTGGGCCAGGTGGTGGGCCATGTTGCCGGCGCCGCCGCCGACATCCAGGACAGTGCGTCTGGCCAGGTTGCTGGGGAGGCCCAGCTCGGCATCCAGGTACTTCTGGATCGCACGGGTACGCCCGGCAAACCAGGCGTGCCTGTCTTCTTCCAAAACGGTCAATACGGGCGTAGCCATGAAAAATTCCTCACAGATGCGGTTTTGGGTCGACCCGGCAGGTCACCAGCTGTTCGCCCCCGGCAATATCGACGATGCGCACGCCGACGGTCGTTGGCAGGCTGGGTGCGGGCAGCTGATAGCGGCCAGCGACCGCTGTTCGCTTGTTGAGCGGCGCATCGACGACCACAGCACGCAGCAACTGTCCATCGTAGGCCGGGTCGATGGCGATGCTGTCGACCCACGCCAGCCAACTGCCCTCTCTCCCGGCGTCTTGCAGTGCGGGGGTCTGTACCTCCTGCACTCTGATTTCTAGTATAGACTGTGGCGGATCGATCTGGGTAATTGTGAGCCGGGTGGCTGGCAGGTTGTGGGAGAGAGGGGGAGGGGTCGTTGTGGTGGAGAGTTCGAAGCCAGCCTGTGCGCCAGCTGGCAGAGACTGGCGGGTCAGCTGTTCGTTTTGTATGGAGTGCAGGCGGCGGGCTGCTGTCTGCACAGCCCCATAGTTGGCGTCGCAGGCCAGCCAGCGGCGTCCCAGTTTTTGTGCGACCGCCGGTGTGGTGCCCGACCCACAGAAGGGATCCAGGATCCAGTCACCCTCTCGGCTGCCGGCAGCCAGGATCCGCTGCAGCAGCAGTTCGGTCTTCTGGGTTGGGTAGCCGAGATCCTCGCCCGGCGTCGTGCCCAGGCCGGGGACATCTTCCCACAGATTGTCCAGGGCGCGTTCGACCTGGTAGCGACCGTCGCCCAGATCGGCAAGGTAGTATTTGACGCCCAGGTTGCCGCCGTTGGAGGCGAAGACCTGGCGTTGTGACTCGTCTACGACGGGGGTACCGCCGTAGGGGGCATAGAGTCGGCCTTCGGCGTGCAGCCGTTTGAGGCTTTCGAAGGAATAGCTGCCCGGGTCTGAGGTGCGGAAAAAACCGCCTGCATCGCGCAAAAACAGGCTGGAGGCTTCGGCTTCGTTCAGCACGACCTGTCGTCGGAGCGGCTGCCAGCAGGTCGGGGCGGTGCGGTTGCGGGCATAGACCAGGATCGTCTGGGCGCTGTGGGGGAAATAGAAGGCATGGGTCTTGGCCCCGCGTGCGATCTGGCTGCGCCAGGTGATCGTGTTGAGATAGTTTTCTGGGCCGAAGATCTCGTCGAGCAGGCAACGCAGGTGGTGGGCGTGGCGGTGGTCGCAGTGGAGCCAGAGGCTGCCGTTGTCGGCCAGCAGGCTGCGCAGCAGCGGCAGCCGTTCGTAGAGAAACTGCAGGTAGGCCCCTTCTTCGGGCCAGCTGTCTGTGTATTGGGGCTGGCGCAGCACCACAGGGTCCTGCCCCCGCTGGCGGGGCTGGCGCAGCCGCACTTTGCGTGTCCAGACGAGCTTGCTGTTGTAGGGGGGGTCAGCGTAGATCAGCCGGACTTTGCCCCCCCACCCGCGGTCGAGCAAGGAGGCGGCGACGGTCAGATTGTCGCCGTGGTAGAGGGCGTTGGGGGGAGCGGCTGCCGGCTGGCAGGTTGTGCAGAAGCGCTCTGGTTCGAAGCTCTCCAATCGTTGCAGTGGGGCAGGCGCCACCTGGGGAGAAGGCTGTTTGCCCGGCCAGGAGAGCACGACAGTCGGCTTTTGGGGAAAAGGAGTCGGTTTCATCTGCGCGTGAAAGAATAGGTCCAGACGGGCTTGCCATGTCGTTGGCACCACTGCTCACGATGGGTCGGTGCGGCTGTGCCGATCTGCTCGGCTGCGGCCGGGTTGTGGGGGGAAAAGGCTGGATGCTGTTCGACCAGGTAGCGTACCAGTTCGCCGTACGCCTGCACATCGCTTTTGAAATGGAGCAGCCCACCGGCTTGCAGGCAAGTGGCCAGCAGATCGACGAACGGTGGGGAAAAGAGGCGCCTGACTTTGTGTTCATTTTTCCACCAGGGGTCGGGGAAGAGGACATGAAAGATGGCCACCCGGCCTGCGGCTACGACCCGCGGCAAGCTGAAGCGGGCGTCGTCGTCGCTGACCCAGAGGGGTGCAAGGGGAAGCGTCTCAGCGGCCGACAGCCGTTCGATGCGATCCAGCATCAGGCGGGTGGCTTTGGTCTTGGTCTCGTAGCCGACCAGGAGCCGTTCTGGGTGTCGGCGGGCGCGGTCCAGCAAAAAATCGCCCCGTCCGAAGCCAATTTCAACCTCGAGTGGGCGGGCAGAATCCAGGAAGGCTTGCAATGTGGCGCCGTTGCGGGTGTCGGCCAGAGCCAGCGTGCGGAAAAAGGGGAGATCTATCCCCCAGCCAGGGAGCAGGTGTGAGCCGGGGCGGCGCAGCGGATCGCCTCCGATCAGCCCGCGGCCAGCCTTCCAGTCGGCGTAGGCCTGGGCCCGTTCGGCTGCGGTCAGCGCTTCCCAGCTAAAATCCATGCGTCCTTGGGAGAACGCAGCAGGGGCGTAGGGGAGCATCGATTCACTGGCCACTGGTCACGCCCAGCAGCAGTTGGGCCGCCTGTTCGCTGGCCCCAGCCACCAGATCGACCCAGTCCACGCCGTTGGCAAAGCTCGAAAGTTCGAACTGTTCGAACAGTGGCACCCAGAGCGAGACTGCCAAGGAAAACCCAACCAGCCCCATGGCCAACACCGCAATAAACCCCATCCGCACCATCCACCGGCGATTCTGTCGCAGCATAAGTCCAACGTTTCGATTCGGCAATTTGCGATTCTTTGGCCCTATGATATACTGAGATCAGAAAATTGACGAATCAGGGTGAGTAGCTCAGCTGGTTAGAGCGCACGGTTCACATCCGTGAGGTCACGGGTTCGAGTCCCTTCTCGCCCACCTTTATTGTCGGACATAGTACTGGAAACCGCATGGCAGGTGTGAAAACACCTGCCATGCGGTTTCCGCTTTCTAGGGCCCCGGCAATGTTAGCCGTCGAACAGAAAAATTAAGCGTCGAAAACCGCACGGCAGGGTCAGCAGGCAGACGGTCAACCACAGGGGCGCCGGAGGCGCCAGGCAGCAAACCGGAAACCGCACGGAGGAGAACAATGGACTTCCAGACCGCCTTGGCGGGCTATTGGCTGGCCCGCGACGATTTCAGCCAGAACACCGTCAACGACTGAGCAAGAGGTCGTTTGGGAGGAACGGCTGCTGGGAGTGCGTTCCTTGAGCGATGTCAAGACCGTGCAAGCTAGTCTGCAAGAACGATTGGACAAAGCAGAAGCGGCGCCAGGCCAATTGACGCCCGCTCGGCAACGGGGGAAACGTCA
>CAIOHJ010000046.1 GCA_903858085.1 uncultured Chloroflexota bacterium
GCCGCTGCCAGCAGCGGTTCAACCTCGCGGGGCGCTGTACAGTTGACCCCGACAGCCACTACCTGGGGACAGGCCTCTGCCAGCGCAACTGCCTCTGCCCACGGTTCACCCGAGGCAAGCCGCTCCCCATCTCGACAGCTGAACGACAGCCAGGCCGTCATGGGGGCAAATTCCGGCAGCAGCTGCGTCAACGCCCTGGCTTCCTCAAGACAGGGAATGGTCTCGCAGGCCAGCAGATCTGCCGCTGTGCCGGCCAATACCCGCATCCGTGGCCGGTGCCAGGCAGCCAGTGCCGCACAGCCGACCCCATAGTCGCCCCGGTATTCGGAACCATCCGCCAGAAAGGCGCCGTACGGCCCGATCGAGGCAGCCACCAGCGGGCGCTGCACAGCCTGTACCTCCTGCTGAAAGCGCGCCACCGCCTCCAGAGCCAGCTCCACGCTCAGCTGCCAGAGCCTGAATACCTGCTCGGCCTGCAACCCGCGCTGCTGAAAACCTTCCAGACTGGCCTGATAGCTGGCGGTGATCAGCACGTCGGCACCGGCACGCAAATAGTCGAGGTGCACGGCGGCGATCTGCTCGGGCGCGTCGACCAGCACCCGCGCCGACCAGAGCGCATCGCTCAGGTCGGCGCCGCGCCGCTCCAGCTCGGTGGCCAGCCCACCGTCCAACACCAACGCCCGGCCGCCAGCCAGCCGGGACTCCCACAAGTTTTTCAACCTGCGCTGCGCGCCTCCTCTGCTCTGGCCAGCAGAATGACCGCTCCCATCAAGGCCAGCCCAGACAGCCCCAGGGGGGCCAAAGGCGGAGGGGCAGATTCCCCCCGCTCTCCACGTACCTCGCGCGCCTCACCCTCCTCTTCTTTCTCTTCGCTGCTGGGCCCCGCCTGATACGCAACCAGCTGCAGACTGGGCTGGGCCGGCAGACGCGCAGCTTCGCCGCCACCTTCCTCCAAATGCTCGCGCACCCCCATCAGCCCGGAGAGCGAAAGCACAATCAGCAGCAGCCCCAGCAGCGGACGCAGCCTCCCTCTGGCAAACAGCCCAAGCAGCATCACGGCCAGCCCCACCGCTGTGGCGACCAAACCGATCTGCTGTGAACCTTCCCAGTGCCGATACAGTACGAGTTCCCCCAAAAGAACCGCAAAGCCCCCGGCCAGCAGCCCCAACAACAGCACATCCCGACGCCTGGCTAAGAAGATCTGCAATGAACTCACAATCATTCCTCATTTCTCGCAGAGAGCTTGAAAAAATTCCGCCAGCAACCGCTGACGACTCTTCTCGGGTACGCGCAAAATATTTTCTGCAGATTAAAATTTCCAATGAAACAGATGAGTGCCCGATGAAGACGACGCCCCCCTGCCGCTCTTCAGAGACGGGCCAGGGAGGAGAGCCAGCGCTCGACCGCCGGGTGGGGCAGCTGCTGAGAAAGCGCCTGCCAACCGCGCTCTGCCTCAACCGCAGCGCGCTCGGCGGGGTCTGGCACAAATCCAAAGTCCAGATAACACTTGATGGCCCAGAGCCGCTGTGTGTTGGTGCCCAGCATCGCACGCGTCTGGTCGCAAGCAATCCGGCGCAGCGCATGTGCCACCATGGCTTTGGCCAGCCCGCGACGTTGGTGGGCGGTGGCAACCACCAGCCAGTGGATCTGGCCCCAGCCACCGCGCCCCTTCCAGTCGTCCTGCCACCAGGCTGTGATCGTGCCGACATCCTCGCCGGTCGGGGCCTGCACAAAAAACATGCGATCCGCCAGGCTGGCACGCTCTCCGCCAAACGACTGCTCGAAATGCGCTCGCTCCACTCGAAACCACGGCTCGGCATCCTGGTGCAGCGCCACCCAGCTCTCTTCATCCCCCATCCGATAGGAACGAAACCTGTAGCCAGCAGGCAACGGGCAGAGAGGCAGATCGTCCATCCCCAGACGCACCATGTGGACCGCAGCATCTACCAGTCTGTTCATGCAAAAACCGCCTCGACAAAACGCCCCGCCTGCATCACGGGCACACGTCGCCCGTCGGCACAGAGCCCCTCCACATTCATCGTGGCGGTTCCAATCATAAAATCGATGTGGGTGTCGCCAAAATTGGCCCCCAGCGCAGACAGCTGCTCGCGTGACAGCGTGCTCCCTTCTTCGACACATTCCGGGTAAGATTCGCCGAACGCAATGTGGCAGGCAGCGTTCTCATCCAACAAAATCTCATAGAAGATCAGTTCGCTCCGAAAGACTGGCGAGCTGCTGTCGACCAACGCGACCTCCCCCAGACGGCGGGCTCCCTCTATTGAAAAAAATTCTGACAGCACCTCTTCACCCTGAGCAGCCTTGAACTCGACCACTTCCCCGTTTTCAAACCGGAACCAGGCGTCGCGTACCTCGCGTTCCAACGGGAATGTCGGCAAGGAGGTGCGCACATACCCGTGCGTACGCTGGTTGTGGGGTGTGGCAAAAACTTCTTCGGTCGGCAGATTGGGATAAAACACCACGCCCGCCGGCGTCTGCGCCGCTCCCCCCACCCAGCGCACCCGTTCCGCCAGGCCGATCTGCAGGTCGGTGGCAGCTCTGCCGTCAGGGCCAGGCACAGGGTCTACAAAATGCAGCGTCTGCACCTGGTTGCGCTGCAAAAAAGCTGCAACCCCCTTCAAACGGCGGTTGTGCTGCACCCATGCCGCCGCAGGGTCCTCCTCGTCGGAACGCGTCAGCCTCAAAAGGGTGCGCCAGAGCGCAGCCACCGCCTCGTCGGCTGGCTGACCCGGAAAAATTTGCTGGGCCCAGGCCGGGGTCGGGAGGGCAGCCACACACCACTGTGTCCGGTTCGCCATCAGAGCTTCCGTGTAAAATTTGACCGCTCGCCCCCGTTTGACTGCCCAGGAGCGCAGCGCCTTCGGGTCCACTTCCGCCATCACCTGCGGAAATTCATCCCCGACCAGCGCCAGACGCGCCCACCCCTCGTCGGTCAGCTGCCGATGACGGCCGATCTCAAAGGCAGGCAGCTCCAGCTGCGCAAGATCGGCGTTCGACAGCATCGCAGCCTGGGTCGGCATGTCTACCCAGTCGATCTGCACATAGCGGGCGCCAGCCTGGTAGGCTTTGGCGGTCAGCACACGCACAAAATGGGCATGCCCCAGCTCAGCACGGATCAGCAGCCCCTGGTTTGGCTGCAGATTGACCCCGGTGCGAATCAACAGATCCGCGTACTGCTCGATTTGGCTCGTCGGCAAGCTCATGCAAACCCTCCTTGTTCAAAAGCCCACGACAGCTCTGCCGCAAGCAGGTGGAACCCAGAATTGACTCCTTGCCATTATAGCACGCAAGCCGACCCACCCCACCTCCGCCCGCCAGTTGCAAAATTCGGGTCGATCGGATAGACTCTCACGGAAACGTTGGCCAAAATCTGGACAATTCTTACTATGCAGACAACCGCTTCTCCACCACGCCCACTGGCCGCCTACCAGTCACCGCACCATGCACCCTTTTACTGGCACAACGGCCCCCATGCAGTGCTGCTGATCCATGGCTTTCCCGGCACGCCCGCGGAGATGCGCCCGGTCGGCGAGCTGTTGGCCCAGGAAGGGTGGAGCGTCCATGGACTGCTCCTGCCCGGGTTCGGCGCGCAGTTCCCTACCCTGGGCGACCGCCAGCAGGTCGACTGGCAGTCTGCCGTCGACAGAGCCGCCACCGAACTGTGCCGCTCGCACACCACCGTGCTGCTGGCCGGCAATTCGTTCGGCGCCGCGCTGGCACTCGCCGCAGCGGCCCGCCTGCCAGTCGACGGGCTGGTCCTCTTTGCCCCCTTCTGGCGGCTCGACTCCTGGCTGGATGCGCTCTATCCGCTGGCAGAACGTCTGCTGCCGAGCATTCGCCCCTTTGCCCGCGCCGATTTCAAAGACACCGATTTTCGACGAGAGTTGACCTACTTTTTGACCGACGTCGATTTCGACGACCCGGTCGCGCAGGCCCAGATCCGTCAGCTGGAGCTGCCGACGCGCCTGCTGGGGCAGGTGCGCCGAGTGGGCCAACAGGGATTTGTCGCAGCCAGCCGGGTGCAAGCACCTGTGCTCATCTTTCAAGGACGACACGACCCCCTCGTGACACCCCAGGTCACCCAGCGGCTGGCCCGACGCCTGCCCAATCTGGCCGGATATATTGAACTCGCCGGCAAACACGACCTGGTTCGTGGCCTGACCCCTGGCTGGGACCTGGTCGTCCAGTCGCTGCGATCCTTTGCCAACCAGCTCGCCGTCCAGCCCGCAGCGCCAGCCCCCACATAAGGCTCACGAAACGGAGACCCCATGGCGTCATCGCTTTCTCAGACTGTTCACCAACTCACCGGACCTACGCTGGCAACCAGGCTGCGTAGGCCCGCCTGGCTGCTCTTCATCGCCTGGCTGCTGACCCTGATCGCCATCCCGATCCTGCGCTGGATCGTCGGTGACAGCATCCTGGCACAGGGCGTGATCGCCGGCGTACTCTTGCAGAGCGCGGCTGTGCTGGCCTTCTGTCTCCAGGCCTGGGGAATGGGCGCCACTGTCCGGGTCGCGCTGAGCGTCGTGGTGCTCTCCTGGTCTGTCGAATGGATCGGCAGCACCACAGGCTTTCCCTTCGGCGCCTACCACTACACCGCTGCGCTGGCGCCGTTGGTCGGGGGGGTCCCTGCCGCCATCCCAGTGGCCTGGTGGATGATGCTGCCCCCCGCCTGGGCGGTCGCCTACGCTGCGACCGGGCAGCCCCACGGCTGGCGCTTTGTGCTCGTCAGTGGCCTTGCCTTCACCGCCTGGGATCTGTTTCTTGATCCACAGATGGTTGCATGGGGCTACTGGGTCTGGGAAACGCCAGGCCTCTACTTTGGTATCCCCCTCGTCAACTATGCAGGCTGGCTGCTGGCATCCTGCCTGCTGACCGCTGTCGTGCGGCCACCGGCGGCGCCGCTGGCACCGCTGCTGACCGTCTACGGCGCCGTCTGGTTCCTGCAAAGTGTGGGACTGGCGATCTTCTGGCAGATGCCCGGCCCTGCGCTGTTCGGGTTTGTCGGCATGGGGCTGGCCGGACTCTTCGCCTTGCTCGGGCTCCGTCGCCAACGCCGATGAACACCCTGTGGCTCTGGATCGCTGCCGGTTTTCTGGCCGGATCGCTCCCCTTTGCGGTCTGGATCGGACGGTGGGCACTTCGGAAAGAGATCACCCACTACGGCGACGCCAACCCTGGCGCCACCAATGTGCTGCGTGCAGGGGGGCGCTGGAGCGCAGCACTCGTGCTGCTGCTCGATATTCTCAAGGCCGCGCTCCCGGTCGGCGGTGCCTATCTGGCTGGTGGGCTCGACGACTGGCGGCTGGTGCCCGTGGCACTGGCGCCGCTGGTCGGCCATGCCTTTTCGCCCTGGCTGGGGTTCCGGGGGGGCAAAGCGGTCGCCACGACGGCAGGAATGTGGGCCGCCCTCACCCTCTGGAGCATCCCGACAGTCAGCGGGGTCAGCTTGCTCCTCTTCACCCAGCTGGTCGGCGCCAACGGCTGGGCAGTTCTCGGCGCCTATGGGGTCGTTTTGATCTACCTGCTGCTGACCCCGCATGCCCTCGATTGGTGGGCGTTCCAGCCGGCGACGCCGATCCTGCTCGCCATCTGGGCAGGCAGCCTGCTTGTGCTGCTCTACCGACACCGTGCTGACCTCGCCCACCCCCCCCTGCTGCGCAGAAGAAAGCGTCCATGACCCTGCTGCTGCTGGCAGTCACCGTGGGGCTGGCAGTTCTGCTGGCAATTGCCGCGACCAACTATCGCGCCTTCCCACGCCTGCACCCTGCCCCCGCGACGAGCCCACAGCCGAACGTTTCGGTGCTCATCCCTGCCCGCAACGAGGCAGCTATTCTCGCCGAGACCTTGCAACGGCTGGCCACACAAGACTATGCGAATCTGGAGATCCTGGTGCTCGACGACCGCTCCGAAGACAGCACCCCCCAGATCGCACGTCAGCTGGCCGCCCAGTTCCCCCATATCCGCGTGCTGCAAGGCACCCCCCTCCCCCCAGGCTGGACCGGCAAAAACTGGGCCTGCGCCCAGCTGGCCGCCGCCGCCACCGCCGAAATTCTCCTCTTCACCGACGCCGATGTCCGCTGGCACCCCGGCGCCGTGCAAAGCGTCGCCGCAACCCTCCAGACCCTGGACGCCGACCTGCTCACCGTCTGGCCCACCCAGATCACCCACAGCTGGGGCGAACGGCTGACCGTGCCGCTGATGGCCATGGCCGTGCTCGGCTACCTGCCCGTCCGCCTGGCCCACGATTTCTTCCACCCACTCGCCGCCGCCGCCAACGGCCAGTGCATGGCCTTCCGCCGCCCAGCCTACACCGCCATCGGCGGACACGCCGCCGTGCAGGCAGCCATCGTCGAAGATATCCAGCTGGCTGAACATATCAAAGCAGCCGGCTTCAAGTTGCGTATGGCCGATGGCGCCGGGCTGGTTGCCTGCCGCATGTACGCCGGCAGCCAGGCCGCCTTCGACGGCTATACCAAAAATATCCTGGCCGGCCACCACAACCGCCTCAGCCTGTTGGCGCTCTCCACCCTCTTTCATGGGTCCCTGTTTCTCTTTCCCTGGATCTGGCTGCTGGCAGGCGCCCACTGGCCGCTGCCCGGCTGGCCCGGCTGGCCGCTGGCCCTGACCCTCGCCGGCGTGACCCTGCGCGGCGTCACCGCCGCCGCCACCCGCCAACGGGTCACCGACGCCGTGACCTTGCCCCTCTCCGTGCTGCTCTTCACCGCAATTGCCGCCCGCGCCCTCTGGTGGAAAGCACGCTACGGCGGCGTACTCTGGAAAGGTCGAGTGCTCCATGTCTCCTGACGCCCCCATCCTGGTGCTCGGTGCCGGCATCGGCGGGCTGAGCGCCGCCATCCGGCTGGCCGCCGCCGGCCACCCTGTCCAGATCCTCGAACAAAACGATGCCCCCGGCGGCAAAATGAGCCAGATCAGCGCCGACGGTTTTCGCTGGGACACCGGCCCTTCCGTGATCACGATGCGCCCCGTCTTCGAAGAGCTCTTCACCGCAGCCGGACGTCGCCTGGAAGAGTACCTGACCTTGCTGCCGGTCGATCCGCTGACCCGTTACTTCTACCCAGACGGCACCCGGCTGGACGTCACCCGCGACCTCAGCCGCCTGGCCGAACAGATCGCCGCAATCGACGAGCGAGATGTGGAAGGGTTTCTGGATTTTCTCGAGTACGGTGCCCGCCTGCACCGGATTACAGGCCCGGTGTTTATCTACAACCACCCCCCTACCTTGCGCACACTGCTCAAGGTGCCCCCAGCCGATATGCTGCGGGTCGACCCCTGGCTGACGATGGAGCAGGCCATCCGCCGCCGCGTCCGCTCGCCCCAGTTGCGCCAGCTGCTGGGACGCTTCGCCACCTACGTCGGGGCCAGCCCCTACCAGGCACCCGCCACACTCAGTGTGATCGCCCACGTCGAGCTGACCGGTGGTGTCTGGTACCCGCGCGGCGGCATCTACCAGATCGCCCATGCCATGACCCGGCTCGCCGCCGAGCTGGGCGTCAAAATTCGCTGCCAGACATCGGTCGCTCACATCCTGGTGCAAAATGGCGCCGCTACCGGCGTGGTCACAGCCGACGGAGAGCAGGTGCCCGCCAGCGCAATCGTCGCCAACGTCGACGTCGCCACCGTCTACGACCGCCTGCTGCCCCCCGACCTGGCCCCTGCCCGGCGTCGAACACTCTGCACACGCGAGACCTCCTGCTCTGGCTTCGCTTTGCTGCTGGGGGTCGAAGGAAGCTACCCACAGCTCGCCCACCACAACATTTTTTTCAACCGCGACTACCGCTCCGAATTCACCGACATCTTCCAGCGCGGCATCCCCCCCGACGACCCAACCCTCTATGTCGCAGTCACCAGCAAAAGTGACCCCGACCATGCCCCGCCCGGCTGCGAAAATTGGTTTGTGCTCGTCAACGCACCGCCGCTAGGCCCCCGTTTCGACTGGAAGAGCGAAACCGCCGCCTACCGCACCCGAGTGCTCGACAGACTGGCCAGCTGCGGACTCGACATCCGCACCAAAATTCGCAGCGAACAGACCCTGACCCCTGCCGATCTCCAGACACGCACCGGGGCCTGGCGCGGCGCGCTCTACGGCATCTCCTCCAACCAGCCCCTCAACGCCTTGCGCCGTCCCCACAACCGCTGCCCCGACGTCCGCAGGCTTTATTTCGCCGGCGGCACCAGCCACCCCGGCGGCGGCGTGCCCATGGTGACCCTGTCCGGCAAGGTCGCCGCCGAATTGCTGCTGGCCGATCGACAGACAGGGTTCCGCCCTTGAAGACGGCAGGTAGCTTCTGGAAGCGTTCGTACTGCACCCCAGAGCAGAACAGCCGATACTTTTCAGAGGCAGTGGCTGGCGCAAACAGTGCTCCCCCCTGCGCCCATCCCAAATGCTGCCAGCCAGGCCATCTGTCTACACACAACCGAAAGAGACCGAAACAGCGGCCCTGAGGCTGACAACCACCAACATGAGGAGAAACACAAAGCGATGTCTACAGCACTGATCTGGGGGGCGAGCGGCGGAATCGGCAGAGCCTTGGTTGCCCTGCTCCACAGCCACGGATGGACAGTCGGCGCGGTCAGCCGCCATCCCCACGACCTGGCCGATCTCACCGATTTCCGCTATGAAGCAGACGCTGCAGACGCCTTCAGCGTGCAGCAGGCTGTCTACAGAGCGGCACAAGAACTGCCAGCCGTCGACCTCTGGCTCTACGCCGCCGGCGACATCCTCTCCAGCCCGGTTGCCGACCTTGCCCCGGCTGACTGGAAACGCATCCTGGACGCCAACCTGACCGGCGCCTACACCAGCACCCACCTCAGCCTCCCCTTGCTGGCAGAGAGAGCCCATCTGATGTATGTCGGCGCCTACAGCGAAAAGCTGCGCCTGCCCGGGCTCTCCGCCTATGCGGCGGCCAAGGCTGGGCTGGAAGCCTTTGCTGCCGCGCTGGCCAAGGAACAGCGCGATCGCCGCGTCACCGTGGTGCGTCCAGGGGCGGTAGATACGCCGCTGTGGACCAAAATGCCGCTGCGCCTCCCGCGCGGCGCCAGCTCGCCAGCCACCCTCGCCGAACGAATGCTCGAAGCCTACCAGGCGGGCACCGTCGGCACCTTGGATCTGTAAGCCCACCATGCGGCTGCGTGCCCTGCAACAGACTCTGGCGCTCCGGCTGATGCTCTGGAGCCTCCTCAGCATCGCCGTCGGAGTGCTGCTGCAAAAAACAGCGCTCCCCTTCTGGCGTGCCTTCGGCCAGCAGACAGCGGGCTGGGGCGCGATCGACGGCGCAATCGCACTGGCAGGCTGGCGCGGAGGGACACAGCCCCCTCCCCCCCCTGTACAGGAACTGCCCGAACTGCGCAAATTGCGTGCGCTGCTTTGGGGCAACGCTGGCCTGGATCTGCTCTACATCGCCGTTGGGCTGCTCCTCTGGCGCCAGGCTGGCCCGGCACGCCGCGGGCACGGCGCCGCCGTTGTGCTGCAAGCTCTCTTTCTGGCCATTTTTGACTGGGCCCACGCCCGCGTCACCGCTCAACTCGAAAAACAGTGCAAGGATCTACATGACCACAACCCATGATGTCGTGCAGGATGTCGTGATCGTCGGAGCAGGGCTCAGCGGGCTGATGGCCGCCATCCGGCTGGGAACTGCCGGGCTGCGGGTCGTCGTCGTCGACAAAGGACGCAGTGTCGGTGGGCGACTCGCCACCCGCCGTGTCGCAGGCGGACGGGCCGACCACGGCGCCCAGTTCTTCACCGTGCGCCACGAACGCTTTGGCCGCTGGGTGGAAGAATGGCGTCAAATCGGCCTGGTCTACCCCTGGTCCCATGGCTGGAGCGACGGCAGCCTGGCCAGCACCTCCCCCGACGGCCACCCCCGCTACGCTGTGCAGGGAGGAATGAACAACCTCGCCCGCCATCTGGCGACCCAGGCAGCTGCCAGCGGGGTTCTGCTGCGCACCGACACGCGCGTCACAGCCCTCACCCCCGAGGGCGCTGGCTGGCAATTCACCGCCGAAGCGGGGACAGCGCTGCGCGCACGGGCAGCAGTTCTCACCGCGCCGGTGCCCCAGAGCCTTGCCCTGTTGCGTGGGCTTCACCTGGCAGAACCCGAACGCGCCCACCTCGAACGCATCCGCTACGAACCCGCTCTGTGCGCTCTCTGCGTGGTCGAAGGGGGGGTGACTTTGCCTGAACCTGGCGCGGTGCAGCGGCCGGGCGCCGAGATTGCCTGGATCGCCGACAACCAGCGCAAAGGCATTTCACCCGGCGCAACCGTCGTGACGCTGCACGCCGGCGGGGAGTGGAGTGCCGCCCACTACGACGAGCCGGACGAACGGGTCGAGGCCGCTTTCTCTGCCGCGCTGGCCCCCTGGCTGGCCGAAGGCGCGACCGTGGTCGAAGCGCAGGTCAAACGCTGGCGCTATGCCGCACCCACTGTGCTGCACCCCGAACGGCTGCTGCGAGCCAGCAGCGCTGCGCCCCTGCTCTTCGGCGGCGACGCCTTCGGAGAGCCCCGCGTCGAAGGAGCGGCACTCTCCGGTCTGGCACTCGGCGACGCACTGGTCGCCGAATTCACCCCTGCTCGTCTGCCAACGCCCGCGCCTGCTCAATAATCGCCGAACTCCGGATCCGCCCCTCCGGCCATAAGACGATCCTGGCAATCTCGGCAGGGGTGCAGCGGGCCAGCTGAGCAAAGGTCACAATCCCAGCAGCCTTGAGGCGCTGGTCGAACACAACCCCGATCCCGTTGATGCGCGTAAAGTTGTCGCTGCGCTGCACAGCCTCTGCCTCCTGGGTCGCCCCGCTCTCCGGCGGCTCAGAAGGCGGCCCAGAGAGCGGCTCAGAAGGCGGCTCAGAGAGCAGCTCAGAGAGCAGCTCAGAGAGCGGCTCAGAAGGCGGCTCAGAGAGCGGCTCAGAAGGCGGCTCAGAGAGCGGCTCAGAAGGCGGCTCAGAGAGCGGCTCAGAGAGCGGCTCAGAAGGCGGCCCAGAGAGCGGCTCGGCAGCAGAGGAGGGGCTCCCCGCGATCCCCTCTTCCCCGCCGACCGCTCTGGCAGCCTGCGCACCGCTGAGTTTGAGGGTGCTGACCAGCACAGCACCAGTTCCCAGCGAACTCACAAACAGAGCCGTCAGCCAGGCAAAGAAGCCAAAACAACTGCCGAGAACCCAGAGAAAGGCGACCACAACGCCCGGCAACAGAATCCCGACGGCAGGACGGAAGAGGCGTGGCAGCCCCAGCCTGGCGTTTGCTCGCAGCCCAATTTCATCGCCAAGCGCTGCCAGCCCGACCAGGTTGACGGCACCGAACAAAAGCGCCAGCAGCAGAGCAGGCGGGCGAAAACAGACCGACAGCCACAGCAAGCCGATCAAGGCCCCGCTCACCAGGTTGAAGAGCAGGCCGGTCGCAAAACTGAGGGCTGTGCGGTCGACCAGAAGTCGGCGGGAGGTTTCAACCCATGCCGGACGCATCTGCACAAGCAGGACCCCCACCCCCGCAGCCAGCCCGAGCAGCAGCACAGCCTGCACGATCCGACCGACCAGATTCCACAACAGTTCCAGCAGGCTGGGCGCTTGGACCGGAGAAGGCACAGCCAGCGCAGGCAGATCGGGCAGATCCAGGGCGGTCGACGGGCCGCGCAGCACGCTTCCCTGCACCACAGCCCCGCGCTGCTGGTCGACTTCCCCGCTGACGACGCTGATGTCGCCGCCGACAAACGCCTCTTCCCCCAGCTCGACATCGCCGCTCAGGGCGGTGATCGAGCCGCCGACATTGCCGTCGATCTGCACATCCCCGCTGAACGCGGTGATGTCCCCGACGACTCCCCCGCCCGCTTCGACGGCAACCTCGCCGGCATAGACCACCAGACTGCCCCGGATCTCGCTGTCCGAGTCGACGGTGACATCTCCGTTCAGGACGGTGATGTCCCCTTCCAGAACTTCGCCGCTTTGCACGCGCAGGTCCTCGTTGAAAACAGTCTGCTGTTGTACCACAGGTCGGTTGGCTGCCAGGAGAGGGGCAGCCAGCAGCACCCCCAACAGCAGCCCCGTGCAGAGCCCGACTGCCCCGATCTTCCAGCTTGCTTCTTGTTTCATCAAATCCTCCGGCGAGATGCCCCTGCCTGTACGAGTGGGATTGTCACACCCACAGAGCCCGTCTGATCTTGCCAACTATCGCACACACGTTATTCTATCTGCAAGGGGGCAGACAGGCGATCTGCTCTTGCGCTGTGCCGGAGCAGCCACGCCCAGCCAGCCACCAAAAGACCGGTGGCTGCGGCCGACAACCAGCCCAGCCACTGCAGCTGGGGGGCCAGGGCCAACAACGCTGCTGTCTCGGCACTGGCCCCCCCCCACAGCCGAGCCGTGCTGTAGGCCACCAGCAGCGCGCGCACCTGCTCTGCCAGCCAGGGCGACTGTGTGTACACCAAAAAGATGACCCCTGCAGCAGCCACCCCAGCCACCCCAGCCAGCGCGCCCAGCGCCGCTGCTGCCAGGATCAAAAAAACCCGCTGATGGGCTTGCCGCTCCTGCTCGGCCAGACGCCGTTCGAAGCGACGCACAAAGCCGGTCGCTGGCTCCAGCGCAGGTGTCGTCGCCAACAGTGTCTCCAGCTCCTGCCAGCGCAGCCAGAGCCGGGCAGACTCTGGCTGCTCGGCCAGCAACGCTGCAAAGTGCACCTGCGCCTCTGCGCCCAGCTCCCCGTCGAGCGCCTGCGCCATCCACCACTCCAACTCCCCCGATTCATCCAGCACCCCCTGAAGACGATCGGCCATATCTGCTCCTCCTGCCTACCTTTCGGCCAGCGCCAGCTGGACAAACGACCCGGCACCCTCTGCCTTCCCGGCGCTGGGCGACACAGACAACGTCTCTGCACGCTGGGAAAGGGCCACCAGCTGCTGGCGAGCTCGAAAGAGCCTGCTCTTCACGGTGGCAACCGTCACCTGCATGGCTGCAGCAATTTCTTCGTAGCTCAACTCCTCCCAATACCGCAGCACAAGCGGGGTGCGATACTCCGGAGCCAACTGCTCCAGCAAAGACTGAACCTCCAGACGGGTTTCCTGGCGGAGCAGATGCTGTTCTGGGCGCAGCCCCTCCCCTTCCAGCTCTTGCAACACAGGGTTGTCGTCGATCGAAATTTGCGTGGTCCGTCGTTTGCGCAGCTGGTCGATACAATAATGGTTGGCAATCGCAAACAGCCAGGTCGAAAACTTCATCGCTGGGTCGTACTGGCCAAGCCGACTGTAAGCGCGCAAAAAAACCTCCTGGGCAGCATCTTCAGCTTCCTCCAAATTGCCCAGCATGCGATAGGTCAAATTGAAGACCGGGCGCTGGTAGACGTCGACCAGGTGGCTGAACGCCCCCCGATCCCCGCGCAACGCCTGCTCCAGCCAGAATTGCTCCTGTTCGTTCATCGCTTCCTGTCTTGCCGTCACACAAAAAGGCGGCTTCCCTTCTCGTAAAGCCGGACAATTCTCTCTCCAGAAGCTCCCACCGCCTGCTCTTGTGCCCGTTGCCTACTTACACTACCACTACGCAGCACAACACAAAAAGTTACAGCAAGAGCTGCAGGGGATGGAACTCGGGCACAAGACTTTTTTGTGTTAAAATCATTTTATCGATTGTCAAACGTACAATCCAGGCCAAGAAATCAACCAATGAGCAGACCAGAGCCCCAAATGAACAGCGCACCCAGGGTTTCCAAGCTGTTGACTCTTCTTCGTTGCAAGTGGGCTGTTGCGTTGCCCGCATTGCTCACCTGGATGGTGTGCTGGTGTATTCTACCTGTACAAGCGCAGACCCCTCCAGCTACCCCTGAACCTGGCACGGTACTGGTTCTGCAATCGTCCACTCCAACGATTCCTGTAGGCCAGGTTTTCAGCGCCACAATCCAGGTGCGTACCAGCCAGCTGGTGGACGGGGTTGCCGCTTATGTAAATTTTGACCCGACCGTGCTGCAGGTAGCAGCCATCTCTCCCGGCAGCACTCTTTCGCTCGAATTGCAGAACCAGTTCGACAACACGCGGGGACATATCAATTTTGTTGCTGGTCAGTTAAACAGTCCATTCCCCTCTCGTGATTTTGTTCTCGCAACAATCCGCTTTCAAGCCACGCGACAAATTTTTGAAACGCTGCTCACCTTTGAAAGTATGGACTCCCAGCGGCAAAGCAACGTCACATTTAACGGCAACTTGATTCTCGTAAACTCTGAAAATGCTGCTGTCACTGTGATAGACCCGCCCACGGCAACACCTACGGCGACGCGGACCCCCGTTCCACCTACCGCGACACCCACGGCGACACGGACCCCCGTTCCACCTACCGCGACACCCACGGCGACACGGACCCGCGTTCCACCCACGGCGACGCCGACCCGCGTTCCGCCCACAGCGACGCGGACCCCCCTTCCGCCCACAGCAACGCCGACCCGCGTTACGCCCACAGCGACGCGGACCCCCCTTCCACCCACGGCAACACGGACCCCCGTTCGCGCCACAGCGACGCCGACCCGCGTTCCGCCCACGGCGACACGGACCCCCCTTCCGCCCACGGCGACGCCGACCCGCGTTACGCCTACAGCGACGCGGACCCCCGTTCGTGCCACGGCGACGCGGACCCCCGTGCGCGCCACAGCGACGCCGACCCGCGTTCCGCCCACGGCAACGCCCACAGCGACGCGGCCCTCCATTCGCGCCACGGCGACACAGACCCCCGTGCGCCCCCCAATGCTGCCTATCTTGCCCCCAACTGTCATGGACATACCGGAAACAGAGCTGTCCACCGACACGCCGATCGTGCTTCCCCCCCCAATCAATACACCGACCCCTGTACCGACAGAAAACAGTGATTCGAGGAGATGGCTGTTGGAAGGTACAGAGGACAGTGTTTTTTCTACAGACAGTGCCTTCGGCCATACTGTCTTGTTTGTGCCAGCAGCTGCGATCGTCGAAAAACAACCGGATGTCCTCTATGCGCTGTCCTATGTTGAACAGACCCCACCCCTGCTTGCGCCAGACCCCTTGTTCAGTTTTGTGGGTCGAGCCTTTCACGTTGAACTGCTGGTCAACGGGCAGACCCAGCCTGAGTACATATTTACCAAACCGGTCGAATTGAGGCTGGCGTATTTGCCTGTACAAGAGCTGGACCCCAATTCTCTGGCTCTTTTTTGGTATGATCGGTCCGCAGATCAGTGGTTCAGCGAGGGCCACTGGGTGAGCAGTGTCGATCCAGCAGCACAGACGGTTCATGTCACTCTGCCGAAGACCGGCCAGTATGTGCTTGGGGTACGGGCGTCTCCCGGCAATCTGCCCGTTGAACCGATGGAGGCTGTTGGGCACCTCTTTCTTCCGATGATCTCTGGGGAGTGTACGCTGGAATGTCAGACACGCCCAAGCACATCTGCGGTGCAACTCTTTTTGCCGACAATTTCCAGATGACTGTCCCTGCCCTGGCACTCAATTTTGCCCACGTGTTGTCGTCTGTAGTACAGTATAGCCATTGACATCTGCTCAGAAAAGACTGTTAGGAAGGGTGCAGAAGGAAACCTGAATGCGACAGACATATCCATTTTCTGCTATTGTCGGCCAGGAGCGCATGAAGCGCGCCCTGATCTTGAACGCGATCAACCCCCAGATCGGCGGCGTGCTGATCCGGGGCGAGCGCGGCACGGCCAAGTCCACCGCCGCCCGTGCCCTGGCAGCCCTGCTGCCCCTGCTCGAGGTTGTGCAAGGCTGCCGCTTCCACTGCGACCCACAACGCCCCGACCTCTTCTGTGACGAGTGCCGAGAACGGCTGGCCCAAGGGGGAGACCCCGCTGTTTCGCATGTCGCCACCCCTTTTGTCGATCTGCCCGTCAGCGCCACCGAAGACCGCGTGGTCGGCACCCTTGATATCGAAAAAGCTATCCAGAAGGGCGAACGGCACTTCGAGCCTGGGATCCTGGCCGCCGCCAACCGCGGCGTCCTGTATGTCGATGAGGTCAACCTGCTCGACGACCATGTGGTGGATTTGCTGCTCGACAGCGCTGCTATGGGCGTCAATGTGGTCGAACGCGAGGGGATCAGCTTCCAACACCCAGCCCGCTTTGTGCTCGTCGGCTCCATGAACCCCGAAGAAGGCGATCTGCGGCCACAGCTGCTCGACCGCTTTGCCCACGCCGTCGATGTCGTCGGCATCACCGAGGCAGCGCAGCGCGTCGAAGTGCTGCGCCGCCGGGTCTTCTTCGAACAGGACCCCGACGCCTTCGGCATTGCGTACGAAGAATCTGAGCAGACCCTCTGTGGCCGCATCCTTGCCGCCCGGCAGCGCTACGCGCTGGTCAATTACACCGACCGCGATCTGTACACCATCGCTGCGCTGACCGCCAGTTTCAAGGTCGACGGCCACCGTGCCGACATCGTGATCCTGAAGACGGCACGTGCCCAGGCCGCGCTCGACAGCCGTCTGCGGATCAACGACAAGGATATCCTGTTGGCCGCCGAGCTGGCTCTGCCCCACCGCATGAAAAAGCAGCCTTTCCAAGATTCTGTGCTCAACCCCGAGCAGCTCCAGTCCAATCTGCGCCAGGCACGCGCCGAAGCCGAAAAAGCGGTCGAAGAAGACCCGCGCCAGCAAGGGGAAGCCAAGGCGACTGCAGACGAAAAAAAAGCATCGAGGGCGATGAGTCGGAGCTGAATGAAAGCTCGGAGACAGGTGAGGGCGCCGCTGCCCAGCCTGATGCGTCTCCGCAGCAAAGCTCATCGCCCGGTGACAACAAAGGGGCCCGCAAACCCGTCAAAGTCGGCGAAACCTTCGAGGCCAAGCGGCTCGATACCCCACTCGACAAGATGACTCGAGAACGGGCCGGCAAGCGTTCCTATACGCGCACCGACCGCAAACGCGGCCGCTATATCAAGGCACGCCCCGCCGGCAGCCGCCCTGAAGACATTGCCTTTGATGCCACGCTGCGTGCGGCAGCTCCCTATCAGGCCCAACGTCACGCCGAAGCCAAAAATGCCCTGGCCCTGCAGCTGCGCAAAGGAGACCTGCAGCGCAAGGTGCGGGTCCGCCGCACCGGCAACCTGATCCTCTTTGTCGTCGATGCCAGCTGGAGCATGGCCGCCAGCGAACGCATGGAAGCCACCAAAGGTGCTATCTTCAGCCTGCTGGTCGACGCCTACCAGCGCCGCGACCAGGTCGGGCTGATCGTCTTCCAGCGCGAAAAGGCACGGCTGGTGCTGCCACCGACCAGCAGCGTCGAACTGGCCCAGCGCGCGCTGCAAGAGCTGCCGGTCGGCGGCAAAACCCCGCTCAGCCACGGCCTCTTCCTGGCCTGGCAGGTGTTCGAGAACGCCCGTCGCCGCGACAGCGAAATCCGCCCGCTGATGATCCTGCTCACCGACGGCGCCGGCAATGTGAGCATGACCGGCCTGCCTGCCCAGGAAGAGACCCAACGAATCGCCGATCTCTTCGATCAGGCCCAGCTTAAATCGATCGTCATCAACATGGAACATGCCGCCTTTGACCGCGGGCTCGCCCAAAAACTGGCCGATGCCCTCGGCGGGGTCTGCTACAATGTCCCCGACCTGCGCGCCGACACGCTGCTCTCCACTGTCAAGCGAGAAATCAATGGATGACCCAAACTTCCTCCCCACCCGCCCTCCCGCCCTCCCACCCGTTCCCCCCATCAAGGGCAGCTGGGAAGAGCTGCTTTTGCGCGGCCAGCAGCTGCTCACCGAACAGAACGAAGCCGGCGTCGAGCTGCTGCAACACCTCATCCAACGGCTAGGCCAGCTGCCTCTCGCCCAACGCCAGGCTGCCCAACAGCGGCTCGACCAGATCCGCCTCGCCGCCCTCGTCGAGCTGCTTGCCTACCTGACCAGCCACGACCGCTACGACCAGGCTGTCGCCTATACCCAGCTCGCTGAAGAGTTTGCCGTGCCCACAGAGCACGCACAGTGGAGGCTCTATCGGGCTTACATTTTGCTGCAGGCAGACGCACTCGACGACGCCTTCGCCCTGCTCACCGAACAGGCCCGCTCCGGCGACATCGAGACCTGGTCTCTGCTGGCCGACAAGGCGTTCAGATACAGCCACCTTGCCATCGTCCAGGCCGCCTGCACCGAACTTGAAGAGCTCGTCAACCGCGCCCCCCGCACAGAGACAGAGCCGACCCAGATCGCCTATCTCCACGCCACACTCAGCTACTTCAAAGCGCTCCTCGCCCTTGCCCAACACAAGATCGGCGAAGCAGATGCCTGGATGCAGCATGCGATCGTCTGCCACGGCCCCTACGACCAAAAAATTCCGAGCTTCTATGGCCGGCTGATCGAGCAGGGATGCTACCAGGAAGCCCTGCCTTGGATTCAACGGGACCAAGAAAACCCGCGCCGCAGTCACTTCTGGAACGGTTTTGTCTATCACCACCTCAAAAACCCTGCCAGGGCCAGACAACACTGGCAGAGCGCCATCGATCTCCCCCTGCCCGAATCGGGCGAGGTCGACGCGCTCGACCTGATCCTGGCCCGCTATTATCTCGGCGACCCAGACGGGGTCGGGCTGGCCATTATTCTCGACAGCCTGCGCCGCGAAGAAGCGCTGACATTCAGCCAGTTTTTCCTGGCTGGGCTGGGGTGGGCCCTCCGCGGCGACCCCACCGCCGCAGAAGTCAATTTTCAGGCGGCGCTGACCCACAGCAAATCCACCGCCAGGGGCCAGAAACTGCCCCACATCTGGTGGCGCTTCTGCCAGGATCTCGTCCCGGCCAGCAGCCACACCCGCTACGCCCACTATTTCAACCTGCAACCCACGCACGGCAAACCACAACCCGATTCTACCCAAGATCAATAACCCAATGGCCACACCCAACAGATTCAGCGGCACCTTAGACGACGCCGAGCAAAAAGAATTTCTCGCCTTCGCCCGCCAGCTGGCTGAAGTCAGCGCAGCGGTCATCCGTCCCTATTTCCGCAGCAACTTTGTCGTTGAACGCAAAGCCGACGAGTCCCCGGTCACCGCTGCAGACCGCAACGCCGAACTCGCCATGCGCGAACAGATCGAACGCACCTACCCAGACCATGGGGTGCTGGGCGAAGAGTACGGCAGCCACCAGCCAGACGCGCGCTACCGCTGGGTGCTCGACCCGATCGACGGCACCAAGGCGTTTGTTTCGGGCGCCTATCTCTTTGGGACCCTGATTGCACTGGTCAAGGAAGGCCGCCCGGCACTCGGTGTCATCCACCAGCCGATCGTCGGAGACTATCTGGTCGGGGTCGGCACCCAGAGCTGGCTCAACGGCCAGCCGGTTCAGGTGAAGCGCTGTTCACGGCTGGCTGAGGCGATCCTTCTCACCACAGACCACTGGAATGTCTTCGCCCACCAGAACGGGGTCGCCTACGAGCAGCTGACCCGCCAGGTCGCCCGCTACAACAACTGGGGCGACTGCTACGGCTATTCGCTGGTCGCCACCGGTGGGGCACACATCATGATGGACCCGATTCTGAACGAGTGGGACCTGATGGCGCTGATTCCGGTAATCGAAGGCGCAGGCGGCTGCATCACCGACTGGCAGGGCAACGACCCGGTCGGCGCGACCAGCAGCGTGGCCACCAACGGCGAACTGCACGCCGCTGTCATCCAGGCATTGAATCGGCCCGCCTGAGCCAGCCCTCTCGGCAAGGCGAGACCTACCCCAAAGGAGATCGTTCTGTGTTGGAAAACTTTGATGCCCTCTGGGTCGAAGAAGAGGCAGACGGCCAGTTTACACGCACCATCCGCCGACGCAGCCTTCACGACCTGCCGCCCGGCGACCTGCTGGTGCGTGTACGCTACTCTTCGCTCAACTACAAAGATGCCCTCTCTGCCAGCGGCAACCGTGGGGTGACCCGCAAATACCCGCATACGCCGGGCATCGACGCCGCCGGCGTGATCGTCGAAAGCGCTTCCGCCGCTTTCCAGCCGGGGGACCCCGTGCTGGTGAGCGGCTACGACCTGGGCGTGGGCACCCCAGGAGGCTTCGGCGGCTACATTCGGGTGCCCGCCAGCTGGGCGATGCACTGCCCGGCCGGGCTGACGCTGCGGGAGAGCATGATGCTGGGCACGGCAGGCTTCACAGCCGCCCAATGCGTCGACGCCCTGCTGGCACACGGGGTCGCCGAAGGGACGCGACACGGCAGCGAGCTGCTGGTCACCGGTGCCACCGGGGGAGTCGGCTGCATTGCTGTGGCGCTGTTGAGCAAACTGGGTCTGCCAGTCGTCGCCGCCACCGGCAAACCAGAAGAAGCCGATTTCTTGCGCGGGCTCGGCGCTACGGCGGTGATCGACCGCAGCGAGCTCCACGACAGCTCGGGCCGCCCCCTGCTGCGCGAACGCTGGGCAGGCGCTGTCGACACCGTCGGCGGCCCGATCCTGGCCACCACCCTCCGAGCCACCCGCTACGGCGGCACAGTCGCCGCCTGCGGCAACGTGGCCTCCCCAACCCTGGAACTGACCGTCTATCCCTTCATCCTGCGCGGGGTCAACCTGCTGGGGATCGACTCCGCCAACACCCCACTGGCCACACGCCAGCTGCTGTGGGAACGGCTGGCAGGCGAATGGAAGCTCTCCACCCTGGAGATGCTGGCACGCCAGGTGCCACTGGCCGGCTTGAACGCTGAAATCGACACCATCCTGAAGGGAAAGCAGCGCGGCCGGGTCGTCGTGGTCCACGAAGAAGACAGCCGCCAGGCTTGAAGGGGTTTTGTCCCTCTGAGAGCGGCTTACAGCCGGGCTTTGTTGCGCAACGCCCGGCCATAAAGCCCCAGATAGTGCGCCGCACTGCGCTCCCACGAATAGTCCTGCCCCATCGCGGCAGCGACCATCTGCGCGATGTGCTGGGGACGGTCGTAGTAGGTGCTGACTGCCCAGCCCACCGTATCAAAAATGGCGTGTGGGCTCGGCTCCCAAAATTTGAAGCCGGTCCCTGCCCCCGTCTGTTCGTCATACTGGAGTACGGTGTCGTCGAGCCCACCGGTCGCACGCACAATCGGCAGCGTTCCATATTTGAGCGAGTAGATTTGGTTGAGGCCGCAGGGCTCATAGATCGAGGGCATGATAAAAAAATCAGCCCCTGCCTCGATCCAGTGCGCCAGCAGGTTGTCGTAGCCGATAAAGGTGCCCACCCGTCCAGGGTACCGGCCGGGCAGCCCACCGTAGAAAGACTCCAACCCTTTGTCGCCCGACCCCAGCACGACAAACTGCACCACCATGCTCTCGACGATCCGCTCGATCGTGGCCGCCAGCAGATCCAGCCCCTTCTGCCCCACCAGCCGACTGACCACCCCCACAATCGGAATCTGGGGGGTCTCTTCCAAATGAAAGCGGCGCTGCAGCGCCGCTTTGCAGAGCGCTTTGCCCTGCAGCGTCTCAGGCGTGTAGCGCGCCGGGATCAGCAGGTCCACAGCCGGGTTCCACTGGGTATAGTCGACCCCATTCAGAATCCCCACATACTCTTCTTTGCGGTCGGTCAGGTAGGGCGCCAGCCCGTACCCCAGCTCCGGGGTCCGTGTCTCATCGGCGTAGGTCGGGCTGACCGTGTTCAGCGCGTCTGCATAGACGATCCCCCCCTTGAGAAAGTTGATCGCCCCATGATCTTCCAGTTTGTCCGGGGTGAAGTTGCCCCACTGCAACCCCAGATATTCGTAATGTTCGGCGCTGTATTGGCCCTGATAGGCCAGGTTGTGGATGGTCAGCACGCTGGCTGCCCGGCCCAGGACCGGGTCGTTCCAGTGCCAGACTTTGAGATACGCCGCAGCCAACGCAGTCTGCCAGTCGTGCACATGCACAATGTCAGGCGCAAAGCCCAGATCTCGACAGAGCTGCAGCCCGGCACGGGTCAACAAGGCAAAACGGCGTGGGTTGTCGGCGTAGTCGTGGAAGCTGTCGTCGTGGTAGAGGCCGGAACGTCCAAAAGAGCGGTCGTGTTCGATAAAATAGACCGGCACCCCCCCGCTCTCAGCGACATCGACCGCACACCATTCGAGGGTGTTGCCCATCCACACCCCCAACGAATCCCAAAAACGGCGCAACCCGTAACGGGCGCCGTCGATGCTGCCGTAACGGGGCATCACCACCTTCACCGTGTGCCCCATCTGCTGCAACACCTGGGGCAGTGCGCCCACCACATCGGCCAACCCCCCCGTCTTGGCAAAGGGAACGACTTCGGAGGCGATCATCACAATGTTCAGCTTTGACGGCATCTGCCCCTCTCCTTGGTTCTTCTGGCCAGCGCCTGGCCTGGCGTTATCCAATTTTCTCTGCCACAAGGCCCAGCGCCAGCAGCAGGCTGAACCACAGCCCGAGCCGGGCAGTTTCTGCCAGCGTCCGGTTCAACGTCGGGCCATCGGTCGCTCTGGCGAGGGTGCGTGCCAGCCGCACCGCCAGCGGTGCAGTCAGCCAGGGCAGCAACACCCAAAGGCCCGCATCCAGAAAGAGCCAGAGGCCCCAGACCAGGCCATACGCGGCCGTCAACAAGAGGGCATATTCGAGCTGCGTGCCGCGCCGTCCCAGCCGTACGGCCAATGTCCACTTGCCTGCCCGCCGGTCGGTCTCCAGGTCGCGGTAGTTGTTGACGACCAGAATGGCTGTCACCAGCACGCCCACTGCCAGCGAAGCGACGATGGCCGTCGGCGTCACCCCCTGCGTCTGCAGATAATAGGTTCCGCAGACTGCTGCCCCTCCAAAAAAAAGCAACACAAAGAGCTCACCCAGCCCATAATAGCCGAACGGGAAAGGGCCCCCTGTGTAGGCCAGCGCCGCCAGGATCGCCGCCACCCCGATGAGGAGGATGGGCCAGCCGCCCACCCAGACCAGGTAGAGGCCTACCAGCCCGGCCAGCGCAAGGACAGCCGCCATCCCCCAACGCAGCTCGCCCGGCGTTATCAACCCGGCGCTGGTCACCCGCACCGGGCCCAGCCGGTCGGGGGGGTCGGCCCCGCGAAAAAAATCAGAATAGTCATTGGCAAAGTTGCTCAAAATCTGCAGCAACAGCGCGCCCAGCGCCGCAGCCGCTGCCGGCAGCCACGCGACCTTGCCATCGGCCGCAGCCAGCGCAGTCCCCACAATGACCGGCGCCAGGGCTGCGGGCAGCGTCTTGGGCCGCGACGCCAAAATCCACGCATGTCGCCGTGTGCTCGTCTCTTTCCCCATGCTCTTCCCCGTTTTCGCGCGCTGCACTTCTGTTCCCATTTGCCAGAGCTCTGCCTTGCCAGTATTGTATATCATTCAACAGGCGAAGGCACAGACTGCCCGCCGATCGACAGCAGGAAATGAGCGTTGTGCGATGCAGATCGAAGCGTTGAAAACCCATACCGTCCTCGCCGGCGCAGAACGGCTGAGCGACCTTCTCGAACAGTACATCCAGAATTTTCAAGAGCAGGAGATTCTGGCCATCAGCTCCAAAATCGTCGCCCTCTGTCAGGGACGGGTGGTCTCCCCCGCTGAATCCACCAAAGCCGCTCTGGTGGAAGCCGAATCGACCTGCTTTTTGCCCGCAGCGGTCAGCCGCTACGGGGTCTATCTGACGATCAAAGAGAATGCTCTGATGCCCTACGCGGGCATCGATGAATCCAACAGCAACGGCTACTATGTCTTGTGGCCAGAACGCCCCCAGCAGACCGCCGACCAGATCTGGGCGACGCTCCGTCAGCGCTTTGGGCTGCGCCACGCCGGTGTGGTCTTGACCGACAGCCGCCCCCTGCCGCTGCGCTGGGGGGTCACTGGATTCGCCGTGGCCCACAGCGGCTTTCGGGCGCTGCGCGACTATCGTGGCCAGCCCGACCTTTTCGGCCGTCCGCTGCGCATGACGCAGGCCAATCTGGCCGATGCGCTGGCCGCAGCTGCCGTGCTGGCCATGGGCGAGGGCAACGAAAGCACCCCGCTGGCCCGCATCACCGGGCTCCCCGCAATCGAGTTCCAGGAGCGAGCCCCCAGCCCCGAAGAGCTGGCCAACCTCGCCACCCGCCGCGAGGATGACCTTTACGCGCCGCTGCTCGACAGCGTTCCCTGGCAGCACGGGCAGGGTTGACAGAGTCGGCGGCGCCGACAGCCACCCTCACCCCACAAGACCGGCGCGCGCAAAAAGCTGGCTGCAGGCACCCCGCGCCTCGGCCAGCAAGGCCTTTTCGTCCAAGACCAGAATCTCTTTGTGGCGCATCAACAGCTGTCCGTCCACCAGCACCGTGTCAACGCTGCCGCTGTTGACAGAATAGACCAACGCCGACGGGACGCGGTGGACAGGGGCGGCGAAGGGGCTGTTCAAATCTACCAGAACCATGTCTGCCTTTTTGCCCACCTCCAAAGACCCAATCCACCCCGGCTGGCCAAAGGCCAGCGCCCCTCCCCGACAGGCCATCCAGATCACCTCCTCGGGCAACAGGGCCATGGCATCGAGTGTGCTGACCTTGCCCGAAAGCGCAGCAATTTTGAGCACCTCCAGCATGTCCTGGTTGTTGTTGCTGCCGGGGCCGTCGGTCGCCAGCGCAACCACAATCCCGCGACGCCTCATCTCTGGCACCCGGGCCATGCCAGAAGCCAGATACATATTGGCGACCGGACAGTGCACGACCACCCCCCCATGTTCGACCAGAAGATCCAACTCGTGGTTGTCCAGCCAGACACTGTGCACCAGCTGTACGTCGGGGCCGAGCGTGCCAAGTTGCGCCAGCCATTCGACATGGCGCAGCCCACGCAACGCCAGGTTCATCTCCACTTCCTTGCGTGTCTCGGCGATGTGGATCATCGAACCGACCCCCCACGCCTTGCCCTGGGCATAGGTGCGCTGCATCGTGGCGTCCGAACAGCCCCAAGGGATCAGCGGCGCAAACTCCACCCGGATTCGCCCCTCTGCCCGACCGTGCCACGTACGGTGGAGCCGCCCCATCTCCGCCAGGATCTGGTCGGGCGTCTCCATAAAGGCAGGATGGTACCCCATGTCGGTCCAGCCGCGCGCCAGCAAAAAGCGCACCCCGATCTCCTCGGCAGCCCGGCAGACACCGTCGTCGTTGCCCGGCTCGGTATGAATGTACTGGTGATCGATCACCGCAGTGGCACCGCCGCGCAAGTTTTCAACCAACCCCAGCTTGGCGGCCACATAGGCCTCCTGCTCGGTCAGCGCCTGGGCAACCGGCCAGATCGCCGACGCCAACCATTCGAGCAGCGGCTTGTCGTCGGCCAGCCCGCGCAAAAAGGTCTGAAACAGATGGGTGTGGGCGTTGACCATCCCCGGCATGACCACCATCTGCGTGGCGTCGATCGTGGTCCTGGCCGCACGGCGTATCGTTGCAGGGGCGGCGCCGGCGCCTACGGCTGCAATCCGATCCCCCTCGACGAGGAGGTACCCTGGTTCGTACACGCTCCCGGCATCGTCGACCGTCAGCACAGCCCCGTTCTCGATCAGAATGGTTTCCTTCACACCAGACTCCTCTTCAATGCAACAAGTTCGTTATTCCTCTGTTTTTGGCTTGGAACGTGCAGCAGAGGCTGCACTGCCCCCCATGATGAACGGCAAGAAGCTGTTGTAGCCACCCGGTGGCTGGGGAGAGGGGAGTGTTTCGGAGACCCGCACAGCCTGCCAGACGACAAAGGTCGAAATATGCAGGTTCGCCGGCATTCCCCCGCCGCACATCACCTCGGCCACCAGCCCACGCGGCGTCCAACACCAGGGCCCCTGTTCCCCCCGTTCCGGCACATAGCTCGAACCAAACATCACCACGTTGCCCCAGCCAGACTTGTCCTTGGTGACCGGGTAACGATGGTCGCCAGGCCCCTGGGCATAGCCAGTGTAGGCCGGGTCCCCCAATCTGTCCAACCCGTCCGACCAATAAAGCAGTTCGTGGCCCTTCAGCTTGTTGCCCTCAAGATCCAGGATCAGCGCAAAGAGATGGTGGTCGGCACCCGCATCGTCGAAATACTCCGGGTCGCCCATCGGTTTGAGATACGCGTCGCGCGCCCATTGGTCAATCCCACCGTAGTGGCTGGAGAGCTCCCACAGGCTGTCGCGCGTGGTGAACACATCTTTGATCACATAGACGATCCGGTCTGGCCCAAGTACCGGAGCGTCGGGCCGCTCGGCGATCGTTTTGATCGAGAGGTTCATGCGCTCGACCCAACTTCCCAGCCGACGTTCTATCACAGGTGCCGGGGGTTCTGGCGCCGGGGGCTCTGGTGCCGGGGGCTCTGGTGCCGGGGGCTCTGGTGCCGGGGGCTCTGGCGCCGGGGGCTCTGGCGCCGGGGGCTCTGGTGCCGGGGGTTCTGGTGCCGGGGGTTCTGGTGCCGGGGGCTCTCCCTCGGCCACACTCTGCTGCCAGACCGCAAAAATCGAAAGGCTCTGTCCATCGGCGGGCAGCCCGCCCCCGCACACCATCTCGGCCAGGCCGGCGGGCCCCCAGACCCAGGGACCCTGCTGGCCGCCGACTGCATTGTATACACTGCTAGGAAACAAAGTGTAGGAGGCCCACCCGGTCTGCTCTCCGGTCACCCGCTCGTCTGTCGTGGCAGCGTCATAGCGGTTGGTGAAGCGAATCGTCTGTCCAGGAATGCGCTGGCCAGATGAATCGACCACGGCAGCATAGAGATGGCTGCGCTTTCCCAATTCCATCCTCTCTCCCGGATCGTCGTAGAGATCTTTTGCCCATTGGGGGATCGCATACCGCTCTGCAGAGACCTCCCAGGAGCCCTCCAGGGTCGTGAAGAGCTCCTTGAGCAGATAGACCATGCTGCCCGGAGCTGGCGGCTGAGCCACAGGTTGAAGGGTGAGTCGCAGCGCGTCAAACCATCCGGTCAGACGGCGGTTTACAGTGGTGCTGGCCATGACGGCGCCTCCTGGTTGAAACGTGGTCGTTGTATGGGTGCAGACAGTCGAGAGAATGAGAGCCCAGTTCAATCATACCGAAATACAGAGAGATTGGCAAGGGGGTACGCCGTAGCCGTTCAGTCAACAAGCTCGCCATAAGCCAGCCAGGACAATGCGATGATGACTTTTCAAACAGTCTCTAAGGTTTGTAGAAAGAGCAAGCCACTTGCTCGATGAGTTGATTACGGCCTGCTCATGCATTGCAAGAATAGCAAATATTTTGTAGAAGTGTATAGCGATTTTGTCAAAAGGCGGTTACAATGGTAAGCTGCTTTCTGCCAAGTCGAAACGTATTAAAAGTACATAAAGAATAGCCCCTGAGAATATGAGCATATTTCGTGAACTGCTGAAAAGATATAGCGAACGACCTGTTCGAGGCCAACGCACTTCTGCAAGCCGGAAGCTTTGGCGCTCTTCAGGCGGACGAAATCTGCAGGGTTGCGCCCGCCTGGTTGCCGCAGAACGGCCTGGATGACGCCGTGCCCCCCCCCAATCGGCCCCACAAAACGGCCCCCCATCCCCATGTCTATGAGCTTTTCCCCACAGACATTTTCTGTCGCTATCTGCAGACTGGGCAAGAGATTCGCATCCTGAACACATGGAGTCCCAATTTCGATGTCTTTATTGATCTCTTGCGTGCAGCTCTCCAACGCCAGGCCAGGATACGCATCCTGTTGCTTTTTCCAGGCTCACAGGTGGCTGAATTGCGTAACGAGGCGCTGAAGGCATCAAAGGACCGCATTCCGATTGACCAGGTTCAGCGTGGCGTCGAAGACAACCTTACTCGTTTGGAACACATCTGGAGTGTCTTGGACAAACAGCAACGCAAACAGCTTGAGGTGCGCCTTTACAATTCCTTGCCTTCTGTTTCAATCTATCAAGTCGATCACTTCTGCCTGATGGGTATCTATTTTCATGGAAGACTTGCCATCGATTCCCCTCAGTTTGAAGTCGACATGACATCCTTTTTGGGGAAACAGGTCGATAAGGAATTCGAATTGCTTTGGGGCATTGCGCAGCCTATCCACGATATAGAGAATTGGCGACGGGAGTTGGACCTGATGAGAGGCAAATTCTGAAACGATGTGAGACTGCTGTAGACTATAAAGGCAACACACCAATGACAAACATTCGAACCCTGGACGACCTGGACGTCTATGAAAATGTGTTGATTCAGCGCTTTCAGCAGCATCCCTGCCTGCACAATCTGGTGAGTCTGAGCCAGGCTAGTTTTGTTGGGCTGTTGTTGCAGCGACGTTTTCTTTCGTTAGCCTTCACACCAGTCTATGATATGGCTATCGACGGGCTGACCTACCCCAAAGGCAAACAGATTGCTCGGCGTATTCTACGCGAAGAATATCCAGGAGAACGCGGCACAGAGCCATCGCACCGTGAAAACCTGGTCAGCGATCTCTTGCAGATAGGCTTGACCCATCACCAGATCATGAACGCCGTGCCAAGCGATGCCACGCTCAAAACGCTGCAGCGCACCTTCGCCTTTTTTGCGGGTGACCCTGACACGCCGCACTATCAGGTGAAGCTGATGACCTTGTTGCGTTTTTGGGGTGAGGTATTGATCGCTGCTGAATACCAGATGTTATGGCCACGTCTGGAGAGTATGGGTCTGCAGGAAAGTGGTGAACATCCCTCGCTCTTCTATTATCCCCACCTCGTACACGACGCCAAACACAAAGCATTGACAAGATCCTCTGTCAATGCGACTACCCACTCAGACCAGCTGGCCAGCTCGCTGCAGAGCCTGCTCGACAAGGAAGATGTCATTGCGTACTGTGCCGAGATTGAAACAGAGATTGTGGCAATCAAATCGGGTTTTTACGATCAGTTTGTGAGAGCAGCATAAACACGCTCTTTACACCTTCGTGGTTGTTGGTGTAGAGCAAGTTGCCAACCCGCTCGCCTCGCCCGGTGCAGCCTGTTGAGCACGCCTCAGCAGACTTCTATGGCTGAACAGTTGCATATTTCGTAGGAAATGTATAGTGATTTTATCAAAAGGCAGTTACAATGATATACTGCATTCTATGAAGTAGAGACGTATTAAAGGTGCATAAAGACAGCCCCCTGAGAGTATGAGCGCATTTCGTGAACTGCTGAAAAGGTATCGCACACAGTGGCGAACGACCGAAAAACTGTTCCTCACCCAAGAGGAAGTCAGCCTGCGGCTAGGGTATGGTACCAGCACCTATGGTCAATGGGAGCGTGGGCGCGGCCGGCCATCGGCTCGCAACGCTGTGGTCAGCCTGATTGAAATTTTTTACGAAGGGCAAGGCATCAAAAACCTGCTCGAGGCCAACGCACTTCTGCAAGCCAGTGAATTTGGCGATCTTCAGGCGGGCGAAATCCTGCGGATTGCGCCCGCCTGGTTGCCGCAGAACGGCCTGGATGACGCCGTGCCCCCCACCAATCAGCCAGACGAAACGGCCCCCCATCGCGATGCCTATGAGCGTTTCCCCACAGAGATTTTCCGCCACCATCTGCAGACCGGGCAAGAGATTCGCATCCTGAACACATGGAGTCCCTATCTCAAGGAGTTCTTTACTCTCTTGCGTGCAGCTCTCCAACGCCAGGCCAGGACACGCATCCTGTTGCTCTCTCCAGACTCACAGGTGGCCGAGTTGCGTAACGAGGCGCTGGAGGCATCAAAGGACCCCGTTGAGATTGACGACCCTGTTCGGCATGGCGTCAAAGGCAACCTTGCCGATCTGAAGCGCATCTGGAGTGTCTTGGACGAACAGCAACGCAAAAAGCTTGAGGTTCGTCTCTATGATTCCCTGCCCTCTATTTCAATCCATCAAGTCGATCAATTCTGCCTGATGGGCATCTATTTTCACGGGAAATTTGCCATCAATTCCCCTCAATTTGAAGTCGACATGACATCCTCTTTGGGGGAACAGGTCGATAAGGAATTCGAATTGCTTTGGGGCGTTGCGCAGCCCATCCAGAATATCGATGATTGGTGAGTAGAGTTGGACCTGATGCAGACAAATTCCAGACGACAAAAGTAAACCACCACTTCCTGATCGATTTGTTGGGAGACAGTGAGGTTACCCCAGCCTGACAAGCAGGCGGTCAATACCAGTACTTCACGAAATCTCATGCAAAGGAAGCCATCTTCACCATCCGCCCCGATGGGGCGTGCCTCCCCTAAATTCATCCGCCCCGACGGGGCGTGCGTCTGCCACATATGTCTCCATCTTGCGCCCTCCCAAATGGTTTGCGGGAATACGCTGTGGTACAATTGGCTCTTATCGCAACTGTGTTTGGTGCTGAAAGAAAAATTGCCATGTTTGAATTCTCTCCGGGCGAACGCCCATCACCCGCTCTCCAAGAAACCAGCAAACGACGCCCCCTGCTGCGCTCCTGTTTCACTTGGATCGCAGCGCTGTTTTTGTTTGCCGGTGGGCTGGGCGTCGGCTTCATGGCGGCCCAGTGGTTTTCGCCAGGCTCGCTGGCCGCTGCACGCAACGGCGGCGAGGGGGTCGACGGTCTGCGCAACCAGTTCCCCATCTTTTGGGAAGCGATGGAACTTCTCTACAACGACTTTTACGGGGAATTTCCCGAACCGTCCGAAAGTACCTACGCGGCGATCCGCGGGGTGCTGAACGAATTGAATGACCCCAACACAGCCTTTATGTCACCCGAAGAGGCCAATTTCTTCCGAGAAAATTTGCAGGGCAGCTTCGAAGGGATCGGCGCCCGGGTCGACTGGGACATGACGGCAGACACCGTCGTGGTCGTCGAGCCCTTCGAAAACCAGCCGGCCTGGAAAGCCGGAATCAAACGGGGAGACCTGATCACCCACGTCGACGGCGAGTCGATCCTTGGCACCGATCTGGCCTCTGCGGTCGAGAAGATCCGCGGCCCCAAAGACACCACTGTCGTGCTGACCGTGGTCCGTGCCGACAGCGCAGCACCGTTCGAGGTCGAGGTCGTGCGCGACCGCATCGAGATCCCGACAATCGAAAGCAAGGTGGTCGCCGACAACATTGCCTATGTCAGGCTCAACAGCTTCAACGAGAATGCCGGCGATCTGGTGCGAGACGCCGTCAAAACCGCCCTGAAAGAACAGCCCACAGGGCTGATCTTCGATCTGCGCGGCAACCCAGGTGGCCTGCTGCGCCAGGCGATCGACGTCGCCGCCGTCTTCCTGCCCCAAGGACAAAATGTGCTGATCGAACGGTTCGCCGATGGGCGGGAAGAGATCTATGCGACCAATGTCGAGCCGGTCATCACAGACCTGCCGCTGGTCGTGCTGGTCAACGAAGGGAGCGCCAGCGCCAGCGAGATCGTCGCCGGGGCCATTCAAGACCACCAGCGCGGCCAGCTCGTCGGGACAGTCACCTTCGGCAAAGGCAGCGTGCAGATGCCCCATACGCTCAGCGACGAGTCGATTCTGCGGGTCACGGTCGCCCGCTGGTACACGCCAGACGACCGCACGATCGACGGGTCTGGCCTGCAGCCCGATGTCCTTGTCGAACTGTCAGAGGCAGATCGGGAAGCCCAGCGCGACCCGCAGCTCGAGGAAGCGATCCGCCTCCTGGGCGGCGAAACAGAAGCCTTGCCCGTGGAGTAAACCAGAAAGCACCGTGACCAAAGCCAATGAGACGGTGCAAGGGGCGCGCACCGTTGCCACCAATCGCAAAGCCCGCCACGAATACTTTATCGAAGAGACCTACGAAGCAGGGCTCGTGTTGACCGGCACCGAAATCAAATCGGTGCGCGCCGGCAAGGTCAGCCTCCAAGAAGGGTTTATCCTGGTCAAAAACGGTGAAGCGTGGCTGCTCAACGTCAATATCGCCCAGTATGAGCAGGGCAACCGCTTCAACCACGAAGAACGCCGAGAACGCAAGCTGCTGCTCAACCGCCGCGAGATCGCCGCCCTGCACGAGGCGGCGACCCGGCGCGGCTACACGATCGTGCCGCTGCGCGTCTACATCAACGAACGGGGACGGGCCAAGCTCGAACTCGGCCTGGCCCGCGGAAAACAGCTGCATGACAAACGAGAGAGCATCGCCAAACGAGAAAGCGAGCGAAGCCTGCGCCGGGTCCTCAAAGGTGACTGGTAGCCCGCCAGGCCAGATCGAACTGGCCCATGGCACGCTTTCCCTGCCCGCTTTTTTGCCAGATGCCACCCTGGGGGTCGTACGCGCGGTCGACAGCACCGATCTCGAAACGGCTGGGATCGAAGGGCTGGTGATGAATGTCTTTCACCTGATGCAGCAGCCAGGCGCCTCGACCGTCCACACCCTGGGCGGCCTGCACACCCTGAGCGGCTGGCGACGCCCAATCCTGACCGACTCCGGGGGCTTTCAGGCCTATTCGCTGATCCGCCAGCAGCCCAAAGCAGGCTCGCTCACCGACAACGGCCTGGTCGTGTGGCCCGAAGGCAGCGACCGCAAATTTCAGCTGACCCCGGAAAAATGCATCCAGCTGCAGCTGCGCTTCGGCGCCGATATCGTGATGTGCCTGGACGACTGCACCCACGTCGACGACCCGCCCGCTGTCCAGGAACGCTCCGTGCACCGAACTGTGGCCTGGGCCCGCCGCTGCCGCACCGAGTTCGACCGGCTGCTCGCCCAAAAAAAGCTGCAAACCCACCGCCCACTCCTCTTTGCCGTCGTGCAGGGGGGCGGCTCTGCAACGCTGCGCACCCGCTGTGCCGAAGCCCTGCTCGAGATCGGGTTCGACGGCTACGGATACGGCGGCTGGCCCCTGGACGCCGACGGCAATCTGCTCCAGGAGATGCTGGCGTTGACCCGCAGCCTGATCCCAGCCCCCCTGCCCCTGCACGGGCTGGGGATCGGCCACCCCCTCAACGTGGCCGCTGCGGCGGCGCTCGGCTACCAGACCTTCGACAGCTCGTTGCCTACCCGCGATGCCCGCCGCGGGCGTCTGTATACGCTGACAGCGACACCTTCCCCCCACCAGACCCAGGAGAGCTGGTTCCGCTATCTCTACATCACAGACGACAAGTATATCAAAGATGGCCGGCCAGTCGAGGAAGCGTGTGACTGCCTGACCTGCCAGCGCTACAGCCGCGGCTACCTGCGCCATCTCTTCCAGGCCAACGAAGCCTCCTTCCAACGGCTGGCCACACTCCACAATCTGCGCTGCATGGCCCGGCTGATGAGAGCGTTGCGCCATGGCTGAAGGACACCCAGCTGTGGCTGAAATCGTCGAACTCGTCATGGCCTCCCCCAAGTATGCACGGCTCGACCCCAGCCTGGTCGCTGCTCTGGCGGCCCAGGAGGCTGCCAAAACCAGACGGAGCAAAGAAGCGGTCAAACAGGTCAAAAACCGCCTCCACCAGAGCGTGGCAGCCTACTGGCAGGGAGCTGCTGACTTTGCACGCTGGCAAGAGCTGCTCCAGACAACCGCCGACGAGGGCAGCCGGCGAGCAGCGCTGCGGGCCCTCCTGGGTGCCCACCATTCCACCCGCGAACGACTCCCCTTTTTGGACACCTTCTACCAGACGCTCTTTGCCGGGCTTCCCCCGCCATCGAGCGTGCTCGACCTCGGCTGCGGCCTCAACCCGCTGGCCTTGCCCTGGATGGGGCTGCCCGCCACCACCCGCTACTACGCCTGCGACGTCGACCACGGCCAGGTGGAGTTCCTGAAGGGCTGGTTTGCGCTCGCCGGTCAGCCCGGCCAGGCTTTTGTTTGCAACCTGCTGGCCCCCATGCCCCCAGCCAGCCGCCTTCTGCCGACAGACAGCCCAGCCAGCGACGTGGCCTTGCTGCTCAAGATCCTTCCCTGCCTGGAACAGCTGGACCGCCACATCGGCCCGCGGCTGCTCGCTGGCATCTCTGCCGCCACGCTGATCGTCTCTTTTCCGGCACAGAGTCTGGGGGGAAAGGGCAAAGGAATGGTGCAGCACTACAGCGGACACATGGCCCAGCTGGTAGAGGGGCACCCCTGGCAGGTCGAACGCTTCGAGTTTCCCAGCGAGCTGGTCTTTCGCCTGCGCAGAGGAACTTCGTGAAAAGCCCGCCGTCGGCCGCTGCCCTGCGCGAGCTGGCCGGCCAGCCAGCCGCCGCCGCGCTGGCCACGACGATCCTGGCCGGTACCCCCCCCAAAGATCTCCTGCTGGCCGCTCTCAAGGTGCTGGCCGAACAGCCCACCCCCACAGCAAGGCCCTCCTTGCAAAAGCTCTACGAACGCTTCAGCCGCAACAAAGGCAAACAGGACCAGGGCGGCTATCTGCGGCGTGCAATTCTGGAGACAGCCCGCGCCATCGGCCACCCCGAGGATGCAGCCTGGTTTGCCCAGGGCTGTGCCACCTATGAATTCTGGCCCCCTGATTTTGCCGATGACGCCGTGGCCATCCGCGCAGCAGCACTGGTCGCCCTGGCCGAGGTAGACGACCGACAAGCGCGGCTTCATGCCGCCCGCCTGCTGGTCGACCCCCACACAGCCCGGATGAGCGGAGAGCCTGCACTCTCCGCCGCGCGCGTGCTGGGCGCCCTCGACGAGCTCCTGACCCTCTATACGCTGGTCTGCCAGAACAATCCTGCCACCCAGCCCGACACCACACTCCCGCCCGAAGTCCTCGGCGAATGCCTGCGCCAGCTCCACAGACTGCCCGGCACAGCAGTCGGCCCGCTGGTCGACGGCTATGCCGCTGCACCCTCAGCAGTCATCCGCATGGGCCTCTTCGACCTGCTGCTGCACCACCCAGAAGGGCTCTACCCCCGCGCCCTCCAACTGCTCGAAGAGAGCCAGGAGCTGGAGCTGTACCGGTATATGGTGGTGGCGATCGTGCTGGCTGGCGCCCCACAGCCGCTGGAGGCGCTGCGCCAGCACGCACGCCGCGAACAGCGACGCCAACGCCTGGCCATCCTGCGAGAACATGGAATCCACTGGGAGACAGCAAGCCGACGAAGCGATCCAGAATGAACCAATCGGCACCAACAGACGTTACAATGAAGTACAGCGTCGACCTTCACACTCAAAAAACGGTCACACTCAAAAAACGGTCACACTCAAGAAACGGTCACACTCAGGAAACGGTGAAATGATGAACAGCCTGTCTGCTCTTTCAACCGCCCACCCAGCCCGCAGCAGCAGCCGGGGCGATCTCTGGATGTGGCCGCTCCTGCTCTGTGCGCTGCTGGCCGCAGCCGTTCTGAGCGGCTGCGTGATGCAGCCGATCGTGGCAGGCCCGCTGCCAGAGGTCACGTTGCCCGCAGACCAGGGGCCGCTGCTCGCAATCGCGCCGATCGCAGCGGCGTCGGGCGAGACCGTCTCGGTGGCTGGCGCCGGGTGGGCTCCTGGCGAAGTGATCTTCGTCAACCTGGAAGGCGATCAGGCGGGCAGACGGCTGCAGGCGACGTTGGCCGCGGGCACGGCAGACGCGGACGGCCGTTTCTACCTGGCTTTTGTCACACCGCTCGATCTTTTCTGGCTGAACGCCACCGACGTTGCGGTGGCCGCCTATTCGTTGAAGAGCGGCGCACAGGCCGCCGTGCCATTTGACCTGCTGCCCACAACACCGGTGACCGCCACCGTTCCTGCCAGCACCCCGCGTGTCAGACCGACCGCGACCGAACGCCCCGCCGGCACCTACGGCGTCGCCGTTGTCACAAGCCAGGGGCTCAACCTGCGCGACGGCCCCGGCACCGTCTACCCGATCCTGCGCTCGCTGACCGAGGGCACAGCCGTCACCGTCCTCGGACAGGACGCAGGAGGAAACTGGCTGTACGTACTTGCCCCCCCCCGACTCCGTGGCTGGCTCTCCCGCTCGTTCACAGATTACCGCGACATCGCCCCGACCGTGGCTGCACCGCCGACCCCCGTCCCCCCGCCGACCCCCCTCCCGCCGACCGCCGTCCCGCCGACCGTCCCGCCAACCCTGGCCCCAGGCCTGGCCTGGAGAGGGGAGTACCACGCCGACCCTTCGCTGGGGGGCAGCCCACAGCTTGTGCGCGACGACGCTGCAATCGATTTTGTCTGGGGCTCCGCCCCCCCCGCACCCGGCTTGAACAGCACAGGCTATTCGGTGCGCTGGACACGTACCCTCTACTTCTCCGCTGGACGCTACCGTTTCTTTGGCGAGAGCGACGGCGGTGTGCGCATCTGGGTCGACAACCAGCTGATCCTCGACCGCTGGGGAGGGGTCGGGGGCAGCTACAGCACTGAGTTCCGCCTCGACCAGGGCAGCCATACCCTTGTCGTCGACTATGGCCAACGCCGCCAACCCGCCACCATCCGTTTCAGCTGGGAAACGCTCGGCCCAGCCCCAAGCTTCCCCGACTGGCGCGGCACCTATTTCAACAACCGCGATCTGGCAGAGCCCCCGGCGACAGAACGCAACGACCGCACGATCGATTTTGACTGGAGCGACCGCTCCCCTGCCCCTGGCCTCGGCACAGAAAACTACAGCGTACGCTGGTCGCGCACGATCGACTTTTCCAGCGCCACCTACCGGCTCTCTGTCCGCTCGGACGACGGGGTCCGGGTCTATGTTGACGGGCGCCGGGTGATCGACGAATGGCGCGACATGAGCGACAACAGGAGCTACAGCGCCGAACTCTGGCTGAGCGGCCCTCGCTCTCTGGTCGTCGAGTACTATCAGCGCCAAGGCGCTGCCCGGGTTCGCTTCTGGTGGGAACAGGTGACAGCCACACCGACCCGAACACCGACCCGAAC
>CAIOHJ010000047.1 GCA_903858085.1 uncultured Chloroflexota bacterium
GACCTCGGCGCGCACATCGTAGCTCTCCCCAAAAATACGCACGGTTTTTTCGCCATCTTGGAGGCGACGTCCGAGCGTATGCTCCGCCTGAAAACTGACGATCAACACGGTGTTGCGAGCATCTTCGATGTTGTTTTTCAAATGGTGGAGGATGCGGCCGTTTTCTGCCATGCCATTGGCGCTGATGATAATGACAGGGTCGCTCTGGTGGTTCAGCTGTTTGCTGCGGCGAACCTCGCGCACATACTCAATCAGGGGGTAGTCGAAGGGGCTGCGACGGTCCCCTTCTTCCAGAAAATGCTGGACCTGGGGATTCCAGGCTTCAGGGTGCATCCGGAAGACATCGGTGGCGTTGACGGCGAGCGGGCTGTCGACAAAGACCCGAATGGCAGGAATGTCGCCGGTCGCATCCAACTGGTTCAACGCGTAGACCAGTTCCTGAGTGCGGCCGACTGCAAAGGCGGGGATGATCAGCTTGCCGCGGCGGCGGGCCGTGCGGTTGACCAGGTCGCGCAGCTGGTGGCGTGCATCGTCGTAGGTTTCATGAAGCCGGTCGCCGTAGGTGCTTTCCATGATCACCAGGTCGGCGTCGCGCAGCGGTTCGGGGGGCAGCAGGATCGGGCTGGCGCTGCGGCCGATGTCGCCGCTGAAAACCAACCGCCAACGCCGCCCTGTGCTGGCTTCCTGGATCTCCAGCTGGACATGGGCTGCACCGAGAATATGGCCGGCTGGAAAGAAGGTGACCTCGACGCCGTTGGCCACGCTGAACGTCCGACAGAAGTCGGTGCTGATAAAGTGGCGCAGGGTAGAACGCACATCCTCCTGGGTGTAGAGCGGTTTTACAGGGGCTTCTCCCTTGCGCTGGCGTTGTTTGTTGAGATACGCTACATCTTGTTCCTGGATATAGCCGCTGTCCATCAACATGTAGGCGCAGAGGTTGCGCGTGGCCGCTGTGCACCAGATGTTGCCTTGGAAACCGTTTTTGCAGAGATTGGGCAGGTTGCCACTGTGGTCGATGTGGGCATGGCTGAGCACGACAGCATCGACCGCAGATGGGTCAAATGGGAAATGAAGGTTGCGTTCGTAGGTGTCGGAACGATGCCCTTGGTAGAGGCCACAGTCCAGCAAGAGCTGCTGGCCGTTGACCTCCAACAAATGCATAGAACCGGTCACTTCTCTTGCCGCACCAAAAAAAGTGAGACGCATCGGCGCTGGTATTCCTTTCAAACGCTGTGCGCAACAGCGTTGTGTTCAGCGTACCGCCACGGCCAGATGATTTGCCATGTAAATTGCTATTCTTACTGCATATTGTAATGCATTTTGAAAAAAATTCAACCCCCAATATTTCTTGGGGGATTCAGCGTCTGGTCAGGGGCAGCTCTGATCGGGTCATCCCAGGGGCGGTTCAGTAGCCGCGCGCAAAATCTACCTGGTTGTTCAACGCTGCACCTGCCAAAAAGTGTTGGAGGTTGTCGAGAAAGATTGGGGCGATGTCTTCAGGATAGCTGAGCGCTGAGGTATGGCAGGTGACGATCACATTGGGCAGGCTCCAGAATGGGTGGCCGGCGGGCAGCGGTTCGGTCTGGAAGACGTCGAGCACCGCCCCGCCCAGCCGGCCAGCCTGCAACGCTGCAACCAGCGCCTCTTCGTCCACCGTGCTGCCCCGCCCGACGTTGACCAGCAATGCATGTGCGGGGAGCGCTGCCAGCACGCTGCGGTCGATCCGGTGGCGGCTGGCAGGGGTGTGGGGCAGGCTGCAGACCAGATAATCGCAGGCGGCCGCCATTGTCTCCAGCGCATCGCCGTGGTAGTAGTGGTCAATGGCGGGCTCGCCGGCGCTGCTCAGCGTGTAGCCCAGCGTGCGTACGCCAAAAGAACGGGCTGCCCGTGCGATCGCGGCTCCGATCGAGCCGACCCCCACCAGCCCCATGGTTTTGCCGCGCAGCCGGCCGGGCCAGGTGGTGTCCCAGCGTTGCTCGCGCTGGGCCAGGTAGCGATGCCAGCCCCGCCGTTCGTGCAGGATGACATAGCCGAGCACATACTCGGCCATCGAGTCTCCGAAGGCCCCGCGGGCGTTGGTGAGGAGGTAATCGCGGCGCAGATCGGGGCTGAGCAACGTCTCTATCCCCGCATAGGTCGACTGCAGCCAGCGCAGGTGGGGGAGATGTGGGAGCAGCGGTCTGACCAGCGGCGGGTCGGCCAGCACGACGACACTCTCTTTCAGCCAGGGCTCTGCCTCGGCTGCGTTTTCCGCTGCATGCAGCGTGACCCCTGGCGGCAGTTGTGGGGCCAGCAGCCGCAGATAGTCGCAGGCGCGGACAGACAGAATCAACCCTTCCATTTTGTTCTCCTGTGGTGGGGATCTCCTGCGGACGTGCGTCGCTCCCGGACGACCGCCAGCTGTACCCCTGCCAGGGCAGCGGCAGGGATCAGCCCCAGCGCCACAGCCTTTTCGGCAGCGGCCAGCGAATCGGCGACCCGATACATGGGAACCCCCTGGCTCTGGGCGGCTTTCCCCAGGTTGTCCACCCGCAGGTCGCGGTGCCAGCCGCTGACGTCACGGATGAAAATGGCGGCGATGCGGCCTGGATAGGCGGGGATCAGCTCGCTGTACAGTTCGGGGTCCTGCTGGCCACTGTCCCCGATCAGGAGAAAAGACAGGGCCGGGTAGGTGTCCAGCAGCCAGCGGATTGGTTTGAGTTTGTTGCGGTGTGACAGGGTGGTGAACAGATGGGTCAGCCCATAGTCGCGCAAAAACATGGGGCCTGCCGGCAATTGCTGACGTTCCAGGAATTCGACCAGCAGGTCGTAGAAGTTCCAGGGGCTGCTTGAGACATAAAAGATCGGATTGTGCTCCTGGCCGCTCATTCCTTGCTGCAGCGCCTGGTAGAGGGGCGCCACGCCGGCAAAAGGCAGGCGGGTGCGGGCGTTGCTGAAAAAAATTTCGAACACTGCCCGCAGCAGGCTGGCGGCATGGCTCTGGATCACCGTGTCGTCGATGTCGCTGACCACTGCGAAGCGGGCTGCCGGCGAGGGGATCATGACCGGTGCGGTGACCTGGACCGGCGCGTTGCGTGCTGCGGGTGCGACCAGCTCCAACGGCACAGCGTGCCAGCGCAGGGACGGGTCTGCCGGCTGGGCCAGCGGCAGGCAGAGGGTAAAATAGCCTTCTTCGTCGGCGACTGTCTGCCAGCGCTGCGTGCCGACGGTCGCTGCCACCCTGGCTCCGGGCACCTCGTGCGAGGTGAGCCGCCGGGCCATGGCATAGAAATTTTGCCAGCGGGAATCTCGAGCCCCGGCCGGCGGCAGCGGCCGGTTGCACAGGACGCGTCCTTTGACGAACAGCTGCTCTGCGGTCCCAAAAGAGCGATAGGGGACGATCGTGATCCAGGGGAGCTTCATGGCGCGTGCATGCTCTCCAGGTCAAAAATTTTGCCTGGGTTGAGGATCGCATGGGGGTCCAGCGCCTGTTTGAGCCGGCGCATGGTGGCGATCTCCTGGGCTGTGCGGGAGAGGGAGAGATAGGCTTTTTTTTCGAGCCCAACCCCATGTTCTGCCGAGATCGACCCCCCCACGGCCTGCAGGCCGCTGTAGACAATGGCGGCCACCTGGCCGCTGTCCACAAAGTTCGGTGCCCAGACGTTCAGATGCAGATTGCCGTCGCCCAAATGGCCGTAGACCCAGCAGCGCGCCTCTGCTCCGTACTGCCGCCTCAGCTCGGCTCGTACCTGCGCGATGTAGGGTTCCATTGCGGCGATCGGCAGGCTGACATCGTAGCCGAGGGCGAGGGGGTACTGGCGTTCGATCTGTTCGGAATCTTCGCGGGCCTGCCACAGGCCTGCGCGCTGCTGGGCGGTGCGGGCGACGACAGCAGCCTCGATCAGCCCCTCTTCGGCTGCCTGGTCGAGGGCTTGCTCGAAGCGGACGTTGTCCAGCTGTGGGTGGCTGCCCAGCGCTTCGACCAGGACGTAATAGGGGGCTCCGTGGGGCAAGGGCGGCCGGCTCGGCGCCGGCGGGGTTGTGGTCAGCCGGTAGTACTCCTCCCACATCACCTCAAAGGAGGTCAGGGCTCCGTCCAGCTCGCGCTGCAGCAGGTGGAGCAGCCGGAGGAGCAGGTCGAACTTTGCCAGGGCAACCAGCGCGGTCGACCTGCTGCGGGGGGCCGGAAAGAGCCGCAACACGGCCTGGGTCACGACCCCCAGGCTCCCTTCGCTGCCGATGAAGAGCTGTTTGAGGTCATACCCGGCGTTGTTTTTGAGCAGTGTGTTGAGCGAGGAGAGCTGGGTGCCATCGGCCAGCACGGCCTCTACCCCGAGCACGAGCTCGCGCATCATGCCGTAGCGCAGCACCCGTACCCCGCCCGCATTCATGGCCAGGCAGCCGCCGACGGTGGCCGAGCCGCGGGCCGCCAGGTCTAGCGGAAAGAAGAGGTCATGGGCGGCTGCAGCCTCCTGCACACGTTGCAGCGGCGCACCCGCCTGTGCTGTCAGCGTCAGATGGATGGGGTCGACCGCCACAACTGCTGCCATCCGTTCGAGGGAAAGCACCAGCTCGTCTGCACAGGTGCGGGTTGCCTGCACCAGATTGGTGCCGCCGCCGTGGACGACGACCGGCTGACGGGCGGCATGGCAGAGCTGCAGGGTCGCAGCGACCTCGGCGGTGGTGCGTGGGCAGGCCACCGCCAGCGCCTGCAGGGGCGCAGGGTCGATCCAGCTGGTCGCCCGTGTCCGGACAGCCTCTCCGGTCAGAACTGCATCGGCGCCCAGCAGAGCTGTAAGCTGCTCCAGAAAACCGGCCATGCGCGACCTTACCCGAGCATCTCGATGGTGTAGTCGACCAGTTGGGCGTCTCCATGCCACTGTTCGACCAGATGGGCCACTTCCTGCAGGTGGCGGTGGGCCAGGGCGCTGTTTTGGCTCACACAGGCAACTTCGAGCACAGAACGTGTCCACACATCCTGGGCATCGGCTTCGCAGAGTGAGACGTTGAAGGTGCGGCGGATGCGGGCGATCAGCGGCTTCAGGATGCTGCGTTTGCCTTTCAGGCTGTCGTTCATCGGCAAAGAGAGTTCAAGGGTCAGGAGTCCAACTGCCATCGCCGTTCACCTCTGGTGTGTCCAGTCCGGGTTGCCGAACCGGGTGCGGATGAGCTGGGCTGCCTGGCGCAGTTCGTCTGCACTGAGTTCTCCCTGCCGGAGATCCAGTTGGAGAGCTTGTTCGAAGCCCTGTCGCATGGCCGCCACAACCCGGGCAAAGGAGACCTGCTCGCTGCTCTCTTCGACGCCCAGTGCCTGGGCCAGGGTGCAGGCGCGCCCCTGCACTTCCACCCGCAGCTCGCGGGCCCGTTCTGGCGTCAGCGCCAGCACGTCGACCAGGCGGGTGATGTCTCCGACCAGGGGCAGGCTGCCATGTTGCAGCACCGAATTGGCCCGCCGGCTCTGGGCGCTGCCCATCAGCTTGCGGCCGCCGGCTGTAATCTCGTAGGCGCTGGGCACCTCAAAACAGACAGCCGACACATCGGGGCCGGCCCGCACATCGCCGGGCGCTTTGTCTGCCTGTACACCCAGCAGACGCAGGCCGGTGATCAGGGCGTTGCTGATGCGCAGATAGGCATCCATCACCCCGCCGCGCATCAGCGGATGGGCAGCGGGGGCGATGACCGAGTAGGTGAATTCGTCTGTGTGCAGAATGGCTCGCCCACCGGTCGGGCGGCGAACGATTTCGTAGCCCAGCGCAGCCACCTGTGTTGCATCCAGGTCGCTGAAGGGCTGCAGCCGCCCCAGGCTCACGGCGGGCGGCGACCAGCGGTAGAAGCGTACGGTGGGCAGGCTCTGGCCAGCCGCGCAGCGTTCGGCGACTGCCTGGTCGACCGCCATGTTGGCCGCCCCCGAACGCGGAGCAGCATCGACAATCCAGCGCCAGAGGGTTGGTTCGGACGCCTCTTCCAACTCTGCCAGGTCGACGAACAGATCGCTGCCCACCGGGTCGCTCATAAAAGTTCCTGCCATTCCTGTTGCTCCCGCCACACCGGCTGATATCCGCCTGTCAGGTCTTCTCTGCAGTCTGGGCGTACGGCGGAGTGCATGCAACACGAGAGCATGTCCGTACGGATAGGACACAGTGTGTCTGTGCGTCCTTCTCCCAGTTGCGTCCTTCTCCCAGCACGGAGAGAAGACCGTCTGTATCAGTATAGATCAAAGGCAGGTTGACAGCACAATCGGCAGCCCCCCCTGGCAGCCCCCAGGGGCTGCCAGGGGGGGCTGCCGGCTGTAGCGGCCCGGCTGGCGACTAGGCCGCCGACGGGTTGAGCAGGCCGTCTACGATTTTGGCAGAGGAGAGGACGCCTGGCAGGCCAGCGCCTGGGTGGGTGCCTGCTCCGACAAAATAGAGATTGGCAAAATCTTCTGAACGGTTGTGTGGGCGGAACCAGGCCGACTGCAACAGCGTCGGTTCGACCGAAAAAGCCGAGCCCAGATAGCTGTTGAGCGTGTCCTGAAAGTGCAGCGGGTCGATCCTGTGTTCTGCCACCAGATTGGCCTGCAGGTCAGGCAGGTAATTTTCTTCCAAAAACTGCATGATGAGATCGCGGTAGGGCTGGGCCTTGACGCTCCAGTCGATCTGGGCGTTGAGATTGGGGACCGGCGACAGCACGTAGAAGGCTTCGCACCCCTCCGGCGCCATGCTGGGGTCGGTCAGCGTCGGCATATGCAAATAGAGTGAGAAATCTTCGGGCAGCTCCTGTTCGGCGAAGATCTCGCGCAACAGCCCTTTATAGCGTTCGCTGAGGAGGATATTGTGGTGTGCCAGGTGGCTGCTGGTGTTGTACCGTTTTTTGGTGCCGAAGTAGATGACGAACAGCGACATGCTGTATTTCTTGCTTTTGACCCAGCGGTCGCTGTTGGTGCGCCGTTGGGTCGGCGGGATCAGGTGGAGGTAGGTCCACGCCACATCGGCGTTGGAGACCACAGCGTCTGCCATGTGGAGGCTGCCATCGGCCAGCCGAACCCCGCGCACGCTGTTGTCTTCGATCAGGATTTCCTGGACTGCGGTGTTGAGATGGACCTGCACCCCGAGTTCGTCGAGCAGGCGGCCAAAGCCGTCGACGATCGCGCCGGTGCCTCCTTTGGCGTAGTGGATGCCCCATTCCCGTTCCAGATAGTGGATCAGGACATAGAGGGAGGGGGCATCGAGCGGGTTGCCGCCGATCAACAGCGGGTGGAACGAAAAACAGCGGCGCAGAAACTCGTTTTCGATAAACTGGCTCACATAGCCGTAGACACTGCGGTAGGACTGCAGCCGTACCAGGTCGGGGAGCACCCGGAGCATGTCTGTGAAATGCAGAAAGGGCTTGTCGATCAGCGCCATACCAGTCTGAAAAATGTCTTGGGTGGTGGCCATAAAACGCGTGTAGCCCTCTTTGTCGCGTGGGTTCCAAGCGTCGATCTGGTTCAGTATGTATTCGTGGTCGCCGTTGTAGCTGAAGGAGCGCCCCTGGTGGTCAAAAATTTTATAGAACGGGTCAAGTGGGATCAGCTCGAAGTACTCTTCGCGCCGTCGTCCTGCCAGCTCCCAGACTTCGTCGAGCAACCAGGGGGCTGTGATGACCGTGGGGCCGCCGTCAAAGTTGAAGCCGTTGATCTCATAGGTGTAGGCGCGCCCTCCCAGCTTGTCACGCTTTTCAAAAAGGGTCACTTCATGGCCTCTCGCAGCCAGCCGTGCTGCTGCGCTCAGCCCGCCAAACCCGCTGCCGATCACAATGACTTTTTGTCCCATACGCACCCCTTCTCTTTTCATCAGGATAAATGACCTGCTCTGTGGGCTGGAGCCCTGCGGCAGGTGGCGGGCTGGTTCGTTCAGCTTCAGGTGGCAGCCTGCAGGCTGCGCGCCTGGCGCCCCTGCCACCAGCCCCAGACGGCGACCACGGCCAGCAGAGCGGCGCCGACCCAGGCGCCCCAGACCACCGCTGGGGTCGCGCTCTGTTTGACGGCGATGCCGAGAAAGGCCCAGACCAGGACGGCGACGTAGCCGAAGTTGTGCTCGCGCAGTGCAAAAATCAGGCCGAGCAGGCTGGCCACCCCCAGCAGCGCCAGCGTCCAGGTCACTGGAGAGAGGGGAGCGCCACTCCACTGCCAATCCAGCGCCACCGTCGCCGCATTGGCCACGGTGGCCACCGTGATCCAGCCCAGATAGACGCTGAAGGGGAGGTGGGTTGTCCAGCGTTCGCCCGCCGACACTGTAGTGCGCCAGGGGGCCAGCTGCCCGTAGACCACAATCAGGCTGGCCAGCAGCAGCAGCATCACCGCCAGGCTCAGCGTGAACTGGTTGTAGTGCCAAAGAAAAATCCAGAGAGAGTTGGCGACCCCACTCACCACGTAGGGCCAGCCGATCGCACGCAGGCGTGGGTTGGTCCGCTGTGCTGGCAGCGCCTGGTAGACCATGTAGGCCAGCCAGCCCAGATAGATGATCCCCCAGATGGAGAAGACATAACCCGCTGGTGTGAACAACGAAGGAAAGCGGTCGGAGATCTCACCGGTGGTCTGGCCATTCAAGGGCAGGCCGGTGGCCAGCCCGTTGACGGCGATGGTGCCCAGTGTTGCCACAATTACGGCGAACTGGCGCCAGTAGTCGCCGCTGACCGCCGTTGCACGGTGGGAGCGCTTCTTGTCGATTGTCGTGCTCATCTTGGCCTTTCCTTTTGTAGTGGTTTTGTACAGCTTTAATCTATGGTAAAATAACAGAGGATTCAGTGAGTACGCTTCTATTTGTGGGCAGGAGAACGGAGATGGGCACGCAGCCATTGGCGGGACGGGTGGCGGTTGTTGCGGGGGCGACACGGGGGGCGGGCCGTGGGATTGCCCGCATGCTGGGCGAAGCGGGTGCGGTCGTCTACTGCAGCGGGCGGAGCGTGCGCGGCGCGTTGGCCAGCGGCCCTGCCCGGCCAGAGACGATCGACGAGAGCGCCGAGTGGGTCACTGCCCACGGCGGGAAGGGCATTGCTGTGCAGGTCGACCACAGCGATGCCCGCCAGGTGGAGCAGCTTTTTGCCCGTGTCTGGGAGGAACAAGGCCGTCTCGACCTGTTGGTCAACGACATCTGGGGAGGGGACGAGCTGACAGAATGGGGGGTTCCGTTTTGGGAGTTGGATCTCGACCGGGGGATTCGCCTGCTGCGGCGTGCGATCGACACCCACATTGTTACAGCCCGTTTTGCAGCCCCGCTGTTGGTGGCGCAGCGCAGCGGGCTGGTCGTGGAGATCACAGATGGGGACAGCCCGCGCTACCGCGGCAATTTTTTCTACGACCTGGCCAAGGCGACGGTGATCCGAATGGCCTATGCGCTGGGGGAGGAGTTAAAATTTTGTCAGGTCACAGCGTTGGCTGTGACCCCTGGGTTTTTGCGTTCTGAGGCGATGCTGGACCATTTTGGGGTGACCGAGGCCAACTGGCAGGAGGGGGCTGCTCGCGAACCACATTTTATTGCGTCAGAGACCCCCTGTTTTGTCGGGCGTGCTGTGGCTGCGCTGGCTGCCGACCCGGCGGTAGCTGCCAAAAATGGCGGGGTGTACAGCTCCTGGGGGCTGTCTGACGAATATGGTTTCAGCGACATCGACGGGCGTCGTCCCCATTGGGGGCGTTATTTTGCCAGCCATGTCGAGCCGGAACTGGGTGCAGCTGCTGACCGCTGAAGGAACTGTGCCGTTCAGGCGAACCCCAACCCAGTGACCAGGGCGAGCAGCAGCCCGCCGGCGACGACGCTGCCAAGCTGGCCGGCTGTGTTGGCCCCCATGGCGTGCATGAGCAAAAAGTTGTTGTAGTCTTCTGCTTGAGCGACCTGGGCGGCCAGACGGCCGGCCATCGGGAAGGCCGAGATGCCGCAGGCGCCGACCAGCGGGTTGATTTTGCGTCCGGAGAGCACATACATGAATTTGCCGAAGAGCAGCCCGGCGACAGTGTCCATGACAAAGGCAAACAGTCCCAGCGCCAGAACCAGCAGGGTCTGCCACTGGAAGCCGGTGGCTGGGCTGTAAAGAAAGCGTTCCGCTGTCATGGTGGCGCCGATGGCCAGCCCCAGAAAGAGGGTCGAGATGTTGGCGATTTCATGTTGGGCTGCCAGGCTGAGCCGTTCTACCACCAGCGCCTCACGCAGCAGGTTGCCCAACATCAGGCTCGCAATCAGCGGGGCCGCAGCGGGGGCGATCAGGCTGACAAAGATCGTCGCTGCGACCGGGAAGATCAATACGGCCGCCCGCGCCACCGGACGGGGCGCATATTCCATCCGCACCCGCCGCTCAGCTGGCGTCGTCAGCCACCGCATCAAAGGCGGCTGGAGAAGGGGGATCAGGCTCATGTACGAATAGGCCGCCACGGCGATCGGCCCCAGCAGATGGGGGGCCAGCTGTGTCCCCACAAAAATGGCTGTGGGCCCGTCGATGGCGCCGATCACCCCGATGGCTGCCGCCTCTTTCAGATCGAAGCCCAGCAGCGCAGCCAGCAGCAGAGTCACATAGATGCCTACCTGGCCTGCGGCGCCCATCAGCACCAGCTGGGGCTGGGCCAGCAGCGGTCGGAAGTCGATCATCGCCCCCACGCCGACAAAGATCAGCAACGGAAAGAGTTCGGTCTCGATCCCCAACCGATAGAGGGTCTCCAGCCAGGAACCGGGCGTGTACGCGGACATGCCCAGATTGGCAAAGATGCAGCCGGCCCCGATCGGCAGCAACAGCAGCGGTTCATAGCCCCGTTCGACCGCCAGATAGATCAAGAGCGCGCCGGCGGCGATCATCGCCAGGTTGGCCCAGGTGAAGAAGTGAATCCCCTCTGTCAGGAGAGCGAACAGTTCTTGGAGCGGCATGGTCAGCCGCCCGCCGCAGGGGGCGGTACATCCAGGCGGCGCAGCTGCAGAAGTGGCTGGCCGTGGTGGACATGTTCTCCGGCCGCAACGTGCACACGCTCCACGGTGCCAGCGTAGGGGCTGCGGATCGGGTTGTTCATCTTCATCGATTCAATTGTGCAGAGCAGCTGGCCAGCGGCCACCGGGTCGCCCGCCTTGACGGCGACCTGCACGATGTCGCCGGGCAGCGGTGCTGGCACGGTCCCTGGCAGATAGGTGGTGGGCCGTCTGTTCGGCGGTGTGCTGGCGGCGGGCGGTGTGCTGGCGGCGGGGCTGGCTTCTGGCCAGACCTCGACTTGTTCGCCGTCGACCCTGGCTTGGACAGGGCGGCTCTGGAGATCATCGATCTCCACCGTATAGGTCTGGCCGTCGATGCGGACGCGTAGTTGCATGGAAGCTCCCAGTTCACGGTTTTGTCGGCGGGGGGCGGTGGAAGGGGCGAAAGTTCAGCGCTCGGCTGCGTTGGACAGCCTGCCACGGCGAGAGTGCGGCGGGTCTGTTCTCTCTGGCGGGGGGGGCAGTGGCCAGGGCCACGGCGACCGCTGCGGCAGCAGCGCGGTGTCTGGCGCTTTGGGCGCTGCGCTCTGCCGGGGCTGTGGCAGCTTCTTCTGTCTTCACTTCAGATGGGGGCGTGGTGAGCCGCACCAATGCGGCCATCAGCCCCCACATGACGGCCAGGACGACAAAGATCAGGGTGACCCCGACTGCGGCGATGGCTACAGCTTGTTCGAATACCTCCCACATCCTGCTTTCCCCATTTTTCCCCCCTCTTTGGGGGCTCTTCTGCGGCGCTCTGTCGCTAGGCCGGCATGTTGCCATGGCGCCGGGCGAGCGGGACAACTGCTTTCTGGCGCAGCGCAGCCAGTGCGGCCAACAGCCTCTGGCGGGTCTCTGCTGGTTCGATCACCTCGTCAACAAAGCCGCTCGCCGCAGCCACATAGGGGTTGAGGTAGCGTTCCCGGTACTCCTCGGCGTAGCGGGCGCGGGCCTGGGCAGGGTCATCCGCCTGGGCAATCTCTTTGCGGTAGAGGATGCTGGCTGCCCCCTCTCCTCCCATCACGGCGATTTCGGCGCTGGGCCAGGCGAGGGTGATGTCTGTGCCCAGCTGTTTGCTGCTCATGACCACATAGGCGCCGCCGTAGGCTTTGCGGGTGACGACACTGATTTTGGGCACGGTCGCCGTGGAATAGGCGTAGACAATTTTGGCCCCATGCCGAATGATGCCATGGTACTCTTGATCGATGCCGGGGAGAAAGCCTGGGGTATCGACCAAAGTGACAAGTGGGAGGTTGAAGGCATCGCAGAAGCGCACAAAACGTGCGATCTTGTCTGACGCGTCGATATCGAGCGCGCCGGCCAGCACCTCTGGCTCCTGCGCCACCACGCCGACCGGCTGGCCGGCCAGCCGTGCCAGCCCGACAACCGCGTTGCGCGCAAACTGCTCCTGGATCTCCAAAAACGAGTGGATGTCGACAATCTGCTCGATCACAGTGTGCATCGAGTAGGGCTGACGCACGTCGAAGGGGACGATGCTGTTGAGCAGGGTGTCTGCCTGGGCGGGGGCTGACCCGGCCCCTGCCAGCGGTGGGTTTTCCAGGTGGTTGGAGGGGAGGTAGCCCAACAGCTGTCGTGCCAGGTCGATCGCTCTGGTTTCGTCCGACCGGACAAAATGGGCCAGCCCGCTGGTGGAGAGGTGGATGCTGGCCCCACCCAGCTGTTCGGCGTCGACTGTCTCGCCCGTGACGGCCCGGACCACCTCCGGGCCGGTCAGGAACATGTAGGAGTGTCCTTCGACCATCACCACCAGGTCAGTCAGGGCAGGGGAGTACGCGGCGCCGCCGGCACAGGGGCCGAGCAGCAGGCTGATCTGGGGGACGATGCCCGAATAGGTTGCGTTGCGCCGGAAGATGTCGGCGTAGCCGCCCAGTCCATAGATGCCCTCCTGGATCCGTGCTCCCCCCGAGTCGATCAGCCCCACGATCGGGGCGCCGGCGTCGACGGCCAGATCCATCACCTGACAAATTTTGCGTCCATGCATCTCGCCCAGCGCCCCCCCGAAGACTGTGGCGTCCTGTGCGTAGGCAAAAACGGTGCGGCCATCGACCTGGCCAAAACCAACCACCACCCCGTCGCCGGGCGGGCCCTCTCTGTCCAGCCGTGTGCTGGCCAGCAGGCCCAGCTCTTGAAAGGTAGAGGGGTCGAAGAGTTGGGCCAGCCGCTCGCGTGCGGTACGTCGCCCTTTGGCATGGTGGCGTTCGACGCGCTCGCGGCCTCCACCCTCCAGTGCCAGCTCGCGCCGTTTGCGCAGGGCCAGAATTCTGGGATCTTCAGCTGACATTGTACCCTCCTGGCACAGAACGGTGCAGGTGGCGTAACAGGGTGGCAGCGAGCCACCGGCGTCCCAACCGGGGCGCTGTGTTCCCGGCTGGGCTCAGTACGTCCGTCTGACCACGAATTCACAAAGCCCGTAGAGCGAGTGGCGGTACGGGTTGTCGGGCAGCGCCCGCAGATCGTCGACAGCCTTGTGCAGAAAAGAGCGGGCTTCCTCGCGTGCGGCCTCGATCGCGGGGCTGGCGCACAGGCGGGTGACCAGGTCGGTGACTGCCTGGCTCCAGGCTGCCGGGTCGCCGTCGTCTGCCTCCATCTGTGCCTCCTCCAGCTGGGCAACCACCTCGGTCGGGCAGGGGTGACAGTGCAAATAATGGAAGAAGGGCAAAGTCAGCGTCCCCTGGTGGAGGTCGCTGCCGGCAGGTTTGCCCAGCGTGCTGTCATCCCCGGTAAAATCAAGGACGTCGTCGATGATCTGAAAGGCCATCCCAAAATTATAGCCGAAACGGTTCAGATCGGCGATGCGCTCTTCAGGCAGTTGGGTCAGGAGCGCGGCGCCCTGGGTGGCGGCACAGAAGAGGCTGGCCGTTTTGGCGTAGATGCGCTGGTAGTAGTTGGCACGGTCCTGGGCAAAACGGTAGCGGTCTTTGAGCTGGCGAAGCTCACCGTCGACAATAATCCGCAGCGTGTCGCTGAACAGCTCGATCACGCGGAGATTCTGGGTTTCCGCAGAAAAGCGTGCCGCCGTGCCAAACAGGTAGTTGCCGGCCAGCACCGTCGAGAGTCCGTTCCAACGGGCGTTGAGGGTTGGAGCGCCGCGGCGAAGCAAGGCACCGTCGATCACGTCGTCGTGCACCAACGTGGCTGTGTGAAGCATTTCAACCGAGGCCGCCAACGCGATGGCTGGCTGGGTGCGCGAGGTGCCGGGCAGCGCCGTGTTCAGTTCGGAGGCGAGCAGGGCCAGCGCCGGGCGCAACCGTTTGCCGCCGCTGCCGATCAGGTTGGCAAAGGCTTCGGCGAGGGGGGCAAAGAGCAGCGAATCCACGGAGCGCAGCCTCTGTTCGACCTGGCGCAGCGCAGGCTGGATCGGCGCGAACAGGGCGTTGACATCCGGAGCCCCGCTGTAGGCGGGGGCGGGCGGATCCGCCACAGGGGCCCGCACGGCGGCGTCCAGGAACTTTCTAGACAAATACTGCGGTGTGGTGAGTTGCTGAGTCAACACCGAACCGATCCTCCAGACCGTAAAAACGAAGTGCAGTGGCACTGGTCTGCGCCGCCAGCGCTGCAGGGGAGATGCCGTACAGCAGCGCCAGCTGTTCACAGACCAAGGCCAGCCGAGCGGGCTCGTTGCGTTGGCCCCGGTACGGGTGGGGGGTCAGGTAAGGAGCATCTGTCTCCAGCAGCAGCCGATCCAGCCGCAAGGCTGGCACCAGCGCCCGCAATGTCTGTGCGTTGCGGAAGGTGACTGCTCCCCCGAGCCCCACCAAGAAGTTCCAAGAAAAAGCTTCCTCAGCCAGCGCAAGGTCGCCGCTGAAGGCGTGCAGCACCCCAGCGAAGGGGCGTCGGGCCAGCAGCGACCGTCTGTAGCCGCTGCTGGCCACCCAGCTGCGCAGAAGGTCGGCGACCGCTGCATTGGCTTCTCTGCTGTGGATCAACACCGGCAGCCCCAGCTCGGCCGCCAGATCCAGCTGGGCGAGCAGCACCTGCTGCTGCAGCGCTGGGTCGACGTTGCCCCAATAAAAATCCAGCCCTATCTCGCCGATGGCCACCACCTTGGGCTGCTGGGCCAGTCTGTGCAGCGCTTGCAACGTCTCTGGGGTAAAACGATCGGCGCTGGTGGGGTGGATGCCGACGGCCACGTAGAGCCCTTCAACCTGTTCGGCCAGAGCCAGTGCCCGTCGGCACTGGTCGAGGTCAATCCCAGGATTGACCCAGAGGGTCACCCCAGCGGCCTGCGCGCGGGCGACGACTTCGGCGCGGTCTGCGTCGAACGGCGGCAGATCCAGATGGCAGTGGCTATCGATCAGGTAGGGCGTTTTGTATTCAGCCATTTCACACAAAGAGTACACAAATTAAGTTCAAACTCTACACAACCCAGCTTGTTCATTTTATCACAGAGGCAACAGATAAAACGTAGGTCAGATTGCACATGGGAGGGGAGGCTGGGTATCGGTTCAGACGCCAGCCAGCCGTCGGCCGTCGGCCAGAATGGCCGGCACTGCCTGTGGGTCGGTGGTTTCCGTGTAGATGCGCAGCAGGGGTTCTGTGCCTGAGAAGCGCACGAGCAGCCAGCCGCCGTCATCCATCACAAATTTATAGCCGTCGGAGGTATCGAGGCGGGTCACGGCGTGGCCGCCGAGGGTGATCTGGGAGAGGTCGACGCTGTCGAGCCGTTGGCGGGCTGCCTGGGTGAGGGTGCGGTCGGTCAGCCGCACATCGATGCGGTCATAAAAATGGGGGCCCACCTTGGCGAAGAGCAGCTTCAGCAATTCGGTCGGTTTTTTGCCGGTGCGGACCATAAAGTCGAGCAGGTAGAGATTGGAGAGGATGCCGTCGCGTTCGGGGACGTGGCCGCGGAAGGCGTAGCCGCCGCTCTCTTCGCCGCCGATCAAGGCGTTGTGTTCGATCATGGCGGGTGCCACATATTTGAAGCCGACGCCGGTGTTGACGACGGGGACGCCGTAGGCCTGGCCCAGTTTATCGAGCATCGAGGTGGTGCTGAGGGTTTTGACGATCGTGCCCCGTTCCCCGCGCACTTCGAGCAGGTAATAGGCGAGCAGGGCGTAGACGCGCAGCTGGTCGACGAAATTGCCTTGTTCGTCGCCGAAACCGCAGCGGTCGGCGTCGCCGTCGAGGATGCAGACGCAGTCGGCCCCGACGGAGCGGGCGACAGCCAGCCCGGCGTCGACGTTGGGGGGGATCGGTTCGGGGCGGCTCATTTCTGGGAAGATGGGGTTGCGTTCGGCGTGCAGTTCGATCACCTGGGTGGGTCCGCCCTGGAGGATTTCGCTCAGCCAGCCTGCGCCATTGCCCCACATATTGTCGACGACGATTTTGAGGCCGGCCTCTTGAATGGGTTTGACGTCGATGAGGGTAGCCAGGTGGGCGAGATAGGCGGCTTTGGGGTCAAAGTAAGCGATCTGTCCGCTGGCCAGCCCTTCGGCGAAGGGCAGATATGGGATGGCTGCGGCAGAATCGGGGATATTGGCTTCGATCTCTTTGAGGCCAGCCGGGGCAATGGCGCCGCCGTTGTGGTCGCGCACCTTGAACCCGCAATCTTCGGGTGGGTTGTGGCTGGCCGTGATGTTGAGGGCTGCGATCGCCTGGTTGGCTTTGGCGCTGAAGCTGATGACGGGGGTCGGCGTCGCCACTGGGGTCAGCAAGAGGGTGAAGCCATTGCCAGCCAGGACTTCGCAGGCTGTGGCGGCAAAGTGTTCGGCCAAAAAGCGGCGGTCGTAGCCGACCACGACGGGTCCCTGGCGGGCTCTGTTTTTCAGATAGGTGGCGAAGCCTTGGGTTGCGCGGCGCAGATTGGCAAAGGTATAGTCGTCGGCGATTCGCCCGCGCCAGCCATCGGTGCCAAATTTGATGTCGCCCATATTTTTGTCCTTTCCCAGCGGTGGTTGTGTGGCTTGTCTTGAAAAGAGTATAGCAGCAGCAGGGAGGGTGTGACAATGCCGACAGAAGAGCAGAGGGCTTTTTTTCTGGCAGATTTTGTTACCCGTTTGTGGCGCGGGCGTTCTGGATTCCTGTCAGCAGGGCAGTGTGGAGCTCTGGCGAGCCGTTGCTGGCGATGACCTGGCGGTCGCCGATTGTCCATTCTTGGCCTGTATAGGTCGTGGCCCATCCGCCTGCCTCGCGCACCAACAGCACGCCGGCGGTCAGGTCCCATGGGTTGAGCCAGCCTTCCCAGTAGGCATCGGCGGCGCCGAGGGCGACGTGGGCCAGGTCGAGTGCGGCCGAGCCCAGGTTGCGGACGCTGGCGGTGCGCGGCATGAAGTAGGCGAATTCGGCGCTGTTGTTGTCTGCGGACTCGCTGCGGTGGTAGGGGAAGCCGGTGATCAGCAGGGCCTTGCGCAGGGTGGCTGTGCTGCTGGTCTGCAGCTGGCGTTCGTGGCTGGTGGACAGTCGCTGGAAGGCGCCGGCGCCGCGGCGTGCGTAGAAGGTGCAGTCCATGCCGATGTGGTAGGTGACGGCCAGCACGGTCTGTCCCCCCAGTTGCAAGGCGATGTTGACTGCGCAGTAGGGGATGTTGTGGGCGAAGTTGGTGGTGCCGTCGATCGGGTCGACCAGCCAGTAGTCGGGCTGGGCTGGGGGCTGGTTGCTCTCTTCCCCCCACAGGGCGACTCCTGGGTAAAGGCGGGCCAACGCCTCGCGAACAAACTCCTCTGCTGCGACATCGGCGGCAGTGACCAGGTCAATTTCGTTTGATTTCTCTTTCACGGTGGCCTGGCCGCTGGCGTACATCCGGCGGGCAAGGTCGCCGGCCCCACGCGCCACCTGGATCACCCAATCGACATCTTTTTGTTCGACAGACATTTTGCTTGGCTTTCTTGTGCGTGTCCCTGAACAGCTTGTTGGCAGACAATTGTGCGCCTGTTGTGCTCATCATACCACTGCCGGTCGCTGCTGGCAGCAAAAGCAGCTGGGCCATCTCCGCTGGCTGTGTGAGACCTGCTTCACCAGAGTTCTGGCTGCAACTGCTGCGTGGGTGCCAGAATTTAGGCAATGGTCTTGACTTGGGGTATAGTAGACCAAACAGATGTTCCATCGGAAGGGGAAAGAACAGCCTCTGCTGTTCTGGTGGGCAAGCCTTTTGTAGCTGTGGAGTGATTGGTTATGGACATTACCTGGTATGGGCTTTCCTGTTTTCGCATTCGTGAAGGTGGGGTGACCGTCATCTGCGACCCATACGACAGATCTGTCGGCCCGACCCTGGCCAAGGTGCGTGCGGACATTGTCACGGTGAGCCATGATCGCCCGGGCCACAACGCGATCGACCGGGTGACCGGGGATCCGAAAGTGTTGAGCGGTCCTGGGGAGTTTGAGATCAAGAATGTATTTGTCATGGGGCTGGCCACCTCTCATCGCCGCGGCGACGGTGTGACGGCTGAACGGAGTGTGGCGTTTTTTTTTGAATTTGGCGGGCTGACAGTCGGCCACTTGGGGGGCATCGGGGAGGTGCCGGCCCAGTCGGAGATCGAGGAGCTCAACATTGGGGAGGTGGACGTGCTGCTGGTGCCGGTGGGGGGGGCTGGCATGTTGGAGCCTGCGCGCGCTGTCGAACTGATTGGCCTGTTGGAGCCGCGCCTGGTCATCCCGATGCACTACCAGCATGCTGGCCTTGCCGATCCGTTGGCCAGCAAATTAGAGGGCGTCGAGAAATTTCTCAAAGAGTTTGGAGCGACCAACATTGAGCCGATCGAACTGCTCAAACTCAGCAAGAGCACGCTGCCTGAGGAGACCCAGGTCGTCTTGTTGACCCCCACCTTGTGAGTGCATGCCCCGATCGAACCGGCCAAAAAAAACACCAGGTTTCTGCAAACCTGGTGTTTTGTAAAATATTCGGTATTGGCAGCGTGGGCTGATTGTTTCAGACCGGCACGGTCTGAAACAATCAGCAGCGAGCTATTCTTCTGCGGTCTGCTTGCCGCGTTTGACCACTTCGGGCTCGGCGGCGGCGGCTGTTTCGGCCAGTTCAGCCTCGGCGCCGCGTGTCACAATCAGCGAAAAGAGCAGTTCGTCGGGGTCATTGCGGTAGGTGACCCCCTTGATGGCAGGCAGGTCGCGTACGTGAATCGGCGTTTCCAGGGTCAGCGGGCTGAGGTCTACCGTGATTTCGGCTGGAATGTCGGCGGGCAGGGCTTCGATCTGGATCGACTCATGTGC